>DKVK01000061.1:0-144 GCA_002491165.1 Porphyromonadaceae bacterium UBA7180
AACCAACCTATCAAAGATAGAGAAAAGAAACCTCGTCGTGCCGATGCCCGAGTTGATATCCTGGGCGAAAGCAGAAGAGCAGGCAACCGCCACCTTATCAGAGAGACGATAGCGCAAAACTGCTGTCTCTCTTTTCATATAGCT
>DKVK01000061.1:285-20798 GCA_002491165.1 Porphyromonadaceae bacterium UBA7180
TGTTGATTTTTCAGTAAACCCTACTTACTTTGCCTACTCTAATAGCCATCCTGTTAAAGATGGAGAATAGAAACCTCATCATGCCGATGAGCAGGTTAATATCTTGGGCGAAAGAGGAAGAGCACGCAGCCGCCCCCTTTTCAAGAGACTGTAACACCGGTTGCTGTCTCTCTTTTCATATAGCTAAATGAGCTAAAACTATCAAAACATGCCGTCTCTTTTTACGGAGGAAGTAAGCCCTTGATATGGAGCGCAGGCCTCCCGGCCTGCGTAAGAACTGACATATCAGTTTTAATCGTATGTGGATTGCTTTGGAAAATCCCTTGTTTCCATGGAGTGAATCGCCATAATTGGACGAGGACTTGGTTAACGCAGGCCGGGAGGCCTGCGCTCCATATACTTTTGCGATTGCCCGGTATGGCCTCTCGCCTGCGAAAGTTTTGTCATATCAGTTTTAATTGTTATTTGGATTGCAATGTTATATATCCTTGTTTGTACGAAGACCATGGAAGTCTACCCCAATGGTCTGCCGGAGCGCTGTATGCAGACGTCATGTAGGGTGGTGTGAGAGGTTTGTAAACATGAAAGCAGGAGATAAACGACTGTGATTAGTGTTTACCTCCTGTTCGATCGGGAATTGCGGTTTCTTTACTTCAGGCGGAGCTTCAGTGCGCGCGCGGGTGCGTCGTCAGCGGTGGCGGTTGCTATGTAGATGCCGGCGGGGAGTGTGGAGAGGTCCAACTCGTCTTGGCCGGTCTTTACCGTGAGGCCGGTGGCGTCGGCCACCGTCAGGGTTAGGCCGGCGGCGCGGAGGATGCGCCCGTCGAAGGTGAGGGCAGAGGTGGAGGCTTCAAGGCCGCCGATGCCTGTGGCGTCGCTTACCGTGTAGCTCGAAAGCAGGAGATAGTGGTCGGGCGAGTCCACGTATCCGTCTATGGCGAGGTCTACCCACTGCTTACCGATGAACTTGGCGGGCAGGAAAACGTCGCAGAGCGTCCATCCGTCCCCTTCCGGGATGCGGGCTATCACTTCCGGTGCCATGCCCCACGAGGATGCGAGGATGGTGATGTCACGGGCACTGTTGGCTCCGGTGAAGAAGTCGAACTGTGCGCGGACGTACGTTGCGCCGCCGTCGGTGGCGAACTTGGGCATGGTTATGCGCAGGCGTGCCCGGTCGGCGTCGGTGTATCCTACCAGGGTATATGGGTTTGAGGGATGCGCGAAGGAGGGGTCAACGAGTTCGGGCTGTCCGAAGGCCCACGAGCCGTCGGCATATTCACCCGAAGCGGTGACGCGCAGCGGCTGGTAGGAGGGGTTGATGTTCTCCCATTTTTCTACCATCGGGATGGCGTAGGGGGTTCCCATGGCGAAACCGGCATACCATCGTGCGGGGGATAGTCCGGCGGCGTTTTCGGCGATGACGGCGATGCGACGGAAGGCCTGCGGCGTGCCGGCCGGCAGTGTGTAGTCGTATTCAAAGACGTCGGTACCGGCGAGCACCGGCTCCGTGTCGGGATTTATCGTGCCGTCGTTAAGGAGTTCGGCTACCCAGTACTTGATGCCCGTGGTGGCGAAGTATCCGCCGTTAAGGGACTCTTTAGGGGCTTTCCACGTGAGGTGGGCGCTCATGTTGTCTTCGCTGAGCGTGGCCTCGTAGTCCTCTATATAGGAGAGAAGGTCCTGGCCCGTGAAAGTCATCACTTCGGCTTCCTGCCCTTCGAGGGCGCCTGCGATGCAGTGTACCGTAATGGTGTTGTCGCCCTGCTGTGTGCTTACTGTGGCGGAGAGGCGCTGTCCTGGAGTTCCGGTAACCTCTACTGTGGAGGCGCTGCTCACCACAGCCTTGAGCTCGGTATCGGCGGGGATTTCCCCGCCGTTGATGTAGTGGTCGGGGAGGGTGAATGCTACCGTTGCGGTGAGGTCGGCGTCGCTCGTTGCTGTGACTTCAAGGGCGGAGACGGCGGCGGGCACAGCGGTGGCTTCCGTGGTGGCCTCTATGCGTATGTTACGCACTATGAGGTCTTTCATGTCGGGGTCGGAGCAACCGTGTATGGCCACGTAGTAGCGTCCGGCGCGGGGCACGGCGAAGACGTTGGAGTAGTCTTCCCAGTTGCGCGAGCGGGGGCGTGTCCTGGAGAGCACGGGGATGGTCATGGCGTCCGCGTCCGGCTCCGTTCCCACCCAGATCTCGAAGTATTCGCGGCTGCCGATGCTGCTTCCGCGCGCTGCCTCTGCCGTAACCTTATAGGCCACGGAGTTGTCGGGGATGTTTACGGCGGGGAGTATCAGCCAGTCGTCGGGTTGCTCGTAACTCCATCCGGAGGCGAAGCAGGCCACTCCGCCCCAGTCTTCCACGAATCGCCATTCGCCGAACTCGGGGCTGCCGTCGCGGTTTTGCGTCACTACCAGGTCGGCCTGTTCGGCGGTGAGGATTACGGTATAGGGGAGGTCGAAGGGACGGCCCATCACGAGCTTCTCCGAGGTAGCGGGTTCGGAGGTGAGACCGTTGGCCGAGGCGATCACGGTGGCGCGGTAGGCGTCCATCGGTGCGTCATCCGGGAGCGTGTATGCCAGCGAAGCCGAGGGCGTTTCCCCTACCTTGGTGCCGTTGATGCTGACTTCATATTTTATCTGCGCGAGGTCGAGATAGCCGTTGTGCACTCCGCGCGCCGAGGGTTGCCATGAGACGCCCTGCGGCGTCAGCGTTACTGCGCCGGGCGCCTCCGGGGTGTCGTGTCCTATGTAGCGGTGAGCTACGCCAGGATAACCCGTATGGCCGTCGTGCGTGGCTTCCACGCGTAGTGTATAGTCACCCTGTGCGAGGTCTGAGAGTTGCCGTGTCACGGCCTGGCCGGGCTGAGCGGTGCCGGAGGCGAGTTCTCGTCCGTTACCTTTCAGGCTCCAGTTCATGGCCGAGGTGACGGGTGTCCCGTCGTGGAGCTTGTCGGGCATCATGAAACTTACGGAACCGGAGAGCGACGGTCCCTCGAAGTCCACCGAGGTAACCGCGGGGGGCTGCGGCGCGCTCGTGTCGAGCCTGACGTCGTCGGTGACGAAGCCGTTGAACTGCTGGTCCACCGGGAAGGTCTTGAGGAGTTCCACCCGTTTTTCGCCGGGATAAACGGCGTAGAGCGAGGATTTGGTTTCATAGACGGCGGGATTCCACAGCAGGCAGCCGTCGTAGGGGGAGAAGGTGAGGCCAGAGGTGCTCGTGGCCAGACGGTCAATTGGGACGGTGAAGAGCTCCTCGGCGTTGCCGGCGGTGTCCATCCTCACGAAGCTGCCGCCTACCGTCACTCCGTAGAAGCATTTGTCCACCGGGCTGTAGCAGAAAGAGGGGCAGCGCTCCCCGGCCGTGCCCAGTTCCCGGATCACCTCTACCTGCGAGGGGTCGGAGGCTTTGGCGCGCTTGAAGGCGTAAATGTCCGAATCGAAGTCGCCCGTCTTGCCGAAACCGTAGATATAGTCGTCGGCCGGATTGTAGGCCGAGCTCATCATGTAGGGCATCATCGAGGTTTCTATGTCGAGCAGCGTGCTCTTGGTGACGGTGCCGGAACGCAGGTCGAGTTCCTGGTATGCCACCCCGGCAACCATTTCGTCGCCCCCTACGGAGATAACGGCGTATCCGCAGAGTTTGCCGCCGCGGAACCACATTCCGCGCAGGTTGGCGTACTGCGAGGCTAACTCGTAGTCCCAGAGGCGTGTGCTCTCGCCCAGGGTGTTGATTTCATAAAGTCCGGGCACGAAGTCGTCGGTGTTGCGGTAAGAGAGGTAACCGTAGACGGTTGAGCCAGACGGGCCGGTGCGCTGCGGGCGCGATGCTTTCGTGGCTTCCGTTCCGGCAGTTGCCTTTTCGGTCTTTTCGGCGCATACCTGCGCTGACTGCGGGGCCATTACTTTACCCTGCTCCGCGGTGGCGGGAACGGGAGTCTGGGCCATGGCCGTCAGGCCGAGGAGCGCCGTGCCGAGGATTAGTATCTGTTTCATGTCAGTGTCTATATTATTAATGTGTTGTCGTTGTTTTTTTAAAAAGGGGAGATACTCCTTGGAAACATTCTCGATGAAAGGCAGCGAGGCAGCCGGACCTACAAGATAATCGGCAGTATATGCGTATCCGCCTTCACCGGAGTCGTTGAGGGCAGTGATCCGCCATGACACATTCTGGGGGGAAGCCAGGTCTGCGAGGGGGTCAACGTATGTGGTTCCTTCGAAGCTGTCTTCGAGGGTAACATAAGAGCCGGCGCTGCGCTGAATCTTATACCTTACGGCAGCAGGGTCTATCCACCCGCCGTTGCGCCCTTTCTGCGGAGCTTCCCAGCTTAGGGTAGCGGCTCCGTCCTCGCCGATTGTAACCGTGAGGTTGCGGGGGTCGGAGGGAACGTCGGTGCCGACCAGTATCTCTGCCGAGTTGCTGTCGCTCGTGCCGTATTCGCACTCGGCGTATACACGGTATCTGTATGTGGTGCCGGACGTTACGTCGGGGTTGACCCACGTATAGGTCTGGCCTCCCACCGGGTTTTCTACCGCGTACCGCTCCTGCTCGTTGCCGTAGGAAATGTATTCTTTAACCACGAGTCTTGTCAGGGATACCGGGAGCGGATTCCCATTACTGTCGTTGACCGGGGCAACCATGGTGAGAGTGACAGGTCCTTCTCCGCGGTCGGCCGTGGCAATGCTCACGGAGGGAGACGCGGGCTTGTAACCGATAAAAATCTGTTTGTAGCAGGAATAGCTCGACTCGGTGCCAAGGTATGCACGGGCGTAATAGGTGTAGCTGTAACCCAACTGTAGCGGGAGGTCACATTCGTCGGTGAAAGTGTAAGTCGAACCTGGTGTAGGATTCTCGATGGTGTAGACAGGCTCGTCGCTCTCCCCGACTTCATAACTTGAGCGCGTTATCTCGATGCGGTCGAGGCCCGTAAGCGGGTCCTCGGGATAATAGAAAGTAGTCGGTGCTTTCAGCGACCCGGACACTACGGGCTGTCCGTTCTCGATCGAGAACGTCAGGGTAAAGTCAGAAGGTTCCGCCGGGCGCTCTGCCCGGACTCCTGCCGTTACCAGACATGCGACTGCTAAAGTAAAGAGTTTTTTTATGCTTGAGTTTTTATTTATTATGTATTTTTTCGGTATATAAAGGGGCGGTTATCGGGGGTGTGGAATCGTCATTCTTCGGGAAGATGGAAACACGTTGCAAAGATACTATTTTTTGAATTAACAAAAACTTTCGTAAAAAAAGATGCGTGGGTGATTATGGAACGAAGACATCCGTGCCTGCGTTCCATAAAGAGGCAGATAGACTTCTGCAAAAAATCTGCCTCTGCTTTATCCCTTTTTCAGAAAAATTTGCTAAATTTGCATTTCAATAGGTTTCCGGAATATTTTCCACTATTTTACGATAATACTCCGTATTTATATTGGTACCTTCTAACACTCTGATTATGAATAAATTTCTTCTGACATCTCTTGCCGCCGGCCTGGCCTTGGGTTGCATACTTCCCGCCTCGGCACAGCCTTCGGCAATGACCGGCGACGGAGCCGCGAAACGCCTCCGCCAACGCATGATGCGCGCCGCCGCCCTGGTGCCCCCCGCGCCCGCTCTCGGATGGGTGGTGCGCGACCGTGGCGAGCTGCCCCTCGGCCTCGTCCGCTTCTCGGCCGACGCCCCGATGAACCTAACTTCCCTTTTCCGCCTTACCGACAAGGCATACGCCGGGGTGATGACCCCCGACGGTTACTTCTTCTACCGTTTCCACGACGATGCCGCCTCGCAGGACATGCAGCCGCTCGCCCTCTCTACCGTAGATCCGCAGACCGGTGCCGTCACCGACATCGCCGACTGGAAAGACAAGGCCTTCATATTCAACGACATGGCCTACGACCGCAAGAACGGGAAGTGCTACGCCATAGCCCGCGAGTTCTATACCGACGACTTCCTGACGGCGCTACAGTTCGAGTATTCCGCCCTCTACGAGGTGTCGCTGACCACCGGTGTGGCTACGCGCGTAAAGCAGTTCATAGACTGGGCCAACGCCGCCATGAACAATCCTTGCTACCTGACGCTGACCTGCGACCTTGACGGCAACCTCTTCGCCATCGACGCCAACGGATACCTCGTGAAGCTGGACCGCGACAACGACTGGGCCGAGGTGCGCGTCGGAGACACCGGACGCCGTCCCGCACAGCGCCTCCAGACCATGGACTACGACCCCACTACCGACATGATATACTGGGCGGCCGACTATTCCACGGCACTGTCCGACCTCTGCCTGGTGAACCCGCGGACGGCCGAAACCGAAGTGGCGGGGCTGCTCGGCACCGACAGCCGCCTGGCCGGCCTCGCACTCGAATATGCCACTCCCGGAAGCGGGGCTCCCGCCGGAGTAGCCGACCTCGCCGCCACACACGATGCCTCCGGCGCCACACGCACCACCGTCTCCTTTACACTGCCCACGAAAACCTTCGGCGGTACCAACCTCCCCAGCGTAACCGGCGTTACCCTTAAGCGCGGGCAAGAAGTGGTAAAGACATGGACATCGGCGCAGCCCGGCGCCTCGCTCGAATATGCCGACGACCCCGGTCAAAGCGGCGCCGTGACCTATACCGTGACCGTGAAGAACGCCCTGGGCGACGGCCTTGCCAAGTGCGTGACTACGTGGGCCGGACGTGACGTGCCTGACGCAGTTACCGACGTGGGGATAGGCCGCAACGACGACGGCTCGGCCTTGGTAGTATGGACCGCTCCCGACGGCGGCCTGCACGGCGGATGGGTGGACAGCGCCTCGCTGCGCTACGACGTGGTGCGCATGCCCGGAAACACCCTCGTGGCCGCAGGTCTGGACAAGTGCGAGTTCACCGACCGTACAGTCACTACCATGAGCCGCTACCGCTACGTCGTGACTCCCTATACCGCCGACGGACGCGGCCCCGAAGCCTCATCCGTGGAGATAGAGCTGGGCAATGTCATCGCCGAGTTCCCGTATAACTGCCTCTTCAAGGACCAGTCCGTGTTCGACACATGGACTGTCGACGACCGCAACGGCGGCTCCACATGGAGCTGGAAGCAGCGCGGACTCAAGGACTACGACGGTTTCGCCATGTACAGCTACGACAACAACCAGACCGCCGACGACTACCTCTGGTCGCCGCCGCTGGCCCTGAAGAAGGGTTCCACCTATTCGCTGAAGTTCAACTACCGCGGCTCCAACGCCAACTACAAGGAGACCTTCGAGGCCGTCTACCGTGCCGAAGGTGGCGAGCCCCAGGTACTGAAGAGTTATACCACGCAGGACGGCGACGGCCGCTTCGACACCCTTGACCTCCCCGCTCCGGCCGAGGACGGAACGTACCGCATCGGTTTCCACGCCACCTCTCCCAAGGGGCAGTATAACCTCTATATCACCGATGTTACAGTAGACCGTACCGGCGGCGAAGACCCGGGTCCCGGTCCCGATCCGGAACTGAAACCCGTGACGAACCTGCAGGCTTCGGTAAATAACGGCGACGGCTCCGTGACGCTCAGCTGGGCCTTCGATAACGGCCAGGGCGGCGGCGACGAACCCGACGAACCCGGCCTGAAAACCGCTATAAGCGAAGACTGGGAGTCGTATCCCGACTTCGTGCTCAACCCCTCGGGCCGCGTGGCCTGGAGCTATGTGGACGGCGACGGCGGCAAGCCCTATACCTCCGACTATGCCGACATGCCTTATCCCACCGACGGCCAACCGCTGGCCGCCATGATAATGAACCCCTACGAGCTGGGCTCATACGTCTATACGCCGAATCCCGCCCATTCGGGCGAGAAGTACCTCCTCTTCAAGAGCAACTTCGCCGCCGGCGACGGCACGCGCCCCGCTCCCAAGCCCGACGACTACCTCATCTCGCCGAAACTCGATTACGGCCGCGACTTCGTGTTCTCGTTCTACTGCAAGGCCGACCCCGACTTCGAGGGTCAGGAAGCAGGTGACTTCTGGGGCCCGCTCTGGAACACCGAGAAGTTCCGCGTAGGTTACTCTACCACAGGCAATAAGCCGGCCGACTTCATCTGGCTCAGCGACGAACCCGAGTCCGTGACCAACACCGACGACTCGTGGAAGCTCAGGGAGTATGCCATCCCCGCCGCCGCCAAGTATGTCTGCATCAACTATTGCACGGAGGAAAACGGCTTCTGGTTTATGGTCGACGACATTTATATCGGCCTGCCGCAGACCGCCTCGAAGCGCCGCGCCTCCGCCAAGGAACCCGTCTTCAAGCATTTCTCCGTGGCCCTGAACGGCGAGAAGAGCGGCGAAACTTCCGCTACCTCCTACCGCCTCGCGCAGCTTGCCGACGGCTCTTATACCGCAACCGTGACGGCCGTCTACGAAGAGGGTGAATCCGACCCCGCGACCGTTGCCTTTACCGTGAAGCTCTCCGGCATAGAAGAGCTCGAAGCCGAAGGCGTCAAGGTGGTTGACGGCGGCATCGAAAGCGCCCATGCCATAGACGTTTACACTCTTGACGGACGTATAGTAACCACCGGCTGCAGCGGCTTCCTCCCGCTCGAAGGTGGCATCTACCTGCTGCGCACCCCCCGCGCAACCCTCAAAGTACTCGTGAAGTAAAAGCGACGAATATGGAGGATAGGCCTCCCGGTCTGTCTTACCCCCGTCGGGGCTTATAGCTCTTATAAAATTTGTACATCTTATAATTCCTATAAGCCCCGCTCCCTCTCCTTCTAAAACACTTAAACTATATTCACTAACTGTAATAATATATGAATAAAATTACCCTTACAATCGCTGCGACGGCGATATTCTCCGCCGCGGCGTGGAGTGCCGAAACGCCTCCCTGCACCCTGTCGCCGACTGTGGAAACAGCCGACCAATGGGAGACCATAGACGCCAACAAAGACGGCGGCAGCAACCAGTTTGTCTTCGACGCAAACGACGGTGACCCCTGCTTCAAGTACACCGAGAACAGAAACAGTGCCGCCAACGACTGGGTCATCTCCCCGGCAGTAACAGTTCAGGCTGGAAAAACATACTCCGTTACGGTGAAGATGCGCGGCTCCAGCACTTACTCCAGTGACAAACAGAACTATACGGTGACTTACGGGGCTGCACAGACAGTCGATGCCCAAAGCAACGACATCTTCTCAGCCATGGATGTAGATCCTACCGCATCATGGGTTACCGAAGCCGGAAGATTCACTGCCACTGAAGATGGCGTGGTATATTTCGGTTTTCACCTTACCTCGGGAAGTTTCAAGGGGAACTGTCTGTTCAAGAGCTTCGAGATAGAGGAAGTGCAGACGCTTCCCACGCAGCCTACGCAGATGGTGGCTACGGCCGGTGCTGACGGCGCAATGACCGCTACCATTACTTGGAAATATCCCACTCTCAACAGCGAAGGGGGCTCACTGTCCGGTCCCCTCGGCGCCAAAATATACCGCGTGACCGGAGTCGCATCCTCCAGCGACGATAACTTCATCGGCCAGACAGAAATGTCCGCCGAACCCGGCAGCGACGGTTCCTATACCGATACTTCAATTACCGAACCCGGTAAATATAAGTACATCGTGCTGGCCTACGACGCCACAGGGACAACCAAGGCTACCGGCAACGGCACGTCGATGATTTGGATTGGCCCGGATACCGCCGCCGGTAACGTCACAAACCTTACCGCTACTGTGGTCGGAGGAAACGTGGAACTCTCATGGACTGCTCCCGCCACCGGTACCAACAACGGTTACCTGCCCCCCGCCGAACTCGGATACAGAATCTCGCGCGTGAAAGACGGCGGTACTTCCGTAACGCTCGAAGAAAACTGGAAAGGCGCACTCCCCTATGTGGACGAAAACCTCGACGGCCTCGGCGCCTACAAATATACTGTTGCCACCGTCTACCGCGAGCAGACCTCCTTCGGTATCACTTCTCCTGAAGTTATCGGCGGCGGAACGGCTTCGCTACCCTACGAGAACCCACTGGACTCTCAGGCTGACATCAAGTTTTTCTCGCTCTTCAACGCTACCACGCCTGTCGGAAGCTCCTCTACACGTAACTGGGGTATCTCCTCCAATGCCCTGAACTATTGGGGACGCGGGGAGCCCGTCAATGCATGGGCCGTTACTCCCGCCTTCCACTTCGAGGCCGGAAAGGCTTACCAAATCACCTTCGACACTTGGACGAAGAACCACGGCGATGAAACACGCCTGCTCAACGTGCGTCTCGCCTCTGAACCTACCATCGAAGGCCTCGGCGAATCTCTCATGCAGGAAGCTATCCCCGACGACGTTACAAGCATGAACAAGAAATCCGTCTCGCTCAGCTTCTCCGTGCAGACAACGGGCGACTACTTCGTGGCGTTTGGTATTACGGGCAACGTCACCAATACCAACGACATCTATGTCGACGACCTGACCATCACCAGTATCACTTCCGCTCCTGCCGCCCCGGAGAATCTCGCCGTGGCAGCCGATGCCGACGGCGCCCTCAAGGCTACCCTCACGTGGACCAACCCGACCAAACTCAATACCGGCGCCGACCTCACCGCCATCTCCAAGGCCGAAATCAAACGTGGCGAAGAGGTAATAGCCACCCTCACCGATGGCCTCGTTCCCGGCCAAACCTCGACTTATGTGGACGAAAGCGTACCGACCGCCGGTAAATATACCTACTCCGTAACGCTCTATGAGGGTGAAGACGCCGGCACACCCGCCTCCGTAGAATCGCCGTGGATTGGATTCGACACTCCCGCTGCCCCGGCCGGCGTTACAGCCGCGCTCGCCGACAACGGTATCCTCGTCTCCTTCGATGCCGTGACAACCACCCTCAACGGTGGCATCATCAACGCAGAAGGCATCAAGTATAACGTGATGCGCAACGGCGAACTCATAGCCGAGAACATCGACGCTACCACCTATACCGACACGGCCGAACTGCCGCTGGCCAAGTACACATACTCCGTAGCTGCCGTAAACGGCAACGCCGTCAGCGCTTACACCGCCGCCGAGCCTATCATAGCAGGCGATGCCCTCGACCTCCCCTATACCCCGAGCTTCGAGACCAAAGACGACTCCGAACTCTGGACCCTCGGCAACTGGAGCTGGTATAAGAGCGACAAAGCCCTGAACACGTCCTCACAGAAATGGGCCTTCACACCGCGTATCAACATGAGCCAGGGTACGGTGCAGCTTACCGCCGCCATCGCCTACGATAGCTATGCCGACCGCAACGACGTCATAGAGTTCGCCCTCTGCAAGGCCGCCGACCAGACGGACCCGCAGATAGTGGGAGAAACCGCTTCCTTCTCGCCCGAAAGCAGCATTGCCACCGATGTTACCGCCAACTTCCAGGTGCCTGAAAACGGCATCTACTACGTGGGAATGCGCCTCACCGAGGTAAACGGTTATATGGGCGTCAATGTAAGCCAGTTCGACATTGAACAGACCTCCGTCACCGGACTGCGCGACATAGCCGCCGACGGCTCTATACGTTATAATGGCACCGACGGCACCATCACTGTAGCCGGAGAAGGGCGCCTGACTATTCACAACATGAACGGTGTCAAGGTAGCAGACCGTATCGTCAACGGCATCATGAACGTTTCGAACCTCCCCGCCGGAGCATACATCGTGACCTTCGGCGGACGTACCCTCAAGTTCATGAAGTAAGCCCCCGGGAAACAACGCTACAAAAAACCGAACCCCGATAAAGAGAGGAGGCCCTGCGCCTCCTCTTTTCATTTACCCTCCCCGAACCGCCAGGGCGCGCGTTGCGTTATCCCTTAAAGGACTCCCGACAATCTGCACCTCCGGGAGATATTGCCGCTATGAACAAACCGCGCCCGATTTCAAACTATGCCCTCGACAAGATTCGCGCCAAAATCAACCCTTCGTTCCGGAGCCACAATTTCGTGCTTTGGCTGGTACATATCATTGTGCTGGCACTCTCACTCGGCATCATTGTCTTTATCTCTTACGACACGTTTCAGGGCATCCCGTTCCTGAAAAACCGCACGTACATGACTTTCCAGTTCTGGGTCTGCATCGTTTTCCTGCTCGACTTTTTCCTGGAACTTATCCTCAGCGACAACCGGAAGTCGTATATCCGTTTCCACTGGTTCTACCTGCTGATTTCAATCCCGTATCTCAATCTCATAGAATTGTGGGGGTTGCCGCTGGGGACGGAGACTCTCTATTACATACGCTTCATCCCGCTTATCCGCGGCGCCTATGCCCTGGCCATGGTGGTGGGGTACTTCTCCTCCGACAAGGCCATAAGCCTTATCACGCAGTATGCCGTAATCCTGCTGAGTATCATTTATTTCTCCTCGCTGATTTTCTTTTATGTGGAAAAGGATGTCAACTCGAATGTCAACTCCTACTGGGACTCGCTCTACTGGGCGTTCATGAACGTGGACACCGTGGGGTCGGAGATAACGGCAGTGACTCCGGTTGGGAAGGTTCTGGCTATCGTGCTGGCTCTAAGCGGAATGATGATGCTACCTCTGTTTACCGTATATATAACCGCGAAAGTGAAGGAGTACAACCTGCGGCGGCAGAAAGAGACGTGGAAGCTCACCGAAACCCTCCACGACGGCCATAAGGGGCTGGATGGGCCCCCGGACTCACCCGGTGCCCCCAAAAACTGATACAGCCCGCGAAGTGCGGCAACACACAACTTTTCTTTTGATAATTTGCGGCTGTTCGGGGATTTTTCAGTAACTTTGCGTGTCGGATTGGCTCCGGCCATTCGCGACGCCTCTCCCCGGAGGCCAACATGGGCTTCCGCTTTTTTTGAACCACACGCTCATGATTACAAAAAAGTATCAGCTAATCAACAACTTGGGTGGATGGATAGTCTTCATCATCGCCCTTGTTACCTATTGGCTCACCCTCGAGCCCACCGCCTCCTACTGGGATTGCGGCGAGTTTATTATACAAGCCGACAAGTTGGAAGTGGGTCACCCTCCTGGCAACCCTATCTTCATGCTTACGGCGCGTTTCTTCGCCAATTTCGCTTCGTCGCCGGAAACCGTCTCGGTGATGGTCAACGCCATGAGCGGCCTGCTCAGCGCCCTGACCATCCTGCTACTTTTCTGGACTATCTCACACCTGGTGCGGCGCCTCACGGTGCGTGACAATCAGGATGGAGAGCTTTCCGTGGCCCAGTATGTGGCCATCATGGGGAGCGCGGCCGTCGGCTCGCTGGCCTATTGCTGGAGCGACACTTTCTGGTTCTCGGCCGTGGAGGGGGAGGTTTACGCCTTCTCGTCGTTCTGCACCGCGCTTGTGTTCTGGCTCATCCTTAAATGGGAAAACCGTGCCGACCAGCCCGGGTCCGACCGCTGGCTTATCCTAATCGCCTATATAATAGGCGTTTCGGTGGCAGTGCACCTGTTGAACCTGCTGTGTATCCCGGCCATCGTGCTTGTCTTCGCCTACCGCAAGTACAAGAACATGGACCTCGTGAAGTCGCTGGTGGCACTGCTGGTATCGTTCGCGATCATCTTCTTCGTGCTCTACGGCCTTGTGCCGGGCTTCATCAAGCTGGCGCAGAGATTCGAGCTTTTCTTTGTCAATACTTGCGGAATGTCGTTCAACTCGGGCGCGCTCATCTACGCTTTCACGATGCTTGCGGTGCTCGTCTGGACGCTTTACGAATATTACAGCCGTCGTTCGCGCGGTGCGCTGATAGCTTCCACTATATTGAGCGTCACGCTTTCCGGGATGCTCTTCATCGGCTCGGGCTGGTGGATAGGATGGCTTCTGGAGGCCGCCATGGCGGCGCTCTTCATCGTCTACAAGAAGCGTTTGCCGCTACGCTGGCTCAACCTGGCCGTATGGAGCATCGCGGTGATCTTCGCCGGTTATTCCAGCTATGCGCTGATACTGATACGCTCGTCGGCCGACACGCCGATGAACCAGAACTCCCCCGACAATGTCTTCGACCTGGCGTCCTACCTCAACCGCGAGCAGTATGGCGAGACACCGCTTCTCTACGGCCGCACGCTCTATTCGTCGCCCGTCAAGGAATACCAGGGCGTCCGCTCCGACACGCTGGGCGTGGGCGAGGAGGGCACCCCGATAGTACTCAACACGCCGCAGTACAGCCAGAAGACGGCTTACGGCGCCCCGCAATATGGCAAAGGGGTGAAGGGCGCGCATACACAGGGTTCCTCTGTGGGACTGACCGACGGGGACACGCGCCGCAACATGGACCTTGCGGCCCGAGGCGGAGACTATTACGTGAAGAAGGGCTACAAGGACGAGCGCCCCATGAACCCGGAGCTGAACATGCTCTTCCCGCGCATCTACAGCTCTATGCACGCCGCCGCCTACGGCGAGTGGGTGAACCTCGACACCGTGCCCGGACAGCTCGTGGAGCTGCAGGCCTACGACCCGATGTCCGACTCGTGGGTGCCCGAGTTCGACACGCAGAGCGAACCGTCGGTTACCGCCGCCGGTACCATAGCATACCCCGTGAAGACGGCCTACAAGCCGACATTCTCGCAGAACCTGAGCTACTTCTTCAACTACCAGCTCAACCACATGTACATGCGTTACTTCATGTGGAACTTCGCCGGCCGCCAGAACGACCTCCTGAACCAGCACGGCGAGCTCGACGCGGGCAACTGGATTTCCGGCATCCCGGCCATCGACAACCCGCGTCTCGGCGACCAGTCGCTCCTCCCCGACGACCTGGGCAAGAACAACGCCGGCCACAATACCTATTATATGCTTCCGCTCTTCCTGGGCATCCTCGGCCTCCTGTGGCAGGCCTTCGCCGGACGCCGCGGCATAGAGCAGTTCTGGGTGGTGTTTTTCCTCTTCTTCATGACCGGTATCGCCATCGTGCTTTACCTTAACCAGCCGCCGCAGCAGCCGCGTGAGCGCGATTACGCCTTCGCCGGCTCGTTCTATGCCTACGCCATCTGGATAGGAATGGGTGTGGCCGCGCTGTGGAGAATCGGGATGTGGCTCGTGCGCCGCAAGCAGGGCGCCGGCGCTCCGAAGGGCGAGGATGCCGCTTCCGACGTCACGAAAGCTCCGGCCGACGTGGCCAAGAGCGTGGATGACGACCCGCTGCAGCCGCTCTCCATAGTGGACGAGCCCAAGCGCCTGTCGCGTCCCTCGGCCGTCTGCGCCATAGCGGGAGCCGTGCTCGGTGTGCTCGTCCCGATACAGATGGTTTCCCAAACATGGGACGACCACGACCGCTCGGGCCGCTACGCCGCCCGCGACTTCGGCGCCAACTATCTGGAAAGCCTCGAACCCAACGCCATAGTCTTCTGCAACGGCGACAACGATACCTTCCCGCTATGGTATGCCCAGGAGGTTGAAGGCGTGCGTCCCGACGTGAAGATCATCAATCTCTCGTACCTGAACTCCGACTGGTATGCCAATCAGCAGCGCCTGCCCTCCTACACCGCCAAGCCGGTGCAGATGTCCATCCAGCCGCAGGAGTATGCCTACGGCGCCCTCGACGCCGTGCTCATCAACCCCAACGGCAAGACCGTGCCGCTCGAACAGGTGATAAAGGACGTGCGCTCCGGCAAAGGGCGCGACCAGTACGGCTACCCGGTGATAGAAGCCTCTAAGGTCTCCATCCCGGTTGACCGCACCACAGTATTGAAACGCGGGCTCGTGGCTCCCGAAGACACCGCCCGGATAGTGGACACAATAGAGATAGACCTGGCCAACGCACCGGCCGTGCGCGGCAAGGGATACGTCTCGCTGAGCGAGCTGCTGATGCTCGACATCATTTCAACGAACGCCCGCAACGGATGGGAACGACCCGTATACTGGTGCTCCACCGTAGGTCCTGAGTACCACCTCGGCCTGACGCCCTACCTGCGTGCCGTGGGTATGACCCATCAGCTCGTGCCCGCCATCCGGGAGGGTATGCCCGCTCGCGCCGACCGTGCTTACGACGTCGTTACCAAGAAGTACCGTTGGGGTGGCGCCGATGCGCCGGAAGGCTGTACGCCCTACTTCGACGAGACGGCCTCGCGTATGCTCACCACCATGCGCGGAACCATGATAGACCTCGCCCAGGAACTCATCCTGCGCGGCGACGTAGCCCGCGAACAGAAAGAGGAAGCCCGCGCCAAGGATTTCTACGCCAAGGCACGCACCGTGCTCAACCTCCTGGGCACGAAACTGCCGGAACGCACCGCACCCTTCGGCATCTCGATAGGCTATAACTTCGCCCGTCTGCAGCTCGAACTCGGGCAGCGCACCGGCGACAAGAAACTCACCCGGCAGGGGCTCGCCGCCGTGCGCCGCATGATGGACCTCTACGCACAGTACGTGGTCTACAACCAGACGGTGGCCGCACAGTTCATCGCCCCGAGCCTGAGCATCGAGTCGCAGATCATCCCGTACCAGTTCTACGACCTGGTGGAACTCTACCGCCAGTTCGGCGGCAACGTGAAGCAGGTGGAAGCCTCGCTCAAGAAACAGGGCGTCAACCTCGACCAGCTGCGCAAGAACAACGAGGCCTATAACGGCCGCGGAGCAGGCGCAGGGGGTGAGGGCGGCGCCGACGACAATATCGCCACTATAGTGCAGTTTGCCGAAATCTCCACCGAGATGTCTAAACTATCTCCCGAGGAGTATGCCAAACGCTCGGCCGAGGAACGTCTCTACGACTCCATGTTCTATCCCCTCTACGAGGCGGCCGTGCAGAACGGCTACGTCAAGCAGGAGGAACTCATGAAGTACGAGCAGTTCAAGAACGTCGACCTCGGGCGCGCCAAACGCCTGGGCGACGAGTACCTGAGCAAACATCCGGAGCAGACCGGCAAGTAACCACACTTCAGCTGCCGCGATGCGAAGCAAGTTCCGTAAAGCCTTCGACAGCCTGATAGAGCAACCGCCGCTGCTCTTCAGGCTGCTTTTCCCCGAAGCCATGTTCCGCATCTCCGGGCCGCGCCCAAGGGTATTCCTTACCTTTGACGACGGCCCTATCCCGGAAGTTACGCCGTGGGTGCTCGACGTGCTGGACCGCTACGGCATACGCGCCACCTTCTTCATGGTGGGCGACAACGTGAGGAAACATCCGGAGGTCTTCGAAATGGTCAGGCAGCGCGGCCACGCCGTGGGAAACCACACGATGCACCACCTCCAGGGGGCCGGTTGCACCACGCGCCGATACATAGCCGACGTGCAGCAAGCCAACGCCCTGATAGGCAGCCACCTCTTCAGGCCGCCGCACGGCTGGCTGCGCTGGGCACAGGCCGCCGCCTTGAAACGCAGTTATAACCTCGTGATGTATGACCTCATTACGCGCGACTATTCGCGGCGCCTGACGGCCGACGACGTGGTGGAAAACGTGCGCCGCTACGCCCGAAACGGCTCCATAATAGTCTTCCACGACTCGCTGAAGAGCTGGCCCCGTCTGCAATCGGCCCTGCCGCGCGCCATAGAGTGGCTCCTGGAACAGGGTTACGAATTCCGCACGCTCCAGCCACGCGACTGATTTGTTTAAAAGGTATGGAAAAGAACAGAAAGAAAGTCCTCATAGTGGGAGCCGGCGGTTTCGTGGGCGGATTCATCGCCGACGAAGGGCTGCGACGCGGCTTCGACGTCTATGCCGGAGTGCGCCGGTCCACATCACTGAAATACCTCCCGAAGGAGGCCAAGACCGTGTTCCTGACCTTCGGTGAGCCGGAAAAACTCGCCCAAGAGCTCCGCGCAGCACTCCCCGAAGGGGAATGCTGGGACTGCATTATCTATAACCTGGGCGCCACGAAGGCCATCTCCTTCACCGACTTCAATACCGTAAACTACGAATACCTGCGCTACTTCACCGGCGCCCTGAAGCAGAGCGGCATGGTGCCCGAACGGTTGCTCTACATGAGCTCGCTTTCGGTCATGGGACCCGGCGACGAACGCACCTATGCCCCCTTCACCGAAGAGCGCACCCCGATACCCAATACACGCTACGGCACCTCCAAGTTGAAGGCCGAACTTTGGCTCCAGACAGCCGGAATACCATACGTCATCTTCCGTGCCACCGGCGTCTACGGTCCGCGTGAACGCGATTATTACCTGATGTTCAAGAGTATAGCCCGAGGCTTCGACTTCTCCGTGGGGATGCGGAGGCAGTCGCTTACCTTCATCTACGTGGAAGACCTCGTGCGAGCCATGTACGACGCCCTGGACCGCGCCCCCGCCGACTCCCTCTACCTCATCTCCGAGCCGCGCAGCTACTCCCAGAAGGAGTTCCGCCGCATGGCGCAGAAGGCGTTGGGGAAGCGGGCCGTCTTCCCCCTCAGGCTGCCTCTATGGGGCGCCGGCGCCGCCTGTGCCGTGATAGAATGGTGGAACCGGCGCAACCCCTTCCGCAAAGGCCCGTTGCACCCCACTACCCTAAACCGCGACAAATACAAGATAATGAGGCAACGCAACTGGAATGTCGATGTCTCCAAGGCGCAGCGCGAGTTCGGATTCTCCCCGCAGGTAAGCCTTGAAGAGGGAATACGCCGATCCGTGGAGTGGTACCGTGAAAACAAATGGCTATGACAATGACACCAGCCGACACATCGACCCTGAAGGGTGCCACCGACACCCTTGGCGCCGACTCGCTCGCCCCCGACAGCGACACCGCGGCCGCCGACACCGTGGCCGCCATAGTGGTCACACCCCAGGCAATACACGACGTCCCCGTAGAAACGCGGCACGACAATACTACCGGCGCCTCGTGGCTCATCCTCGGGATGCTGGCCGTAATTTGCATCATCTGCGTGCGCTTCAAGAACAATATAAAATACCTGCGGCGTCTCTTTCACGACCTTACCGACACGCGTGCGCGCGGCAACGTCTTCGACGACACCTCGTCGGAAACCTCCTTCATCATAACGCTCAACGCCCTGTGCGCCTTCGCCACGGGACTTATGCTCTACATCGGGATGACCACCTTCGGGCTGGCGCCGCCGCAGCCCGAAGCCTTCAACGCGCAGGCCTGGGGATGCATCTTCGCCGCCGCCTTCTACTGCGCCGCAATGCCGCCTTTATACACAATTGTCGGATATGTATTCTCCGACCAACTGCACACACGCCTCTGGCGCCGCGGATTCCTCGCCTCGCAGGCCCTGGCAGGACTCATACTGCTGGCTCCCGCACTCATGGCCGTATTCTATCCCGCCGCAGCACCCGCTCTCGTATATATGGCCATAATTATTTACGCAAGCCTAAAAATAATATTCATTTCCAAAACTTTTAGAATTTTCTTCAGCCAAATTAGTGCGTATTTCCTATTTTTGTACTACCTTTGCACCGTGGAAATAATCCCGCTCCTCCTCACCCTCAGAATGGCAACAGCTTTCGCCGGCTGACCGCCGCGGAAACACGCCCCGTAGAACCGACACAACTTACGGACATGATAAAGAAAATATTAGTTTCGCAGCCAAAACCATCATCCGAAAAATCTCCTTACTTTGACATCGCACAACGCCACGGAGTGGAACTCGTGTTCCGTCCCATGATCAAAGTAGAAGGCCTCACATCCAAAGAATTCCGTCAGGCAAAAATAAACATCGCCGACTTTACAGCCGTTATTTTCACAGCCCGTACCGCCGTCGACAACTTCTTCCGCCTCGCCGAAGAAACACGCGTCAACATCCCCGACACAATGAAATATTTCTGCACCACCGAGGCCATCGCCCTCTACCTGCAGAAATACATCGTATACCGCAAACGCAAAATCTTCTTCGGCAAAAACGGCAAACTCAACGACCCGCAACTCCAGGCCGCAATCAACAAAAACCATAAGGAAAAATTCCTCTTCCCCGTCTCGGACGTCCACAAAGAGGGCGCACACGACATGGACGGCCTCAAGATAACATACACCAAAGCCGTAATGTATCGCACCGTCTCCAACGACTTCGCCCCCGACGAAGCCGTGGACTACGACATGATGCTCTTCTTCAGCCCCGCCGGAATAGACTCGCTGAAAAAGAACTTCCCCAACCTCGCCGCCGACCATCCCGACATGAAGATAGGCACCTTCGGCCTGGCCACCGCGCAAGCCGCCAAAGACGCCGGCCTTGAGCTCGCCATCGAAGCTCCGACCAAAGAAAACCCCTCGATGACCGGAGCTCTTGACGCCTACCTCAAGACGCAGAAATAAACCTCGGGAGCGGATGTCTCCGCATCTCCGTCAAGCCCCCCGGTAGAAGCAAGCAAAAGCCAATAAACCGAGTAAGCCATATAGGCCCGACAAGCCGCGCCCCGCGCCGTCTGTCGGGCCTTCTCCACATAAAAGCCGCCGCGCGCTGGGAGGCCTGTCTGCCACGATAAGACCGTCCGCAGCTTTTTTATCAGCCCTAAAGTTATTCACCCAGTGCGCCGCTCAGCGTCCCCTTAGCCGCCCTATTGACCCCCTTATTTCTGTCTTTACACAATTGCTTGATAATCAAAATAATAATTCCAAATGTACAAAACACTCCCCAAAAAACTCCAAAAAAATTTGCACAGGCGAGAAAAAAGCATTAACTTTGCCGAACAAAAGCCCAGGTGGCGGAATGGT
>DKVK01000086.1:0-202 GCA_002491165.1 Porphyromonadaceae bacterium UBA7180
AGGAAGGCTGGGACAACATCGACATCTTCGGCTGGATGGGCTCCCCCATGCAGATCAAGATCAACTTCCTCTGCCGCGACTCCATTCTCGCAGCCCCGCTCTGCCTCGACCTCGTGCTGCTGAGCGACCTCGCCGCACGCGACGGACGCTACGGCATACAGCGCTTCCTCAGCTTCTTCCTCAAGAGCCCGATGCACGACTA
>DKVK01000086.1:497-686 GCA_002491165.1 Porphyromonadaceae bacterium UBA7180
CTTCTTCCTCAAGAGCCCGATGCACGACTACACTGAAGACGAAATCCCCGTAAACCACCTCTTCCAGCAGTATGTGATGCTCAAGAACGCCATCCGCGAAATGGGCGGATACGAGGCTGACGAAGAAATAGACTGATAAACTACAAACCTCATAAACCCAACGGGAAGAGACGGCAGATTTGGCCGCCT
>DKVK01000086.1:993-6811 GCA_002491165.1 Porphyromonadaceae bacterium UBA7180
TTACCATAAACACGATTATTCTGCCGTCCTGTGCCCGGATAATCTCTTTTGACGTAAGCAGTAGCAAAGTCAGTGCCTGTTTCTGTAATTTTTATCAAGCGAAGTGATATTTTTATCTAAATAATTTTGATGTTTAGATTTTTATTTATATTTTTGCGGCAGATTTCTCCTATTAGTAAGTGTTCGATTTAAACACATACCGGAGACGCCTGCAGTTTGGGCGGGTTCATCGAATTGAAGTATGTGATTGATTCTTTCCCTTACTATCGGTTTAATCTGAACACTTGTTTATAAGCTTGGGATATAAACATCTGTTGTTTCGGCAATGGTATGTTTAATGAACTCAGAATACACCTTGGACAACCTATAAACAATCTATACTTGTCTTATGAAAAAATTTCCTTTTAAACCCAAGTTGGTTGCGCTTGCGGCCGTCGCGACTTTGTCTGCGTCTGCATGGGCGGCCAATTTTACGGTGGGAGGTATAAAGTACACCTCCATCACCGAACCGTCCGGATCTGAGAACGGCACCTGCAAGGTGGCATATCAGAGCCAGGACATCCAAGGGGATATCGTTATCCCCGACTTCGTGACTTACGGCGGGAAAAACTACGATGTAGTGGAGATTGCCTCCGACGCCTTCGGTTACAATGAGTATTGCGACATCGAGCTTACATCGGTGGCCATCGGCAACAACGTAAAGAAAATCGGCAGCGGCGCCTTTGCCGAGCAGTACTACCTCAAATCAGTGACCTTCGGCAACAGCGTGACCGAAATCGGCGGCTCCGCATTCTACGAATGTTCGCTCAACTCCGTCACCATCCCCGCCGGGGTTAAGGAAATCAAGAGCAGCACCTTCTACGGCAATATGTCGCTGCGCTCCGTAACCCTCAACGAAGGGCTTGAGACCATCGCCCAGATGGCTTTCTACGGTGTTAATAACCTGGCCGAAATCACAATCCCTTCCACAGTCACTTCAATTGACTTTGCCAAAAACGCTTTCGGCAACTGCAAAAACCTTACTGCCATGAACGTGGCGGCCGGTAATACGGCTTACCGTTCGGTGGACGGAATCGTCTACACGGCCGACGGTACATCGCTGGTATTCTCGCCGCTGAAACTCGCGGTGGAAAATCTCACCTTCCCGGCCGAACTTACCGGAATAGGCCCCGCGGCTTTCAAGAATAACAAAACCATCAAGACGGTCACCTTCCCGCCGGAACTCGCCTCTATCGGCAGCGACGCTTTCAACGGTTGCTCGTCTCTGACTTCGCTGACGTTCCCGACGTCGCTGCGCACTATCGGGGAATATGCCTTCGCCAACTGCACGGGCTTGACTTCCATTTCCCTCAATGACGGGTTGCAGACCATCGACCTGTCGGCTTTCAAATCCTGCACCGGCCTTACATCCCTTTTCATCCCGGCCACGGTGGGGAGCATACGGTGGTCGTCGTTTACCGGTTGCACTTCGCTGAAGAAGATTACAGTGGCGCCCGAAAACGGCGTTTATTCCTCCGACGGCTATTCCCTGATGGAAACAGCCACGGGCACACTGCTCAATTATGCCACGGCATCGTCCCTGAAGTCTTACACTGTTCCGGACAATGTGAAGAAAATCAACAGCTTCGCAATTGAGTACGCCAATAATCTCGAGGTGCTCGACCTCAATAAAACCAGCGTCGTGGACAACGATGCCATAGCCGGGTTGGAGTCACTGCGCGACCTCTCCATGGGGCAGACAATATCGTTGTTAAGCGACGGTGCGGTAGAGTTTTGTCCCAATCTGAACATAATACGCCTGAACTGCACCGTTCCTCCTGCAATCGGAGGTATGCGCGACCCGTTCCCGATGCGCTTCAACGCCGGCGGCGAGGGTACGCTCTACGTTCCCGACGCAGCGCTGGCCCTGTACCGCCAATCCATATACTGGACGGACCTGAACCTCAAGGCCCTCAGCACTGCCCCGGCCGTCGAGCCTCCCGTGGAAGATGTCACCACGGCCCACGCCTACTCCATGGGAAGCCGCGACGGCAAGTTCGGTTTCGTCGACTTCCCCGTCAACGACATCGACGCCTGGAAAGTGGTCAAAGCAACATCCTCAAGCGACGACCAGGTGGGTGCCGGCGAATATGTGGACGGCAAACTCTACGCCTATACAGTGAATTATGACTACGTGATGGGCGACGGCCTCGAACCCTCCGGCTTCAAAGTCTACAATCCCGAAAACTTCACCGCTACACGTACCACCGACCCCGATCTTACGGGCCGTGTCGTGGACATGACATACGACTATGCCCACAACACCATGTACGCCCTGGTGGAGGAGAACCGTACTACCAACGGCATGATAGGCCTCACCGCCCTCAATGTGGTTGACCTCCAGACCGGTGCCGTGACGCGCGTAGGCCTCCCCGGCGACATCAAGGCACAGAACGGCAACGGCCAGACGGTGGAGGAACACCTCGTAGGCCTCGCCTCCGATCCCACAGACGGCACGCTCTACGCCATGGGCGAATACCGCCAGCTCTATACCCTGGACCGCATGACCGGAGCCGCCACAGCACGCGGCCAGCGCAACCGTGTGGCCGTCAACAACGATTTCCAGTCGATGGCATTCGACGCGCAGGGCAACCTCTACCAGGCACAGTGCCACCCCGACTATGAGTACTTCATGCGCATAGACACCACCGACGGAAAGCTCTACAACCCCGTCACCGGCGAGGCCGTGACCGTGAACTCCGACTTCACCAACAACGCCGCCCGCTTCCCCGAAGACCCGCAGCTCACCGCCCTCTACTTCACCGACAAGACATTCGTCTCCGCCGTCCCGAAGGCAGTGACAGCCCTGACCGCCGCCATCGCTCCCGCATCGCCCAATTCCGTGACGCTGACATGGACGCTCCCGACCGAGAACTACGACGGCTCCGCTGCCGCAGTCACCGAAGTGCAGGTTTACCGCTTCGGCACCGCACAGCCCTTGGCAACACTCCCCGCCGGCACCGTGACATATACCGATAACAACGCCCCGAACGGCGATGTCAGCTACTACGTGGTTGCCAACGCCGGAACGCAGGCCGGATTCCCCGCATGGACTACAATCTTCGCCGGCGCCGACCGGCTCAAGGCCGTTCATGAACTCGCAGCTTCGCTCGAAGGCAACGAGGCCACCATCACCTGGAAAGCCCCGACCGAAACCGTAAACGGCGGTTATGCCGACTATAACAACATCACATACGCCGTCAAGAGCGTCAAGGGCGAAGAAGAGACGCTGCTGGCCGAAAACGTAGCCGGCACATCGTATGTCGCAACCCTTGAAAGCAACGGCACCTACCAGTTCATCGTAATCCCGTATAGCTGCGGCGTGGCCGGTGTGGGCGCCCTCTCCAACCCCGTTACGCTGCAAGGCGTGGAACGCCTGCCGTACACTTGCGGCTTCGAAGATAACGACGGCGGCACACTCTGGACCATCGTAAACCAGAATACCGGCAGCTACGGTTGGAGCATCGTGGAAGGCTACGCCTACCAGCGCCTCGACGGCAAGTTCGCGCAGTTCAAGACCGGCGGCTCCTCCACATTCCCGGCCAACGACTGGCTCATCTCGCCGGCCATCGCCTGCCCGCAGGGTGAATACGAACTCACTTACTTCGTCAACGGAGGCAACTACGACACCCATACCTACAAGGTATTTATGGGCTCCGACTCCACCGACCCGGCCGACTTCACTCAGGAAATCTACTCCCTTACCGACGAGAAGGTTTACTCCGAAAGCACAGAGAACAAGAACTACGTTCCCGTCACCGTGAAGTTCAACATCGACGCCACGGGCGACTACCGTATCGGCTTCCAGGGAATAGGCGCCTCCACTTACGCCACCCTGAGGTTCGACAACGTTAAGTTGGTATGCACCAAGCTTACCGGCATAGACGGCATAGAGAACGGCAGTGACGCCATCCGCCTCGTGGCACCGCGCACCGTGGCCTGCGAAACGGCGACCGCCATCGACGCCTACGCCCTCAACGGCATGCACCTCGGCCACGCCGACGGCAACACGCTGACGCTCCCCGCCACCGGAGCAGTGATAGTGAAAGCCACCACCCCCGCCGGCGTCTCGGTAACCAAATTCATCCTCAAGTAACCGACCCCCAACCTCAAATAAAAGCGTCCCCGGCAGCCGATGCCGGGGACGCTTTTTTATAAAACAGATATAATCAAAAAGAGGAAATATAAAAACCAAGCGGGTAGTTCAAATTTTTATAATCCATACTTTATGAAATGGACATTTCTGTCAATTTCTTAAGGTGTATGTGAAGAAATTTACAAAATTGTTGATTTTGTAAAGTAAAAGTGTATGGATTCGCAGAGTGAAGCACGGGCGCTCCTTAAGCTATATAATCCCTCAAAAAGACGTAATGTTTGATAACTATATGATAATCAAATCTTGAATTTGTTTGTGCATATTCCACCTTGAAACAATATTTCAATATTCAATAAGTGAATCTTCAGACACTTATAACTGTATTACGCCAAAAGCAGTGATTTTATAGCTTAAGTTCTTTTGGGGAGGCGCTTATAAACTTTATAAATCTTATAAACAATGCACCCCGGCGCGCGTGGGTCGTCGGGGCGGCTGTCGGGGGGGAGTGATATTGTCAGTGGGTGAGGAAGTCGAGGACTTCCTTTAGGTCGCGGATGGTGCCGGGGTGGGTTTGGGCGTCCTCTTCGGCGGTCCAGCCTTTCCCCTTGAGCCAAAGGGTCTTGCAACCGGCTTCTTCGGCGGGGAGGATGTCCTTGCGCAGCGAGTCGCCGACGACGAGCACTTCGGCGGCCGGAAGGCCGAGGGCGCGCACTCCCATACGGAAGATTTCAGGGTCGGGTTTGCGAACGCCCACCACGGCGCTCTCTATTATCTTCTTGAAGAAGTGTGTGAGACGGAAGTCGCCGAGCACGCTTTCGATGTTGCCGTAGAAGTTGGAGACGAGCACCATAGGGTAGCGTGCGGCGAGTTGTTCGAGCACGGGGCGTGCCCTTTCTATATGGCTGCGCGCGCTTTCGTAGCAGGTGCGGGCTATGGCCTGCGCTTTCTCCTGGACCTCTTGCGGCGCGAAGACGCCCATCTCGCAGAGGTGTTGCAGCTCTATGCGCATCTTGATGAACAGCAGGTCATGGAAATCATGTTCGGGGAGGATGTGGCGTGTGCGGGCCAGTTCGCGTTCGGCGTAGACGTAGGTTTCGCGGAACTGGGCTTTGTCTACGAGCACGCCGTTCTGCCGGTAGGCGTCCCAGATGACTTCGCTCCAGTGGTCTCCGCCGCTGTCGAGCGTGCCGCCGTAGTCGAAGATTATTCCTTTTATCATAGTTTCTCGGTTTTTAACAGGTCGGTGAATTTGTGGCAAATGTGTTCGTGGCGCACCATCATGTAGACCATCAGGATGTTGAGCACCGTCAACTCGAAGGCGAAGTAGAGCCACGGCATACGGAACACGAGGATGGCGATGAACAGCGCGAAGCAGCGGGTGTTGAAGCTCAGTATGTTTGTGTACTTCATCAACGGCAGCGACGCCTGGCGGAAACGTTCGCGGAATTGCTGCGGCACCTTGCCGTGGTACTTCTCCTGCAGGGCCCGGCGCAGGCGTTGCATCCACGGGGTGCGTTTCTCCTGGCCTACGGTGTAGTTGGTGTAGAACATCAGCACGAGTTTCTGCACGAAGTTGCGTCGCCAGCCGAGGGCATGGAATTTATTCCACAGGTCGGCGGCGGAGTCGAGTTCGCTCCCCTCCTCGCCTTTCAGGAAATAGAGGTGGAACTGGCGGTAGTAGTC
>DKVK01000086.1:7078-16213 GCA_002491165.1 Porphyromonadaceae bacterium UBA7180
GAAATAGAGGTGGAACTGGCGGTAGTAGTCTGCCATGGCGGCCTGGATGCCGTGGCAGAAGCCGGTGACGACGGCCGTGACCCATATCACCCAGTGGTGGGCGGAGAAGAAATCGGAGGTGACGTTCTCGCGCAGGCAGATGGCCATGTAGATGGCGGCGAACCATACGTCGCCGCTAAGGCCGTCGAGTATGCGGCCTATGCGCGAATACTGGTGTGTCATGCGTGCCAGCTGGCCGTCGGCGCTGTCGAAGGAGTTGGCCCAGACCAGCAGGAACACGCCGAGCAGGTTCACCCAGAAATCGTTGAAATAGAAGCATACGCCGGCGCCGAGCCCCAGGAAGATGGAGGCTATGGTGATGGCGTTGGGGGTGACGTGCAGTTTTTTGGCCAACACGGCCCAGGCGAACCCTATCGGGCGGTAGAAGATGAGGTCGAACCATTCCTCGGTGTCGCCCGATTTCAGTGTGTCGCGGTACTGTTGGCGCAGGGATGGTTTACGGCTCATCTTTTTCTGTATTTTTTTATTTCGGCAAGGATTGCTTTCGCTATCCAGGGGGCGGCCTCGGCGCGGCAGGGGGCGAAGCTGGGCCAGTCGTTGAAGTCGATGATGCGCACGGAGCCGTCGGCGTCCACGATGGCGTCGCCGCCGTAGATGGTCACTCCGGTGACCTTGGCGGCGCGGTCGCATATTTCGCGCAGGTGGGCCTCGTCGAAGGGAAGATGGCGCGCTGCGCCGTTCACGGCTTCGAGTCCGTATTTGCTATGCCCCGCCTCGAAGGGGTAGA
Organism: Porphyromonadaceae bacterium UBA7180; assembly: GCA_002491165.1. Lineage (GTDB taxonomy): Bacteria > Bacteroidota > Bacteroidia > Bacteroidales > Muribaculaceae > Lepagella. The sequence continues at coordinate 7,866 of DKVK01000086.1, forward strand.
ACCAGAAGAAAAAGGGCTGTCCGGCCACTCCGTAGAACTTGATGAGGTCGCCGACGAGGTGCCGGTTTATGACGGCGCGCTTGATGCCGCGGTAGAAGTATTCCTTGAGCACCTCCTGGGCTTCTTCGGCGTGGCGGCAGTAGCTGACGTCTTCCTTGTGCATGGCGTGGAAGTCGCCGCGCTTAATCCAGCACGACTGGAATCCGGCCTCGCGCAGGGCTTTGGTGACGTCTTCGTCGGTATCCACCATCAGGGAGTCGGGGTAGGGGATACCGTTTCCGAGCAGTAGCCGCGTCATTCGCTCGCGGGTGCAGTTTTCGATGGCGTGGCCGCCGTTTATGACGAGACGTCCGGCGTCTTCGAGTTCCTGGAGTTTGGCTATGGAGCCGCGTTCGCGGCACATGTTCACTATTATGTCTTCGGCCACCGGACCGTTGCGGAACTCCTCTTCGCTGTAAAGGTTCACCTCGCAGCCGCGTTTGCGCAGCTGCTCCACGGTAGCGTTGAAAATCGCCGCATCGTTGCCGATGTGGTTCGGTGAGTAGGCGCCGGCGCGCATCACGCCGGATATTTTTATGTCTGCCATTGGTCTGTTTATTTTAGTGGTGAGCCGGCAATGAAGCGGCGAGCCGTCTCTATGTCGCCGGCGTGGTCCACGTCGATGATTTTACCCATATCGAAGCCGCGCACGTCGAGGCCGTCGGTGAGCAGGGCACGCTGGTAGTTGCGCATACGGCTCACTCCGGTTTCTATGCAGTGGCGCAGCACGGCGATGCAGTGGTCCGAGAGGCCGTAGATACCGCCCGAGACGTAGCGGTCCCGGCTGTCGGCGCTGTCGCGGAAGGCCGTTATGCGCATCTCCGGGTCGCAGTCCACGTAGAGCGGCTTCTCGTCGTCGATGTAGGAGGTCAGCGCCATCATGGCGTCGACCCGGGCCGGCGCGGCGGCGTATGCCTCCACGTAGCGGCGGAAATCTTCGGGGCGGAAAATGGTGTCCACGGTGGTCAGGACGAAGCGGCCTTTGCCTTCCATCAGGCGGCTCAGCTCGTAGAATGAGTGCATGGAGCTGGGGGTGGAGCGCACCACCAACGTCAGGGGCACGGGGAGCCGGAGCGCCAGCCCTTCGAGGAAGCTGCGCACTTCCGTCATCTGCTCGTTGACGATTACCGACACCGACTCGGCGCCGCATTGTGTGAAGATGTCTATCAGACGCTCCACCATGGGGCGCCCGTCGAGGTCTACGAGGGGTTTGGGTTTGGTGACACCCTCCTGCACCAGCCGCGAGCCTTCGCCGGCGGCTATTATACCGTAATGCATTATAGGTAGCTGTTGAATGGATATATTTGTAGCTCGTGATAAATTATCTTTGGGCTGCTTTTATATTCTTGTTGGTTGGCGGAATGTGGCGTGTCGGGGCCTCACTCCTTGTCAGTATCCTTTTCGGCCTCGGGAACGGCGGATTCCTTTCCCGCTTTCTTTTCGTTCTCTCCGGAGTGGGGTTTCTCCTCCTTTTTCTCCTCTTTCTTGTCTTCCTTTCTGGCGTCGCGTTCGGGCAGGGGACGCAGCGGGTTGCGTCGAGCGAAGTCGAAGTCGCGGCGTGCGCGGAAGATGTCGATGGCGCGGTAGATGGCCTGCCGCATGGAGGTTTCGTCTGCCTCGCCGCGGCCTGCTATGTCGTATCCGGTGCCGTGGTCGGGCGATGTGCGCACGTAGTCGAGTCCGGCGGTATAGTTCACGCCGTCGGTTGCTGCGAGCGTCTTGAACGGGCCGAGCCCCTGGTCGTGGTACATGGCCACGACGCCGTCGAACCGTGAGTAATTGCCGGAGCCGAAGAATCCGTCGGCGGCGTAAGGGCCGAAAGCGAGGATTCCCTCCTTGCGCAGGGACTCGAGGGCAGGACGGATTATGGTTTCGTCCTCGCTGCCTGTCACACCGTTGTCGCCGCAATGCGGGTTGAGGGCGAGCACGGCGATGCGCGGCCGTTCGCAGCGGAAGTCGCGCCGTAGCGATGCGTCGAGCGCTTTCACAGTGCCGCTTACGGAAGGGGCGGTGATGTGCTGCGCTATCTCCGCCACAGGTACGTGGGTGGTTACAAGCGCCACGCGCACCGTGTCGTTGAAGAGAATCATCAGCGAGCGTTGCCCGTCGTGGCCCAGCCGTTCCTGGAGATACTCCGTGTGGCCGGGGAAGTTGAAGTCGTCGCTGTGGATGGTGTTCTTGTTGATGGGCGCGGTGACGAGCACGTCAATCTGACCCTCCTGCAGGGCTTTGACGGCGGCTTCGAGGGCTGCGAAGGCGGCGTGTCCGGCTTCGCGCGTCGCCGTGCCGGTGTCGATGTGGATGTCGGGGCCGCAAACGTCCATCAGGTTGACGTGCCCGTCGGCGGCCTCGGCGGCCGTGGAGATGCTTCGGCAGCGGAAATCCTCCATGCCGAAACGCTTCCAGTAGTACTGCAATGCCTTCTCCGACCCGAAGATTACCGGGGTCAGGAGTTCCGTTATTTCCTCGTTGCCGAGGGCTTTAAGTATTATCTCGTAGGAGATGCCGTTGATGTCGCCATGCGTGATGCCGACGCGTATTTTTTTCGCCATAAAAAGCAAGTTAAGGGTCAAGGCGAGGGATGAGGTCAGTGCCGTCTGCTGTCGCGCCGGTGGCACCGCACACCCTTTCGCACCGCAAAGTTACTAAAAAAATTCCAAGTAACCCTCCCGCCGCCCCTATTTTATAATGTGACACGCGGCGCCGGTTATAAGCAAGGAGCTGATTTTAACGTCCTGAACTTTCAGAACATTTCTGATTGAGGTGAAATAACTGCCATATAAGCGCTTCGAGTTCGGTTACGCAGCCCCGGGAGGCCGGTGTTCCATATAGGGGCCGGATTGGCGGCTGTGAGATTCCGGGATACAAGAAGCCCCGCGCGGAAGGTCCGGCGGGGCTTTCTTGAATAGGTGAAAGCTGATGGCTACTGCTTTCACCCACCTCAATCAATAAACCTTATCAGTTTTTTTATCCGGTAGGGCGCGGTGCAGGGGATGGGATCCCTGTGCGTGGCGCGCTGTGTATGGCGTGGCTCGTTATCTGTAATCTTTCAGCTTCCCCTGGAGGCGTTTGCGCGCAAAGAAGATGCGGCTTTTTACGGTGCCTAACGGAATGTTCATTTTCTCTGCTATTTCGGAATATTTATATCCGGCGATATACATGGTGAAGGGAACCTTGTATTCGGGGGTGAAGGCGTTGATGGCGGCCGAGATTTCCTTGGCGGCGAATGAGCCTTCCGGGGTCGCGAAGCCCGATTCCTGCGAGAGGTTCAGGTGGTAGAGGTCTTCCGTGGTGTCGACCACTGTGGCGGTGCGTACCTGGCGGCGGTAATTGTTGATGAATATGTTGCGCATGATGGTGAAGACCCATCCTTTGAAATTAATGTTGTCAACATACTTCGATTCGTTGTCAAGCACTTTGAGGGTTGTGTCCTGCACGAGGTCTCTTGCAGCCTCGCGGCTTGTCGTCAGTTGGTAAGCAAAGTTCAAAAGGTTGTTTTGAAGGCCTAACAGGCGTTGTTTGAAAGAGTGGGATTCGGCCATTGTTTCGAGTAGTTGAGTTATTATTGTTTTTTGGGTTGTTTGAAAGTATAACATCCGTGAGGGGAAAATTATCATCGGTTTTTGATTTTTTTTGGTAGTGAAGGTGTTTTTTAACGTTTAGCCATCCGGATGCAGCATTATGTGTTAATTTATGTAACAAAACAGTTTCTAAGTAATGAAAATCAATGGATGGTGGAAAAGTGTTCACTGTTTCCCTTTCTGCAAATTTTGGTTTTTTCACTTTAATTTTTGCGTGTACTTGAAATATAATAGCTAATTTTGTAGTCCGTAATTCCCCTGTACACTTATGGGTAAAAGATTAAAAAGACTGAACCTGCTGGTGCGCCGCCGCTCCCACCTCACCCTCCTTATCATAGTGGGGGTGATAGTGCTGTTGCTGTTTTTCAACGACGACACGTCGCTGGCGCTCAACCTCAAATACCAGAACGAGATAAACCGACTGCAGAACGAAATAAAGCTGAACCGGGATTCCGCCGCCCTCTACCGCGAGAAGCGCCTCTCGGTACTGGCCGGCCGCGACGAGCTGGAGCGCCTGGCGCGCGAACGTTTCAACATGCAGAAAAACACCGAAGATGTCTATGTCATCAAATAACATAACCAAGAAACGCAAACTGCTCGACACCCTGGCGTCGGTGGGTATGCTGCTGGTGGCGGCAGCCCTGGCCATCCCGCTCGTCAAGATGGGCGACGTGCAGTTCCTTTCCCCGTTCAAATGGGTGTTCGCGGCCGGCGCGCTGCTCTACACCGTGGCGCGTGTGCTCAATCCCGTGGACTCCGCGGAGTCGCTGCGCCTGCGCCGCCTCCACCGTATGCAGGCCTGGGCCGGAATAGCATTCGTGATAGCCGCTTTCTTCTGGTTCTACAACGAAGAGCGTTTCGGCAACGCTGCCGGCACGCTCCAGATTACGCGCCAGACCATCCTCTTCGCCCTCGTCGGCGCCGTGCTCCAGATAGTATCCTCATGGATGATTTTTTCGCGCGAGAAAAAGGAGAAAAAAACCTCCGCTTAGCATTTTTTATGCCATGTAATTTGCCCACCTCCCGATTTTAACGTAATTTTGCCCGTTAATGAGCACCGAATCGTATGTCATAGTAATCGACCACGGGAACACCGCCACAAAAGTGACCCTTTTTTGCGGCGATAAAGTGGTGGCTGCCAGCCGTCAGGACGCCCCGATGGTTGAGACCGTCGCCATGCTGTGCGCGCGTTATCCGGTAAGCGGCGCCGTCTACTGCACGGTGGTGGGCGTGGACATACGCTTCGTGGAGACGGTGCGGTGTCTGCTGGCGCCGGCCAAGATGCTGGTTCTGACCCACTCCACTCCGCTGCCGCTGGGCGTCCGCTACGGTTCGCGCCCCACGCTGGGGATGGACCGTGTGGCCGCCGCCGCCGGAGCCGCCGCGATGTTTCCAGGCCGCCGTTGCGTCATCGTCGACGCCGGAACGGCCGTGACGCTCGACCTCATGTCCGCCGCCCCGGAGTTCCGCGGCGGCAACATCTCGGCGGGGCTGAAGATGCGTCTGCGGGCATTGCACATCTTCACCGGGCGTCTGCCGCAGGTTGAAGCCGCAGGACGCCTCCCCGAGATAGGCGACGACACCGAGACGGCCCTGCGCTGCGGCGCCGTGCGCGGCATCATTGCCGAAATACGCGACATGGCAGCCATCGCCGGCCCCGAAGCGCAGATACTGCTCACCGGCGGCGACTCATTGCTTTTATACGAAAACCTCGACACCTCCATGCAGCGACGCACCGCCGTGGTCCCCGACCTGGTGGCACGCGGGCTGCTCTCAATATTCCGCTATAATGAAAATAACTGACAAAATACTTACACTGATAGCGGTGGTGGCGCTAAGCACCCTTGCCTCCCCGGCACAGGTTACCACAACGCCCTACTCCATGTACGGGTACGGTATCCTCAACGACCACGCCACCTCCATGCAGCGCCAGATGGGCGGCGTTGGCTACGCCATGAACTCCGGACGACAGATCAACGTCAAGAACCCCGCCTCTTACGCCTATTGCGACTCCCTGACGTTCCTATGGGACGTAGGCGCCGACATCTCCTTCCTCCATTCCGCCGAAGGCGATCTCAAGGAAAACAGCATCGGCGGCGGCCTCGACTACCTCACCATGCAGTTCCCGATTTCCAAATATATGGGAGCTTCCATCGGCCTGGTGCCCACCTCGTCCGTTGGCTACGCCTTCGGCAACGAGATAAAGCACGGCGCCATGGAAAACCAGGGCTCAGGCGGCCTCAACGAGCTTTATGCCGGTGTGGCCGGACGCTATGCCGGAGTCAGCCTCGGCGTCAACTTCTCCTATATGTTCGGAAGCATCGTCAACGATGTCTACGCCACGCCGCAGGATTCGAAGCAGACCCTCTTCGAGCACGTGATGCAAATCCGCGACTGGAACGTGAACATCGGCCTGCAATACACCCTCCCCGTCACGAAATACGATTTCGTGACCCTCGGCGTCACCTTCCAGCCGAAGAAAACCTTCCTGGGCAAGACGTGGGTCACCAACCAGAACCTCTCCGACTCCAAGCAGCTACCCGACACGGTGGCCTACATGAAGATGAAGGACCACTACTACCAGCCCAACACCTACGGTGTGGGTATCAACTACCGCCACGACCGCCAGTCGCACTTCATGGTGGAGGCCGACTTCACATTCCAGGACTGGAGCAAGGCGCAATACTCGCCCCTCTACTCCACGGCCGACCCGAAGGTAGTGGTTTTCGAGGGAATGAAGTTCAACAACCGCTACCGCGCGTCGTTCGGCGCCGAATACACCAACCGCATCCGCGGCCCGTACCTGCGCCGCATCACTTACCGTGCCGGCGGTTACTTCAGTCAGGATTACCTCAACATCCGGGGCAATAAGGTGAAGGAGTTCGGCCTCTCCTGCGGTCTCGGTTTCCCGACAGCCGACGGCAAGACCCTCATCAACCTCGGCTTCGACTGGAAACACCGCCAGGCCTCGCCGCAGAAACTCATCTCCGAAAACTACTTCAACATTACGCTGGGCGTGAACTTCAACGAAGTGTGGTTCTGGCAGCGCAAGATTAAGTAAAAAACACCACGACAGCCCATGACGCTTACGGCGACGGTACGCAAGACACTCGACACGGCGGCAAGACTACTTCCTGCCGTGCTGTTGCTCGCGCTCCTCACCGCCGCCTGCGACAAGGGACGCAAGGTGGACGTCGCCGCCGGAATAAACCCGAACAAGATGCCCACGATGACCACCAAGAACGTGGCCACTTTCATCTCCGACTCCGGCATAGTGATGTACAAGATCGTGGCGCCCGTGTGGTATGTCTACGACAACACGGACACCCCCTGCTGGAAGTTTCCCAAAAGCGTCTATCTCCAGAAATTCAACGACAAATACCAGCCCGTCTCCTCGGTGGCGGCCGACTCTGCCATCTACTTCAAGGACCGGCACCTGTGGCGCCTCGACGGCAACGTGGAGATACGCCGTATGCCGGCCGACCTCTTCCTGACGCAACAACTCTTCTGGAACGAGCGCGAACACCGCCTCTATTCCGATTCCTTCATCCACGTGCAGACGCAGACACAGATGCTCGAGGGATACGGCTTCGTGGCCAACGACCGCCTTACGGAATACATGGTGAGGCGCCCCTCCGGCATGTTCCCTGCGCCCGACTTCTCGCAGATGCAGTCGGCACCGAACCCCAACGCCGGTTCCTCGGCCGATGCCCCGCGTCCCCCGTCGGCGCCCAAATCCCTCCCCGGAGAGGAATCCTCGCCGCAGGATTGATTTGACTCTCCCTCTCGCCCTCCTTCACTCCCCCGACTCATCAAACAGTAAAAACACATGGACCTCCAACTCATACCCGCACTGATAATCACCATTATAGCCATCATCTTCTCGGGACTATTCTCCGGCTCCGAGATAGCCTTCGTGCAGTCGTCGAAGGTGAGGATGGAAATTGCCACCGCGCGCGGGGGCGCCGTCAACAAGATGCTCCGTGTGTTCTACCATCATGAGGATATGTTCATCTCTACCCTGCTGGTGGGCAACAACATAGTGCTCGTAATCTACGGTATAGCCATTTCTGCCATCATAAACCCGTGGCTTGTGCGACTGACGTCGTCCGATGCTGCCGTCCTTGTGCTGAACACTGTAATCTCGACGCTCATAATCCTCTTTACCGGCGAGTTCCTACCCAAAATCACCTTCCGCATCAACCCCAACTTCACGATGCGTCTGCTGGCGTTGCCGCTCTTCCTTATATACCTTATATTATATCCGGTGTCGGTGCTCATCTCCAAGCTGTCGGCATTGCTGATGCGCATGGCCGGCATCAAGGCCAAAAGCAGCTCCACGCCGCACATTACCATGGACCAGATAGATACCCTCATACAGCAGACCATGGACCGCGACGACCCCGACACTCCGGAGGTGGAAAACGAAGTTAAAATCTTCCGCAACGCCATCGACTTCAAGGACACGCAGATAGGGGAGTGCATGATTCCGCGCAACGAAATCGTTGCCGTCAACATCGACACCACCTCGCGCTCCGACCTCGTGAAGGAGTTTACGCAGACAGGCCTCTCCAAGATTGTGGTCTACCGCCACGACATCGATGACGTTGTGGGTTATATCCACGTCTCTGAACTCTTCGACGTGCAGGCCGACTGGCGCAAGTCTATAAAGCCCGTCATCTTCACTCCCGAAACCATGCTCGCCAACAAGATGATGCGCCGTATGCT
>DKVK01000086.1:16483-17961 GCA_002491165.1 Porphyromonadaceae bacterium UBA7180
TGCTCGCCAACAAGATGATGCGCCGTATGCTGGCCGAAAAACGCTCGCTCGTAATCATCGTCGACGAGTTCGGCGGCGTCTCCGGTCTGGTGACGCTCGAAGATCTTGTGGAGGAAATATGCGGCGAGTTCGAGGACGAGCATGACAAGAAGCGTCTCCGCGCCGCGCAGACGGCCCCCGACACCTACGAAGTCTCCGGCCGTGTGGAAATAGAGCAGCTTAACGAACTCTTCAACCTCCGCATCCCCGAATCAGACCAGTACAATACGCTGGCGGGTTACATCCTGCACCATCTCGAGGCGCTGCCCAAACCCAACGACACTTTCACGATCCAGGGCCTTCAGTTCACCATCCTGCGGATGACGGCCACGAAAATCAAACTCATAAAAATCCGCAAAATCGAAGAATAATAGCGGAAAACAGGGCAAACAGTGGATTCTTGAAACGGCGCGCTGTCTTGTGGTTTTAAAGGAGTAGGAACGTAAAGTGTTAAAAAATAGGAAGTTGTAAGGAAAGTTGCAGGAAAAGTGAAAAAAGTTGTCAAAAGATTTGCACATGCCAAATAATTCCGGTAATTTTGTGGCGTAAACTATAAAACAACACAACACTTACCTGACAAACAACAGTTGGAAACAACTGAGCGGCCTTTGACAAGCCGCCCCGGAAGGCACTCAAGCACTCCACAAACTAAAAACTGTTTAACAAATTAACCCATTGTCCGATTATGTCTGACAAATCATCTTTCAAATCGATGGTATTCGCCATGCAGAGCAACCTGATGGCCTTCGCGATGAAGCTTACCCTCAACAAGGAGGAAGCTCAGGACCTCGTGCAGGATACCAATTTGAAGGCCTTGAAAAATGAGGCGAAGTTTGTCGATGCCTCCAACCCGCGAGGGTGGATGCTGACAATCATGCGCAACATTTTTATTAACAACTACCGCAGAAGCACCCGCGAGAATATTGTCTTAGATACTTCCGACGATGGGTATCTTCTGAATCTTCCCCAGGAATCCGGAATATCGAACCCCGAAGGCGCTTTCGCCTTGGGTGAGATTACTTCTATTATTGAAAAATTTCCCGAAGACTACCGTCAGCCTTTCAACCTCCATGTTGCCGGTTATAAGTATGAAGAAATCGCCGATAAGCTCCGGATGCCCCTTGGCACTGTGAAAAGCCGCATATTCACCATCAGAAAACAACTCCGCGAAATCCTCAAGGATTACCGCTGAGAACAATCCCGGCCGTCAAAGCCTCTCCACTGATAGACCCCGAACGAATAAAAAAGGAAGCTCGTCCCCCCCCCGGATGAGCTTCTTTTTTACAGGAGCATCTAAGAAAACATTCGTGTGCATTTTTGTTTGTTCGGTACGGACATTTGTCGTATCTTTGTGCATCTGTAACTCTATAAACTGCATGGAGATAGGTAGTGTTTCACTGAGTGTGTATGAGGCGAGTTCACTCAAGCCTGTAGACCTC
>DKVK01000092.1 GCA_002491165.1 Porphyromonadaceae bacterium UBA7180
GGCCACTCTGGTATTCGCCCTTTTGCTCTGCAAAGTTACGTCAATTTTATTTATCCACCAAATTTATTTGTACTTATTTGTGTTTTTTAACAGTACAGCCACTCCCCAAGCGGGAAAATGGCTGCACTGTCTTATAGGTATATTAGCCCAAGCGGGCCGGAGAGTTACTTGCGGAGTTTAAGGCTGCGGGCGGCTGAGGCGGTGCGCGCCTTCACGAGGTAAACGCCGGCGGGGAGATGGCGCAGGCCGAGTTCCGATGTTCCGGCGCCGAGACGGCGTTCCATGAGCACTCGTCCAGAAATGTCGGCAACCGTTATCCGGCCCTCTTCGGGAAGCGTCACTGTAAGCTGCTCAGCGGTGGCGGCGAGGCGCAATGTGTCGTCGGAGATTCCCTCTATGGCGTTCGAGCCGCTCTGACGTACAATCACCGGCATCGTCGTGGCGCCATCGGTCACGCTGATGGTGGCGGTGCGCTCGGGGATGCTGTTCGGTTTTTCATCAACCTCTATCTTTAAGGTGTCGACGGTCATGCCGTTGGGTTCGCCGACCACGCGGCACCAGTCGGCGTCACTCTCGGCCGACTTGCGGCCATTAATGGAGAAGTACTCGAAGTCGTAGGTTCCGGCTTTCCAGTCGGCCTGCACTTCGGCTTTCGCGCCCATCGGGAGCGGCGCTATGACGGAGTGGCGGATACTGGGATAGATGGCGTATGAGGTATGGTTGTGGCCGGCGGGGAAGTATGAGCTTACCTCTATCCACTTGCCGTCCTTCTCCATATAGGCGGTGCCGTCGGAGCCTCGGAACTCTGCCATGGCAAATGCCACGTCGGCGTTCCACATGGTGTCGGGGATGCCGTCAACCACTATAAAGAACTCGTCGCTGACCACCGGTGCCGTGGTAAAGGGGAAAGCGGTACCCTGGACCATGCCGGGAGTCTGTGAAATATCGAGTTCAAAGACGTCCCACCACCAGCTTTCTATCTTCTCGCCGGGCAGGCCGTTCTCGCTGGTGTAAAGGTGTACGCCCACGCTCGCTATCTGGTCAACCAGCTCTTCGGTGTAATTTTTGGTGAAGAAGACCGTCACACCATCGATGAACGCCGGGACCGAGGGAGCGGAGAACTTCTCGGCGTATCGGGTTATGCCCATTGAGTTGGAGCCGGGGAATGTGCCGCTGCCTTCGAGGTCGAAGGTAGTCAGGTTGTCGCCGGGCAGCAGGTTATTCACTGAGCCGGAATACTCGGCGCTCACCTCCACGCGGTCGCTGGAGGTGCCGTGCAGGTTGCTGACGGTGAGGTCGGCGCCCCAGTCGTGCTGGAAATAGTAATTCACGTCCACGCTCTCGGTGTCGGCCGTCAGCATGGCGGTATTGTCTGGCTGCACTCCGGCGATGCTCCACTGCCAGGAGTCGGGATAACCCTCCGAGGCGTCGCGGAAGGTGACGGTAGCCATCGGTGCGACCATCGGTTTGTGCGTCGTGGCATAGCGGAAGGTTGCGGGCGGCAGGATATGTGCCACCGGGGCGGTGCCGGTAACGGATACGAGTCCCGGCTTCGTAAGCGAGGCGGTGTGGCCTTCGGCGTCAGTGACGGTCAGCGACACGTCATAGTCGCCGTCGCGCGTATAATAAACGGTGGGATTCTGCTCCGTGGAGGTAGAAGGTGTGGCGCCGGGGAAAGACCATTGCCACGACACGGGATTGCCTTCCGAGAGGTCGATGAAGTCGATCTTCTCACCGGTCATGGCTTCGATTTTCGTCACCGGCACGGCACCGGTAATCTCGATGCCGTCGATGTAGAAATCGCCCTGGTAGCCGCCGGTCTTGAAAATCTCATCGTCGGTACCGTAGGTATATTTAAAGCGTATTTTAGCCTTCTTACCTGCGTATGAGGCCAGCGAGACGCCCACATGTCGCCACTGCGACGGCTTCTCTCCCTCCTCGTCGAGCGAGGTATAAAGGCACTCCGAAGTGGCGAAATCATCGGTGGAGATATGTATCTCAAGGGCGCATACGTCCTTCCAGTTGAGCGAGAAATAGAGCCAGCAACGCAGCATGGCGTTGTCGGGGATAGAGATTTCGGGCGACGTCACCCACGAAATTTCGCGTTTGAACACCTGGTATGGAACGTCGGTATAAAGCGACTGAGTGTCACCCTCGCGGATAGAGGAGAAGGGAGTCGGGGCATTTTTCAGTTGCCAGGTGACTTCTTTGGTCGGCTCCACGGTCCAGCCGTCGAGGCCATTCTCGAAACATTCTTCCCAGAAAGTGGTTTCGTCGGCGGTGCCGCGGCGCGAAAAATCGGCTTTGAGGTCGCCGTCGGCAGGTTCGTTCATTTTCACGGTAGTGCGAGGCGCAAGTCGTTGCGGCTCGATAGGTTGCATCCCGGCATGAACACGTGCGGGCTGCGGCGCGGCGGCAAAAGCCGACACAGCTGCCGCGCCCAACATAAGCGTAGATATAAACCTGTTCATAAGCAAGGCAATTAAAGGTTAGAAGTATAGAAGATTATCAAAATGCAAATATAAGCAAAAAATCCGAATCCGCCAAAATATTTTTCAACAGGGGAAGTCCCTTATTCGATTGTATCGAAATCCTGCGCAAGAGGGGAAGATTGCTTATTCGGCTTTCCGGGCGGCGATGTTGCATGTTTCGGTGCTGAAGGCTACGCCGAGGCGCATGCCACGTAGCTTCTACGAACGTCTGCTGTTCCGTATGTTTCGCAAAGCGAGCCATACTTCACCGATGACCCGCAGTATTCAGGTATACCTATTGCGGAGAGGTAGTGTTTCACTGAGTGTG
>DKVK01000095.1:0-31787 GCA_002491165.1 Porphyromonadaceae bacterium UBA7180
CGTCAACTACATGATGGCAAAGGATTCGGTGAAGAAACGTCTCAGCGGCGAGTCTCAGCAGGGCATGTCATTCACCGAGTTCTCCTATCAACTCGTCCAGGGATATGACTTCCTCAACCTCTACCGCGAGAAAAACTGCCGTCTGCAACTCGGCGGTTCCGACCAGTGGGGCAACATCACCACCGGCACGGAGCTGATACGACGCACCGTAGGCGGCGAGGCATACGCCCTCACCTGCCCGCTCATCACCAAGGCCGACGGCGGAAAGTTCGGCAAGACGGAAAGCGGCAACGTGTGGCTCGACCCGCGCTACACCTCTCCTTATAAGTTCTACCAGTTCTGGCTCAACGTCAGCGACGCCGATGCCGAGAAGTACCTGAAAATCTTCACTTTCCTCACCAAGGAAGAAATCGGGGCACTCGCCGAAGAGCACGCCAAAGACCCCGGACAGCGCCCCATGCAGAAACGCCTGGCCGAAGAGGTGACCGTAATGGTGCACAGCCGCGAAGACTACGAGGCCGCCGTGGAGGCAAGCAAGATTTTATTCTCCAACAAGGCCCACGACGCGCTCTGCCGCCTCGACGAAAAGACACTGCTCGACGTCTTCGAGGGAGTGCCGCAGTTCGAGGTCAGCGCCGGGGAAATCAAAGCAGGAGTACCCGTCATAGAGCTCTTGGCCGAGAAGACCAAGGTGTTCCCCTCCAAAGGTGAAGCCCGCAAGATGATACAGGGCGGCGGCGTAAGCCTCAACAAGGAGAAAGTCACCGACATAAACTGCACCGTCACCGGCGACGACCTTCTGAACGGCAAATACATCCTGGCCCAGCGCGGCAAAAAGAACTACTTCCTGCTCATCGCCAAATAAACCCCGGCACCGGCTGTCAAACCCGTAGCTCCAACCGGGGTTATGGTACTTAAAGTCTTTAAAGATCTTAAAGTCCCCGCAGCAGGCACCCGCGCGCCTTGCGCCTGCATATACAATATTATATGGTTTTGAACGTTCTCAAGATATGAAAAAGCTTATCACCCTTTGTGCCGCGCTGGGATGCGTCTGCAGCGCCGCCCTGGCCGACATCAACGTGAGCCTCGCTCCCGGCCAAGTCTCCGAGACTGTGTATATTACCTGTATCCCCATAGCCGAGTACGCCCAGGGCCGCAACGCCGTAAAGACGGTGCTGAAGGACTCCGTAGCCCTCTCGGCCGAAGGCCACAGCTTCAAGACTCCCGCTTTCCCCGCTTTCAATATCCTGGCTGACAACGAAGGCCAGGCCGTATTTTTCACCGAGCCCGGAGACATTGTCACCGCCGTGGTGAGCACATCTCCCTTCTCGGCCAAGTTCAACGGCGCGAAGCTCGTCGAGGCCATGAACCGGGTGAATGCTATTATCGAGCCTTACCAGGAGAAGCTCATGCAGATGGTAGGCTCCGGCACAAGCCCCGATTCGCCCGAAATCCGGAAACTCGTGGACCAGCTCGACGCCGACATGGAACGCCTCTGCGCCACCAGCCCGGACGGCACAGTACAGGCTTACGCCGCCATGAGCATCGACGACCCGGAGAAACAGATAGCAGCTTTCAAAGGGCTCGGCGAAGCAGCACGCCAATCACCTATCTTCCCCATCGTGGAGCACACCGTGAAGGGCACCGAGGCTTCGCTTAAAGCCGAAAAACTCCAGGAAGGCCTCAAGGGCCAGCCTGCTCCCGAATTTTCGCTCCCCGCCCCGGACGGCAAGATGGTTTCAATCTCCCAGTTCCGCGGTAAATGGGTAATCCTCGACTTCTGGGGGTCATGGTGCGGATGGTGCATCAAGGGATTCCCCGCGCTCAAGGAGGCTTACAAGAAGTATGACGGTAAACTCGAAATCATAGGTATAGACTGCGGCGACAGCGAAGACGCCTGGAAGAACGCCATCAAGAAGTTCCAGCTCCCCTGGGTCCACGTCTACAACTCCGAGCAGGCTGGCGTGGACAATATGTACGGCATCCAGGGCTTCCCCACCAAAATGATCGTCGACCCGCAGGGCAAAATCGTGGACATCACTACCGGCGAAGACCCTTCGTTCTTCGAGCGCCTGGACAACCTGATGAAGTAATCCCGCGTATGGGAAGAGTGCTGGCAATAGATTACGGGCGCAAACGTTGCGGCGTGGCCGTGACCGATGTGCTCCGTATCTCGGCCAATCCGCTGGAAACTGTCCGCACCTGCGACCTCGAGAAATTCCTTCAGGAGTATCTTGGCCGCGAAACCGTTGACCTCATCGTGATGGGACAACCCAAGACGATGCAGGGCGAGGAGTCGGAGTCGATGCGGTACATCCGGCCCTTCCTCAACCGCTGGAAGAAGCTGCATCCGGAGGTACCGGTGGAGATGTTCGACGAACGCTTCACCTCCACCATAGCGCACCGCGAGATGCTGGCTTCGGGCATGAAGAAGAGCAAACGGCAAGAGAAAGG
This sequence comes from Porphyromonadaceae bacterium UBA7180, assembly GCA_002491165.1. GTDB lineage: Bacteria > Bacteroidota > Bacteroidia > Bacteroidales > Muribaculaceae > Lepagella. The sequence continues at coordinate 2,455 of DKVK01000095.1, forward strand.
GACGGCCGACGCCATCGCCGCCGTGCTGATTCTCACCGGATGGCTCGAACGCCGCGTGTGATGCCGATTTTTTCAGTTTTTTCCTTCTCTGCGGCGAATAATTCCCGCTGTCCGGTTGTTGTATTATAATTACCGGATGTGCAAGCTAATCTTCTCCTGCGGCCGGTGAGACTGACTTGACGTAAAGTAAAAAAGATTACCAATTAATAAATCTAAACAAACCCAAAGATTATGGCAAAAGAATGGATATGCACCGTCTGCGGTTATGTAGCAGAAGGCGAAAATCCCCCAGCAAAGTGCCCGCAGTGTGGCGCTCCCGCTTCTAAATTCAAGGAACTGAACAAAGAGGAACTCCTCCAATTCGTAACAGAACACGAAATCGGCGTTGCCAAAGGCACCGGCGACGAGATGATCAAAGACCTCAACACCCACTTCATGGGCGAATGCACCGAAGTAGGCATGTATCTGGCCATGTCTCGCCAGGCCGACCGCGAAGGCTATCCCGAAATAGCCGAGGCTTTCAAGCGCTACGCTTGGGAAGAGGCTGAACACGCCGCCAAGTTTGCCGAACTGCTCGGCGACATGGTTTGGGACACCAAGACCAACCTCGAAAAACGTATGCACGCCGAAGCCGGCGCCAACGCTGACAAGATGCGCATCGCCAAGAACGCAAAGGCTGCAAACCTCGACGCTATCCACGACACCGTTCACGAGATGGCTAAGGACGAAGCACGCCACGGCCGCGGTTTCTACGGTCTCTACAAACGCTACTTCGGCAAGTAATCAGCCGCTAATCCCCTAATACGAATCCCGCTCCTTGCTTCGGCTCAGAGCGGGATTTTGCGGTTAGGCACGGACGGTTTTTGTACTCTCTTTTCTTCTAAGTAAATGGTCAGATTAAACACATATCAGAAACTTCGGCATTTTTGAGCGATTTCATCGAGTTGAAGAAGGAGCGATGCGGGCATCGCGACTGATAAAACTTGGAAGTTTATGATATGTGAGATTAACCTTTCATTTAGTATCGGTTTAATATGACCATTTACTTACTGCGCGAAGATATAGTCGGCGGCCACCTCGGCTATGGCGTCGGGGTCCGGTTCCCATTGGCCCGGATTCTCACTGGAGCCGCGCACAAGGTCCATCATCGGGTAGTAGTCGCACTCCGGGAGGTCCTGCTCCGGGTCGGCGATGGCCAAAGAGAGGTCCGAAATCGTAATTTGCAACTGCACGTTGTCGCTGTATGCGTTTTCATCCTTGATGAATTTCTCTACCAATTGTGCGATGCGGGACTCGAAATCACGGCGCATCGCGGTGTTTGTATTTTCCATAAATAGTTATATTTTGGGCAAAGATAATAAGAATGATTGAAGTTTCCAAATTGTTGGAGAGATTTGGTGCACAGTTGCCTGTCGCAGAAATCGCCGGGCGGCTCTGCGGGTCGCTGCGCCGCTGTCCGCGTGCCGTGGTCACGGCACCCCCGGGCGCCGGTAAGTCTACACTTCTGCCGTTGCTGTTGTCGGCCGACGCGCCGGAGGGGAAGGTACTGATGCTGGAGCCCAGGCGATTGGCTGCCAGGCAGATAGCCATGCGCATGGCGCAGATGGGCGATGAAAAAGTGGGAGAAACCGTGGGCTATCGCGTGCGCTTCGACACGAAAGTCTCTTCCTCCACTCGCATCGAAGTGCTTACCGAGGGAATCATGAGCCGTATGCTCGTCGACGACCCTACGCTCGACGGCGTGCAGACGCTCATCTTCGACGAGTTTCATGAGCGGAGCCTGGTCTGCGACGAAGCCTTGGCGATGGCGCTCGAAGTGCAAAGGGTGCTACGCCCCGACCTGCGCATCGTGGTGATGTCGGCGACAATCGACGCCGCCGGGCTCTGCTCCGCTCTCGATGCTCCGCTCATAGAAAGTCGAGGCCGCATCTTCGATGTGGAAATCATTCATTCGCAGGACATATCCCCCCGGGATATAGCCGGGGAAACCGCCGCCATGGTGCGCCGTGCCCACCGCGAACAGAAGGGCGACATCCTCGCATTCCTTCCCGGCCAAGGGGAGATAATGCGCTGTGCCGAACTGCTGCAGGGATTGCCGGGCGACACGGCCCTTCTGCCGCTTTACGGACTGCTTCCGCCGGAGGAGCAACGCCGCGTGCTCGTTCCGCAAAAGAGCGGACGCCGCGTGGTGCTCGCTACTCCCATAGCCGAGACGTCGCTCACAATCCAAGGCGTTTCAACGGTAGTGGACAGTGGTTTTTGCCGCACCATGGTCTACGAGCCGTCAGCGGCGTTAAGCCGCCTGGAGACGGTGCGCATATCACTCGACATGGCGCGGCAGCGTGCCGGACGCGCAGGCCGACTCGGTCCCGGAACATGCTACCGCCTTTGGTCGAAGGGCGCCGAACACCGGATGCGCGACTGCCGCGAACCGGAAATCCTTACCGCCGACCTCGCGCCGCTCGTGCTCGACCTTGCCGCGTGGGGAGAAAGCGACCCTGCCACCCTGCCGTGGGTGACACCGCCTCCCGCCGGTGCCGTTAAACAGGCACGTTCGCTGCTAAGGATGCTCGGTGCCCTCGACGATGCCGGACGTATCACCGGACAAGGACGGCGGCTTTGGGAAATGCCGTGTCACCCACGCATTGCACGCATGCTCATAAACGCAGAAAATGACCGGCGACGCGCACTTGCCGCCGATGTAGCCGCGCTGCTTGAAGAGAAAGACCCGCTTGGCGACGGACGCGGAGCCGACCTCGCTCTGCGAGTGGAGATGCTCCGCCAGGCCCGACGCAGCGGACGTGCCGGGCGTTGGCAGCGCATCATCGCAGTGGCGGAACGTTACCGCAGGCTGATGCGCGTGGACACCGACAATGGCACTGTCGCCCCTGAAGAGGCGGGACAGCTCGTGGCCGTGGCTTTCCCCGAACGTGTGGCTCAAAAAGCCTCCGACGGGCGATACCGCCTCGCCGCCGGCGGTTATGTGACACTCTCCGACGATGACGACCTTCTGGCCGAATCGCTGCTTGCCGTCGCCGCCATGGGAAACCGCGTGTTCCTCGCCGCGCCGCTTTCGCAGGAGGATGCCGCCGCCATGGCCACGTGGCGTGACCGGGTGGCATGGGACAGCCGTCGGGGCCGCGTTGTAGCGCAGCGGGAATTGTGCCTCGGTCTGCTGGTGCTCGACGCCAAACCGGCCGGTGCCGAAGCACGGGAAAAGGGCGTGGCCGCCATCTGCGACGCCGCCAAGAAGGAGGGATTGACGATGTTCGACTTCGGCGACGACGTGCAGCGTCTGCAACGCCGGGTCGCCGCCGTGGCCGGGTGGCACCCCGAGATGGATCTGCCGGACGTTTCCACCGAACATTTGCTTGATACCGCGACCGAATGGTTGCCGCTTTACATAGGCAAGGCTTCGAGCGTCGCCGAGCTGCGGAAGATAGATATGTGCCGGGTGATTACCGGACTTCTGGGTTATGAGGGAGGGCGTGCCGTCGATCGTCTCGCGCCGTCGTACCTGCGGCTGCCGCGCGGACGCAACGCACGCATAGATTACCGACCCGGCGCCGCCGCTCCCGTGCTCAGCGCGCGCCTCGAAGACTGCTTCGGGCTGCACGAGACGCCGCGCGTCGACGACGGCCGCGTGCCGCTGCTCATGGAGCTGCTGTCACCCGGCTTCAAACCGGTGCAGATAACCTCCGACCTCCGGAACTTCTGGAAAACCACCTACTTCGAAGTAAGAAAAGAGCTGAAACGCCGCTACCCCAAACACCCCTGGCCCGACAATCCCGAATAACCGCCATAAGCGCGCATACCGCCGCAAGGCAAGCCTCGCGGCGATAGAGATGTGCGGGAATGAACCCGGGCTGGGCGACGGGCGTTTTCTATTTTAAAACACTCGCTTATGGATGCTTTGACTATTTTCGGCACTTTGGCCGCTATCTGTATGATTTTCGGCTATTTGCCGCAGGCTATATATACTATCCGCACACGCGACACCGACGGTATCGCGCTCTCGACGTTCATGCTGATGGGGCTCGGCTCCGTCTTCTTCGTCATACAGGGTTTCTTCTACGACCCGGTGAACTGGCCGCTGATTGTAACCAACCTGATAACGGCCGTCAGCTCGGCCATCATCTTCGGCATAAAAATCTACAACGACCATTTCCGCAAGAAATAGGGGCGGCACTCCACCTTGTCACCGCGATTGTTCTTGCAGGATGCGTAGCAGACGGTTGGAGAACTCGTAATTTTTCAAGTTCCAGCGGGGATGCAGCAGCAGGTCGGGAGGCGACTGCGACACGAAGCGCTCGATGGCGACGCGCCGCGGCACGAGTTTCACCACTTCGGCGCAAAGGCGCAAGTATTCTTCGGCAGTAAAGGGGAGCGTGTCGTCGGTGCCTCCAGCCCATTGCGCGGCGAGAGCGGTGCCGCGGATTATCTGCAACTGGTGGAGCTTTAGCGTATCTACGGGCAGCGCGGCCGCACGGCGCACGGTCTCGAGCATATCCTCCTCCCTTTCGCCGGGAAGTCCGAAAATCAGATGAAGGCCGATGTGCAGTCCTGCGGCATGAAGCCGCGCCACGGCATCGGTTACATCGTGCCAGGTGTGGTGGCGGTTGATGCGGCTGAGCGTGGCGTCGTGGCTCGTTTCGGCGCCAAGTTCCACTATCACGACCGTCTGGCGGGAGAGTTCCGAGAGAAGTCCGGTCACTTCCTCGCCTACGCAATCGGGGCGTGTGGAAACGATAAGCCCGACGACGTCAGGTTGCGCAAGAGCTTCGAGGTAAAGGCGGCGCAGTTCCTCCACCGGCGCGTAGGTATTGGTGTGGGTCTGGAAATAAGCCAGGTATCGCATCTCCGGATATTTACGGCCGAAGAACCGGCGCCCGGCCGCAATCTGCGCGGCGATGTCGGGAGTGCTACGCGTATATTCCGGCGAGAAAGAGCGGTTGTCGCAATACAGGCAACCGCCGCGCGAGAGCGTCCCGTCGCGGTTCGGGCAAGTGAAGCCGCCGTCTACCGAGAGCTTCTGCACCTTCACCCCCGGGAACAACCGTCCCAAAAACTCCGAATAATCAGTATAATACGGATTCATCGTTCCGACTTTATGATTATTGTTTTCTTTGCTGGAGGAGGAGGTCGGCTACGGTGAGGATGGCCATGGCTTGCACTACGGGCACTCCGCGGAGGGCGACGCACGGGTCGTGACGTCCTTCCGTCATAACGGTAGTATGATTACCCTCCTTGTCGACTGTTTCAAGCGGGCGCGCTATGGAGGGCGTGGGCTTGAAAGCTACGCGCATCGTCACGGGCATGCCGTTGGAGATGCCCCCCTGGATGCCGCCGCTATGGTTGGTGCGCGTCACGGTGCGGCCATCTTCGCGGGTGAAGATGTCGGCGTGTTCGCTGCCGTGCATTGCGGAGGCAGCGAAGCCGTCGCCATACTCAAAGCCTTTCACTGCCGGGATTCCGAGCATGGCGTAGGCGAGGCGTGCCTGGAGTTTGTCGAAAATAGGTTCGCCGATACCGGGCGGAAGTCCCGTAATGGTACAGGAAACAGTTCCACCCACGCTGTCGCCGGCTTCGCGTGCGGCCTTTATCACTTCCTCGGCTTCTGAAGCCGGACGTCCTCCCACCGTCTCCAGACGCGCGCCGACGGTTATCCCCTCTTTGAGGAGCAGGGGATAGACGATGGCCGCGGCCGCCACGCGCACGGCCGTTTCGCGCGCCGAGGCCCGTCCGCCGCCACGGTGGTCGCGCAGCCCGTACTTCATCTGATAGGTAAAGTCGGCGTGGTTGGGGCGGAATACGTCTTTCAGGTTGTCATAGTCGCGCGGACGGGAGTCGGTGTTGGGGATGATGAACCCTATCGGCGTGCCGAGCGAACGTCCGTCGTCGCTTATGCCTGAGAGAATCTCAACTCGGTCAGTTTCAGCGCGTCCCGAAACAAGCGCGGAGGCGCCGGGACGGCGACGGGCCATGAAGACGGCGACAAGTTGCCGATCCACGGCAATGCCGGCGGGAAGTCCATCAATGATTCCGCCAATGGCCGGCCCGTGGCTTTCGCCGAAGGTGGTGAGCGTCAGTGTCTGTCCGAAAGTGTTCATTGTTCAGGCTGCGGTTCGTCGGCGGCGATGTCGCACAGTGTGGCGCCGGTATAACTTATATAATCCTTGGGGGAGAGTTTCAGTTGCAGCCCGCGCTGCCCGGCCGAGACATAGAAGATGTCGAAAGCGGCCACGTCCTGCTGCAGGAAGACGGGGAAGGGTTTCTTCATCCCTATGGCGGTGCAGCCGCCGCGTATGTAGCCGGTGAGCGGCAGCAACTCCTTGACATGGATCATCTCCACCTTCTTGTTGCCGGAGGCTTTGGCGGCTTTCTTGAGGTCCACCTCGCGGTTGCCGGCCAGGACGCAGACGAAATGGCCGGTCCGGTCGCCGTGGAGCACGAGCGTCTTGTAAACTTGCTCTATGGGTTCGCCGAGTTCCTCGGCCACGTGCTGTGCGGCCAGGTCTTCGGGGTCGAACTTGTATGGCACCAGCTCGTATGCAATGCGGGCGCGGTCAAGGAGCCGCGCCGCATTGGTTTTCTGTATTTTAGGTGAGGCACACATCAGCGGTCCATGGTGACGAGCAGTTCCTCGTTGCTGCGTGTTATCTCCATGCGTTTCTTCATGAACTCCATGGCTTCGATGGAGTTCATGTCGCTCAGGTAGTTGCGGAGAATCCACATGCGGTTGAGGATGTCGGGATTAAGGAGCAGGTCGTCGCGGCGCGTCGAGGAGGCCACGATGTCCACTGCCGGGAAAATGCGTTTGTTCGAGAGCTTGCGGTCGAGCTGCAGCTCCATGTTGCCGGTGCCCTTGAACTCCTCGAAGATGACTTCGTCCATCTTAGAGGAAGTCTCGGTAAGGGCGGTGGCGATGATGGTGAGCGAGCCGCCGTTCTCAATGTTACGCGCGGCGCCGAAGAAGCGCTTGGGGCGCTGCAGGGCGTTGGCGTCGACACCGCCGCTGAGGATCTTGCCCGATGCCGGCGACACGGTGTTGTAGGCGCGGGCCAGACGGGTGATGGAGTCGAGCATGATGACCACGTCGTGGCCGCACTCCACGAGGCGTTTGGCCTTTTCGAGCACGATACCGGCTATCTTGACATGGCGTTCGGCCGGCTCGTCGAAGGTGGAGGCTATCACCTCGGCGTTGACGCTGCGTGCCATGTCGGTGACCTCCTCTGGACGCTCGTCTATCAGCAGCATTATGATGTAGGTCTCCGGGTGGTTTTCGGCTATGGCGTTTGCTATATCCTTGAGCAAAATGGTCTTACCGGTCTTGGGAGGGGCCACGATTAGGGCGCGCTGACCTTTGCCGATGGGAGCGAACATATCCACGACGCGGGTGGAGATATTGTTCGACAGGCCACCGGTGAGGTTGAATTTCTCATCGGGGAAGAGGGGCACGAGGAGCTCGAAGGGGGAGCGGTCGGCCACTACCATCGGGTCGAGGCCGTTGATGCGGTTTATGTGGCAGAGGGGGAAGTATTTCTCCCCTTCGCGCGGGGGGCGTATCCCGCCGTCCACCACGTCGCCGGGTTTCAGGCCGTATTGCTTAATCTGCTGCTGCGACACGTAGACGTCGTCGGGGCTGGAGAGGTAATTGTAATCGGAGCTGCGCAGGAAGCCATAGCCGTCGGGCATTATCTCGAGCACGCCGCTGGCCTCGATGATGCCGGTGAGGTCGAACATGGTTTCCTGTTCGAGTCGTTTCTGCTGCTGCGCGAGCTGGCGCTGCTGCTGGCGCTGTTTCTTGGTGAGGTGTTTCTGCTGCTTGGGGGTAGGGAGCTTCTGGGCATCGGCGCCGGGTTCGGCTATGATGATGGGCGCTGCCGCGGCGGCGGCGGCGGCTTCCTCTATCTCGCGCTGCGAACGCGGAGTGAAGGTCTTGCCTTTGGCTTTGGAGAAGAAGGCGTCGAGACCCGGTTTGGCTTTTTGCACCGGAGCGGGTTGCGGTTGAACGGGCATTTCCTCATGGGCAGCCACGGACTCCGGCTGCTGTTCGCCGACAGCCTGCTCTTCCTGAGCAGGCATTTCTTCGGTTACGGCTTCCGGCTGAGGCTCGAACTCCGGTTCGGCGCCCTGTTCCGGTTCGGCAACTTCAGCGGCAGCGGGTTGTATCTCGGCTTCGGCCACCACTTTCTTTTTGCGGCCGCGTTTCTTGGGCGCGGGAGCCTCGGCGGTGGTTTCTTGAGCGGGAGTTTCGACGGCTACGGGTTCGGCAGTAGCGTCTGCGGCACTTTCCATTCCGGGAAGTTGCGGCTCGGCTTCCGTCTCGCTTTTCTTCTTGCGGCCGCGCTTCTTGGGCGCGGGAGCTTCGGCTGGCGCTGTGTCGGCCTCGGCGGCTGGCGCAGCTTCGGTTTCTGATTTCTTTTTACGGCCGCGCTTCTTGGGCGCCGGTGCTTCCGCTTCGGGAGTGGCGTCGGACGATTCATCGGCTGCCGTCTCTTCCCCGGCCTTCTTGCGGCCGCGTTTCTTTGTGGTTTTCTTAGTTTGCTTGCTTACGTTTTCGGAGGCTGTGTCTGCCTGGTTGTCAAGGATATAGTAGACTGCATCCTGTGTGGTTGCCGTCTCGACATCGTTCATTCCCATGTCGGAGGCCACACGGATGAGCTCCTCGCGGGGCATGGATTCCAGTTGTTCAATATTATACATAGAGTTCAAAGATAACCTGCGGCTCGGTCTATAAAAACGGGGGATGCTGACCGGCGGCTCGGCGTTTGATAAGATTGTGTTACAGAAAAAGGGTTTTTGCAGCCGGGAAAATATTACTGGTTCACACTGCGGGAAGCGCGTCTCCGGCGTATCGTCAACCCGAGGGTTGCGCACCGCTGACGGGCACCGTCCCTTCGGGATGAGATAATTGCTATTGGGAACCGAATTAGAAACGCTACGAGGGAATAGCCACATTTCCGACTTGGAAGAACCGGGCCGCGAGCGGAGAATAGTCGTTGTTTAGAAATACCGGCACGCGGGTTATGAAGCGTGACCGGCAAAATAAAGACGTGGAACTCTGCTTGTTTCAGTAACCGTAGAAAAAGGTTGCTTAAAGTTTTCGAAGGTTACAAAAAAGGCTTGTCGCCTGCGGGGTAGGCCCGAAATTCTTTGCAAAATTAGTCATTATAATTTATCCGCCAAAATTATTTGGCAAAAAAATGGTTACTGAGGGTAAAAAATGTTTAATTCAGGAGCGAAAATTGCTTAACTTAATTTTTTTATGTAAATTTGCTGCCGAAAGCGGTCCGTAATGCGTTGTCTTCTTAGGAAGCGGCGCGCCCGGTGCCTCCGCTTTTCCATTGACAGACTTTACAAACCACTAAATAGCGACCGGCCGGTGGCAACCCTGAAGCCTCCGCGGTCAGAATTTTTACATGAGAATCTCACTGAATATCAATTACCGCACACAGTGGGGCGAGCAGCTCTACGTAAGCGGCGACATCCCGGCACTCGGCTCCGGCAACGAGCACGCCGCCCCGGCCATGAAGATGGTGGGCCCGGCTCAATGGCGCCTCGAAATTGATGTCGAAGAACTTCCCGAAAGCGTAAAGTACCGCTACATCGTAAAACCCGACCAGGGCGCTTGGCGCATGGAATGGGGACACCGCCACCGCATATCGTGCATCAACGGCGTGGCGTGCCTCGACGTCTACGACTGCTGGCAGGACCAGCCGCTTGACAAACCCTATTATTCCTCCGCCTTCGTTGACGGTATATTAAGCCGCCGCTTCCGCGACCAACCGCTAAAACCGCTGCCTGACACGCTGACGGTGCGCATCGCCGCCCCGATGATAGAACCCGACGAAGTGCTGGCAATGGCCGGAAGCATCCCGGCGCTCGGCTGCTGGGACCCGCATCAGGCTCTCCGCCTCAACGACGCCCGCTATCCCGTATGGGAAGGCGCCATCCCCCTCGACAAGATAGACGGTCCCTTCGAGTATAAATTCGTAATCCTGAAAAAGGACACCCTCGAACCGGTGGGTTGGGAGCTGCTCGACAACCGCGTCTTCGGCATAGAGACCAAAGCTGCGGCAAACCGCGCCTATATCCTCGACGGACTGCGTTTCGCCAACCCGCGCAACAACTGGCGCGGCGCCGGAACCGCCATCCCGGTGTTCTCCGTGCGTTCGGAGGCAGACTTCGGATGCGGCGACTTCGTGGACCTGCGCCGCATGGTGGACTGGTGCGTCCTCACAGGCCAGAAGGTGCTCCAGCTCCTCCCCATCAACGACACCACCCTCACCGGAACTTGGGTGGACTCCTACCCCTATAAGACCAACTCCACCTTCGCCCTCCACCCGATGTACATCCGCCTCGAAGAGGTGGGCTCGCTGACCGACGAAAAGATGCGCGCCGAGTTCAACGCCCTGCGCACCGAACTCAACTCCCTGGCCGAGATAGACTATGAGCGCGTCAACAACGCCAAGCGCCGCTATCTCGAAGCCATCTATAAGGTGTCGGGTAAAAGCACCGCCAAGAAGGAGAGCTACCTCCGCTTCATGGAGAAGAACGGCGAATGGCTGCGTCCCTACGCCGCATGGTCCATACTGCGAGACCTCAACGGCACCCCCGACAACACCCGCTGGGGAGAGTATGCCACCTACGATGCCCGCAAAGTCAAGGCCTTCCTCGCCGAACACGCCTGCGAAGCCGGTTACTATTACTTCGTGCAATACCACCTGGACCGCCAGCTCCGCGAAGTGCGCGACTACGCCCACCAGAACGGCGTGGTGCTGAAAGGCGACATCCCCATCGGCATCGGGCGCCACAGCGTGGACGCATGGCTCTACCCGCAGCTCTTCAACATGCAGGTGTCGGCCGGCGCGCCACCCGACGATTTCTCCGTGATGGGACAAAACTGGGGATTACCGACCTACAACTGGGAGAAGATGGCTGAAGACGGTTTCGCCTGGTGGAAAGCCCGCTTCCGCAAAATGGCCGAATACTTCGACGCCTACCGCATAGACCACATCCTCGGCTTCTTCCGCATCTGGCAGATTCCCGTCGACGCCCTCCACGGCCTGCTCGGATACTTCAATCCGGCCCTCCCCTTCTCCCCCGAAGAGATGCGCCATAACTACGACTTCTGGCTCAACGCCGACCTCCAGGCTCATCCACTCATCCTGGAATGGATGCTAACCGACTTCTTCGGAGAACACACCCAAGAAGCCAAAGAGCGTTTCCTCGAACACACGGGGGGCGACCGCTACCGCCTAAAGGATTTCGTCAATACACAAGTGAAGGTGGCCGAATACTTCGCCACACAGGAGAAAAACGAGAAGAACGACCGCCTGTGCAATGCCCTGCTCGGCCTCATCGACGACGTCCTCTTCATAGAAGACCCGGAACAGCGCGGCAAATACCATCCCCGCATCTCCGCACAGTTCACATACCAGTACCGTTGTCTCAACGACTATGAGCGCCAGTGCTTCGACCGGCTTTACAACGACTTTTTCTACCGCCGCCACAACGAGTTCTGGGGCGGGAAGGCGCTGTGGAAACTGCCGCCGCTGCTCGACTCCACCCCGATGCTCACCTGCGCCGAAGACCTCGGCATGATTCCCGACTGCGTGCCGCACGTGATGCGCGAGCTTGAAATCCTCTCGCTCGAAATCCAGAGCATGCCCAAGGACCCGCGCACCGAGTTCGGCAACACCTGGGGCTATCCCTACTTCTCGGTTTGCACCACGTCGACCCACGACATGGCCGGCATACGCCTGTGGTGGGAGGAAGACCGCCAACGCTCGCAGCGCTACTTCAACGAGGTGCTTAACGAGGGAGGCGCGGCGCCTCATTTCGCCGAACCATGGATTTGCGGACGCATCCTCGACCTCAACCTCCAATCCCCCTCGATGCTCTGCATCATACCGCTGCAAGACTGGCTGTCGGCCGACGGTGCGCTTCGCCGCGAAAATCCCGCCGACGAACGCATCAACATCCCGGCCAACCCCAAACACTACTGGCGCTACCGGATGCACCTGACCGTGGATCAACTGATGGCCGCCAATACCTTCAACGCCACGCTCCGCGACCATATCAAAGGCGCAGGCCGTTAAACAATCACGAAGTTAAATCGATTTTCATATTTCCGCCGCACCTCGGACGCGATGTCCCGGGTGCGGCTTCCCTTATTGTCAATTCAAAAGCACAGGCCTGCGCTCCATATAATTCTTCACCGTCTGAGAAACAAATATGGAGGGTAGGCTTCCAGGCCTACCAAAATACACACCGATTCCTACCTAATTTGGTTGATATTCACCCACGATTATTTCTGCGCAGTTCTGCGTGAAGCGAGCGGAACAAAGCACCATAACGTTCTGCGTAATAAACGTTTAGCTCGCAATTACAAAATACTCAAACACTCCGGTAACTTGAAAATTTTCACTTCTTCAGGGCGGCGACGATTAGTTCCGCGGCGTAGTCGCCGGCTTCGGTGGTGCCGAGTTTGCGACGCATCGCGCGGTAGCCTTGCGTCTGCCACTCTTTCTTCGGCGAGTTCTGGAGCAGCGGCGAGAGTTCCCTTACAATGGCGGGGACGGTGCATTGGTGCACGAGCAGTTCCGGCACTATGTTGTTGCCCACTATCAGATTAGGCAGCGAGACATACTTGACTTTCAGCAACTTCTCCATTATCTTGTAGGAAATTTTCTTGCCATTGGCACGGTAGCAGACCACCTGCGGGCAACCCATCAGCGCGGTTTCGAGCGTCGCGGTGCCGGAGGTCACCAACGCGGCGCGGGCGTACTTCACCAGCACCTGCGAGGAGCCGAAAACAAGTTTGAGGCCCGGATCCTGCGCCGTCTCGCGGTAGAACTTCTCACCCACGGCGGGGGCGGCTGCAACCACATACTGGTATTCCGGGAAACGTTTGGCGGCCTCGATCATCAGCGGGAGGTTGTTGCGTATCTCCCCCTTGCGCGAGCCGGGAAGAAGCGCTATGACGGGGCGCGGGTCGTCGGCTATCCCCTGCCGTTCGCAGAAGTGCTTGTAGGGGGGTATGTGGCCGAGCACCTTCTCCATCTCCTTGACCGTCGGGTTGCCGACGTATGTTGCCTTGTAGCCATGCTTGGCGTAGAAATCCTCCTCGAAGGGGAGGATGCTGTACATGGCGTCCACACAGCGCTTGATGGTGCGCACGCGGTATTCCTTCCACGCCCACACTTTCGGGGAGATGAACCAGTCCACGCGTATGCCGTGGCGCCGGGCATACTTCGCCATCTTGAGGTTGAAGCCGGGATAATCCACCAGGATGAGGGTGTCGGGGCGGAACTCGCGCAGCGTCTTTTTGGCCAGCGAGAGGTATTTCAGCAGTTTGGGCAACGCGCGGAGCACCTCGCTGAACCCCATCACGTTCAGTTTGTCGTAATGGAGCACGGGGTTAGTGCGTGCGGCGCGGGCCATGAGGTCGCCGCCGAAAAAGCAGAATACGGCTTCCGGGTCGTGACGTTTTATACCTTCTATCAGTCCGGCGGCGTGCAGGTCGCCTGAAGCCTCGCCGGCTATTATCATATACTTCATGGTGCAAGACGGTCTATACAATATTAACGGCAGGCCGTCCGTTTTTCGTATATGAAACTGTTCCGATATGTGATTTTGACCCTGTTGGGAGCGCTCGGTCTCCTGTGTTTCAGCTGCATCGACGATGACATCACCACGTCGCCCTCGGCGGTGCTTACCTTCTCGCGCGACACCGTCAGCTTCGACACCGTGTTTACCGAAATCGGCACCCCGACGGCCCGACTCATCGTACGCAACCCCAACAAGAAAGGGGTTTCCATATCATACATCGGCTTCAAAGACCCGGAGACTCGCTACCGCCTGAACGTGGACGGCCAGAGCGGCCAGACGTTCCACGACGTGGAAATACGCGGACGCGACAGCATCTACGTCTTCATAGAATGTCGCCCGGAGGCCTCCCCAACTTCCGAGCCGGCGCTCATCGAAGACCAGCTGCAGTTCGTCACCAACGGCAACACGCAGGAGGTGACCGTAGAAGCCTGGGGGCAGAACGTTACGCGCCTTCACGGCGTGGTGATGGAAAGCGACATGACGCTCGACGCCACGCAACCATACGTGGTGTTCGACTCGCTGGTAGTCTCCGAAGGCACCACGCTGCACGTCACCCCCGGTACGCGCCTCCTCTTCCATGACGACGCGAAACTGCGCGTAGAGGGCACACTGGACGCCCGAGGCGAGGCCGGGCGCCTCATCGACATGCGCGGCGACCGCCTCGACAACGTCCTTCCCGATATCTCCTACGACATAATGGCGGGTCAATGGGGCGGCGTCAGCTTCGCGCCCGGCTCCTTCGGCAACCGTATGGAATACGTCAACCTCCGCAGTTCGAAGACCGGCGTCACCGTCGACTCCTGCGCCGACCTCTCGCGACAGAAACTGCTGCTGGTCAACTCGTGGCTCCACAACTCCCAGGGCAACGTGCTGACCTCGCGCTACGCCAATGTCGACGCCTACGGCTGCGTGTTCTCCGAAGCCGCCAACGATGTGGTGGCGCTCTACGGCGGCCGACACAAGTTCGTGCAATGCACTTTCGCCAACTATTACCTCTTCTCCGCCATAACCGGCTCTATGATAGCTCTTTACCACGCGTTGCCCGAAGACGTGGCCGGCAGTGACCAGCCGCTGATGGAGGCCGAGTTCGAGAACGGCATCATCTACGGACTCGGCTCCGAGCTCAACGAGGGCGACCTCACCGGCTCCAGCGTCTACCTGCGCAGGATGCTGCTCGGCTCCAAAGGCGAAGACGACGCCAACTTCTTAGAATGTATCTGGGACTCCGACCCGCTGTTCTACACCGTGCGCGAAGACTACATCTTCGACTACCGCCTGCGCCCCGAATCGCCGGCCATCGGCGCCGGTTACAGCACCTACGTCACCGACCTGTGCCGCTACGACATGTACGGTCTGAACCGCCTGGCCGCCGGCGCCCCCGACCTTGGTGCCTTCGTCTACGTGTCCCCGCCCCCCGAAGAGTAATAAGCAAACGAAACATCCAAACCACTCCTATAGCCGGACGCCCCAACACGGATTTCCGGCTTATTTTTACCATTTCTGAACATTTTTAACTTTTCCAAATTATTTTTGGATATCTTAAATTTAATTCCTAACTTTGTGGCAGGAATTATTAATACTGTTCCGTAACTAAACAATCAATATTTTTAACTCTATTATCTAACCACATGAAAACAAAACTAATTTTATTCCTTGTTTTTGCAGCATTAGTGGTTTCTTGTTCACAGCAAGAAGAACTACTGTCGTCCCGTTTTGACAATCAAGAGTCTACAAACAATTATCATCGTTCGTTAAACGAGGCATTAAAAGAAGCCGATTCCCATTTCAACCTTGTATTCGGCGAAAAAACCAGAGGAACAGCACGTGAAGTTTCATCCGTTGAATACATCAATCCTTCAACCAGAAGTAATGGCAAAAAGGCCAGCTACTACGTAGTAAACTACAAAGATAATCAGGGATTCTCACTCTTATCCGCTGACAAACGACAAGATGCTGTATTCGCTATTTCTGATAGAGGAGAACTTCATCTGTCCGATACCATCTACAACAAAGGACTCGCATACTACATCAACTCAATTGAAAATATATCATTAGATGACTCAGAAACTAAAGGTGGTTATAGTGGTCCAATAGTAATGGATACAACTATCCAACAACTGCCTTTGGATAAGATTACGTGGGTAATACATCCCATATTTCCAGATCGCATGGATGACCCGAGTCTTTTTCTTATAAGATTCCACCAAGGCGCACCTTATAACAAATATTGTTTTACTCCGGAAGGCATACAAGCTCCGGCTGGATGTGCTCCTATAGCTGCTGGATTAATAATGTCTTATTATGAATGGCCTAAGGAATATAAAGGCCATACTTTTGACTGGGCTTCAATGAAGAATGACAAAGATCATGACTCTTGGGCTCAACTCTTTGCCATAACTGGTAAAGAAATGAAATCTCAATATACCGATTCCGTCACTAATACAGGCTATTTCGATTTACGAATCGGCTTAGGATATATGGGATTCAAAGATTTTGTGTTAACAACATTTACAAAAGATGATGCAAACTCAGAATTAAGAAAAAACAAACCTCTATTAATGGCAGGTCATCATTATGGCACATCTACTCAGCCTAAGGAAGGCGGCCATATTTGGGTAATAGATGGTGGATATAACATAATAAAAGGTGTCGCACTCGAAACAGATCCAGTCGGGACAGACTACTACAGATGTATTTGGGGGTGGGGTGGACAAGCAAATGGCTATTACAAATTCACCCAATCTCCTGTCAACTCATCAATTAGCCCTTCAAACGGGCTTGTATTCAAAGACCTCATGTTTATCAAAAACCTAAATATCAAAAACTGATTATGAAAAAGATATTTTTATTAGCCGCTATGGGCGTCGGTATGCTTATGGCCGCTTGCGACAACGACACGCCCGCTCCCAAGCTCGATGACAATCCGCAGGAAACCGAAGTCACAGAACAGATTCCTGATGAAATTCCTTACACCCACATTCAGCTTTCCGAATCCCAAAAGGAAATAAAGGATGCAAGCAATGAGTTTGCTTTCAAGCTTTTCAAATCCGTTTCCGAAAGCGAAGATAACACCGCCTTCAGCCCCTATTCGCTTTTTGCCTGCCTTTCAATGGTCGCCAACGGCGACAACGGCGAGTGTCGCGACCTTATTCTCAATGAGCTCGGCGTAGGAGAAGGGCCGGAGGCTTTGGCCAAGCTAAATTCTTTCAATGCCCTGATGGCACGCATGATGCCTAAAGCAGATTCACGTGCCTTCATGCTTTCCGCAAATTCAGTGTGGATTAACGACGGAATGCGCCCTTATGTCAACCCCAGCTTCATTTCAGTAGTTACCGGTGATTGCAGCGCATACGTGGAATACGCCGACTTCAACGACGCTTCCGGCACCATGAACCTTATCAACAAGTGGGGCGCGGACCACACCAACGGCCTTATCCTACAGATTCTCGACAAACCCCTAACAGGCGACATGGCGCTGTTGAACGCAAGCTATTTCAAAGGTTGGTGGACACAACCCTTCAACAAAAAAGCCACTGACAAATTACAGTTCCGTAACCTGGACGGAAGCGTTTCAAAAGTGGATATGCTTCGCGACACACGCGAAGTGTTCCACGCTTACGGCAACGGCATGAGGGTTATGGCCCTCCCTTACGGCAACGGCAATTTCAGAATGGTGTTCGCAATGCCCGACGAAGGCTCAGACTTCAACAGTTTCTTGACGCTGGTTAGCTATGCCTCCGTGATGGAAGCTCTCGGAAAAGGCCGCACATACAATGCCACTATCTGGTTCCCGAAGTTCAACTTATCAAGCAACCTTGACTTGCTTGAAACGCTGAAAAACAACGGCCTGGCTCGCCTTGTAAACGACGGTCTCGACAATATTTTTCTCAACGCCATGAAAGCCACAGTCTGCAATGCTATTCAGAAATCTACTGTCTCAACTGACGAAATGGGAACCGTCGGCGCATCCATAACTGAAATAGAACTTAGCGCTTCTCTTAATAATGGAGAGAACAAAACCGAAGTATTCCCCTTCGACCGTCCCTTCATCTTCTTCATAGAAGAGACTTCGACCAGCACCGTCCTCTTCATCGGCAAAGTCACCAAATTCTAACCTCCACATTGACAATATGACAGCGGGCGGCCTGATGGCTGCCCGCTGCTGTATCTGGGATTGATGTGGGTCGGTGCGTTTACTTTTTGGTGAGGTATTCGTCGATGGCTTTGGCGGCTTTGCGGCCGGCTCCCATCGCCAGGATTACCGTGGCGGCGCCGGTGACGGCATCACCGCCGGCGAAGACGCCCTCGCGAGTGGTGCGACCCTCTTCGTCGGCCGTCAGGCAGCCGCGTTTGTTGGTCTCCAGTCCCTCCGTGGTGCTCTTGATGAGGGGATTGGGGCTGGTGCCGAGCGCCATTATCACGGTGTCGCACTCTATGTCGAACTCGCTTCCGGGAATTTCCTGCGGACGGCGTCGTCCCGAGGCGTCAGGCTCGCCCAGTTCCATGCGGATGCAGGTGATGGACTTGACGTCCCCCTTCTCGTCGCCGTTGATGCGCACGGGGTTGCTGAGCATACGGAACTCGATGCCCTCCTGCTTGGCGTGGTGCACCTCTTCGCGGCGTGCGGGGAGTTCCTCCTCGCCGCGGCGGTAGACGATGAATGCTTCGGCGCCGAGGCGCTTGGCGGTGCGCACGGCGTCCATGGCAACGTTGCCTCCGCCCACTACCACGCAACGCTTGCCGATGCGTATCGGGGTGTCGTAGGTATCGTCGTATGCGTGCATGAGGTTGGTGCGCGTCAGCATCTCGTTGGCCGAGAAGACGCCGTTGAGATTTTCCCCCTCGATGCCCATGAAGCGGGGGAGCCCGGCGCCGGTGCCGATGAAGACGGCGTCGTAGCCTTCGCGGTCGAGCAGTTCGTCGACGCGCAATGTGCGGCCCACGATGACATCGGTCTCTATCTCCACGCCGAGGCGGCGCACGGCCTCTACCTCTTTGGCGACAATCTTATCCTTGGGAAGGCGGAACTCAGGTATGCCGTAGACAAGCACGCCGCCAACCTTGTGGAGCGCCTCGAAGATTTTCACCTCATAGCCGAGCTTGGCGAGGTCGGAGGCGCAAGCCAGTCCGGCCGGACCGGAACCTACCACGGCCACGCGTTTGCCGTTGCGCGGCGCGGGAGTGACGGTTTCGGGATTGTGTTCTATGGCGTAGTCGCCCACGAAGCGTTCCAGCTTGCCGATGGCCACCGGCTCGCCCTTGATGCCGAGCACGCAGGCACCCTCGCACTGGTTTTCCTGCGGGCAGACGCGGCCGCACACACTGGGCAGCGAGCTGTCGCGGTGTATCACCTCGGCGGCTCCGGCGAAGTTGCCTTCCGTCACCTCCTTGATGAAAGCCGGGATGTCTATATGCACGGGGCACTGCGTAACGCAGCGCGGCTTGGGGCAGTTGAGGCAACGCGACGCCTCTGTCTGTGCCTCTTCGGCATTGTAGCCGTAGCACACTTCTTCAAAATTTGCGGCGCGGACTTTCGGGTCCTGTTCGCGCACCGCTACACGGGGAATCTTGTTAGCCATGGCAACTGCATTTATGTGTTTCGGGATCGGTTTTCGGGTTGTTGCGGTACATGTTCTGGCGGCGCATGGCCTCGTCGAAGTCTATGAGATGGGCGTCGAACTCGGGGCCTTCCACGCAGGTGAAGCGTGTCTTGCCGTCCACGGTCACGCGGCAGGCGCCGCACATGCCGGTACCGTCCACCATCAGCGCGTTGAGCGACGCCACGGTGGGGATGCCGTATTTCTTGGTGGCAAGGGCCGTGAACTTCATCATTATCATGGGACCGATGACCACGCAGCGGTCGAACTTCTCGCCTTTCTCCTCCACGAGCACGCGGAGCAGGTCGGTGACCATACCGTGGTGTCCGGCCGAGCCGTCGTCGGTGCAGAGGTGCACGCGGCCCACTTTCTCCATCTCGTCGACGTATGTGAAGAGGTCCTTGGTCTTGGCGCCGATGATGACGTCAGCCTCCACGCCGTGATTGTGGAGCCATTTCACCTGCGGGTAGACGGGAGCCGTTCCCACGCCGCCGGCCACGAAGAGGATGCGCATCTTGCGAAGTTCCTCTTCCGGGATTTCCAGGAGGTCGGAGGGAAGGCCGAGCGGGCCGGCGAAGTCGGCGAAGGACTCGCCCTGCTGCATGGAGTTGATTTTGCGCGACGAGATGCCGATGCTCTGCGTCACGATGGTGACGGTCCCCGCTTCGGGGTCGGTGTCGCAGATGGTGAGGGGTATGCGCTCGCCGTGCTCGTCGGTGCGCACTATGACGAACTGCCCGGGGAGTCCGGAGGTCGCCACGCGCGGAGCCTTTACCCGCATCTCCACTATCGAGGGGGAAAGCTCGCGTCTTGAAATTATCTCAAACATAATGTTTCCGGTTAGTCGGTTTTTAGACTCAAGGTTAGTGAACGCCGGGGTTACAGGCTCCGGACAATGTGGTTTTATGTCAACAAGCAACGGACTGTACACCGCGCATCCGACATTAACCCCGTTCACGCGGCAAAGTTACCTATTAACCCCGAAATATCCAAACCAAAAGCCGAAAAAGTTTTTTCAGAGCGAGCGGAGCACGTCCAGGGAGTTTAGGCGGTCCGCTCCGGGGAGGTGTATGGCATAGTAGCGGAGCAGGCCGTCGAGCAGTTCGCGGCGCGCGGCGAGGGGAAGTTTCAGGCGCGCGGCGGTGTCGTAGCGCAGGCGCATCAGCAGCCTTGGGGCGTATGCCGCACCGGGTGTTTCCACCACGCGGCCGGAGCGCAGCACGCTCGCCGGAGTGGGCGTAAGCACGTCGTTGTGGGCGGGATGGAACGGCACGTAGCAACCCTGCCGCATGTCGAAGCAGGAACCGGGGGTGTAGTCGGTGACGTCAGGCTCTATGCCGGTGAAGCGCGTGAGTCCCGCCAGGAACGGGAGATAGAAATGTGCCGGCGACGGCGTGCGGTCCAGCTCGGCGATGCTGAGCGTCAGGAAACGCCACAGCTCGGCGTCGGGTGCCGACTCGCGCAGCAGCCTGGTGAGGAACTCGCAGAGAAAGAGCGCTACGGCGCTCTTCGCCGGATTGCCGCAGATGCCGCTGTTGGCACGTACCGGAGTTACGGTGCCGAGGCGTTGCAATTCGGAGGTTTGCCTGAAATTAATCTCGGTGGAGATGATGCTCAGCGGCATCAGCGCGGCGGCACGCATACGTCCGGCCTTCGACTGTCCCGGCGGCGTGCTCATCACCGCCAGGCGCCCGCGCGTGTCGGTGTAAAGGTTCACGATGTTCACACGGTCGGAATGCCGCACGGTGCCCAGGACCACGGCTTGCAGTTTCTCCCTCATGCGGCTCTCTTTTTACGGAACCGCCCGGTGAGGTAATTCCACATTTCCGGCAGTTCCGGCACGCGGCACACTTTCAATAGCACTACGTATGCCACTACCGCGACTATGATTCTCACTGCGAGTTGCAGCCACGCCGGTCCGAACGGCAGCGACGCACCCCATCCGGCCGCCAACGCCGCCGCAGTATAGAAAACGAAGGGCATGAGGTGGCCTATCATCACAAGCGGGGGTACGCCGGTGCTTCTCGACGTCAGCCACAGCACGTAAATCCACGTAAGCAGCGATGCCGCACCCAGGCCCCACACCAGCGCCGTTACGGACCCCGTAAAGTAAGTGGCGCCGAGCGCCAGCAGCATCGTGACGTCTTTGACCGTCTCCACCACCACCAGCGCTTTGGCGCGCCCGGCGGCGAGTAGGTAGTTGTTGTAGACAGAGATGAGGATTATGAAGATGCCGCGCAGGGCGAGAATCTGGAACAGGAGAATGGCGGCGTCCCACTTGGTGCCGAAAAAGGTATGAAACAGCGGCGTGGCCGTCATGGCCATCCCTCCCATCACCGGAAGCAGCGTCATGGCGGCGAAGCGGTCGATGCGCCGCATGTAGCGCCGGAAGTCGTCGATGCGGTCCTGCACCGAAGCCAATACCGGCACGAAAGTGGCCGTTATTATCTGCGAAAGCGACGCCGTGGCCATTTTGCTCCACTTGTCGGCCTGCGTGTAAAGGCCCAGTTTGCCAAGTGACCACCAGCCGATGACGAAAGTATAGAGGTTCAGGAAGAAGGTGTTGAGCAGAGACGAGGAGAATACCCCCATACCCACACCCATAATCTCGCGCAACGAACGGCGCGACCATACGGGGGACGGACGCCACTTCACCGCCACCCATAGCCACGCCGTCTTTATGAAAGAGAGCGTCAGCGCCTGAGCCACAAGCGACCATACGCCGTAACCCGCGAAGGCCATCCACACGCCGACTCCGCCGGAGAGGAGCACCGCGACGAGATTGGAGATTGCCACCTGCTTCACGTTCATCTGTTTCATCAGGCGGTTGGTCTGCACTATCCCCAAAGCGCTGAAAATGAAAGAGAGGAACATCACGCGCGAAAGCGGCACCAGCAGCGGGCTGCGGAAAATGGAGGCTATCAGCGGCGCGGCGAACCACAGGACGACGTAAATCCCCGTGGCGACGGCCATATTGAACCAGAAGACGGTGCTGTAGTCGCGCTGCGTGGGTTCCTTCTTCTGGAGCAACGCTGCGCCGAAACCGCTGTCGACGAAAACGATGGCAAACGCCTGGAACATAGCCAGGACGCCAGTCAGTCCGTAATCCTCCTTGCTTAGCAGGTTGGCCAGAATCACGCCGACGACGGCCAGCGCAACCTGCTGCGTAACGCGGTCGAGCGTGTTCCACTTAAGCGTCCGCGCCGTCCGCAACTTCAGCGACGGCGCGCCCTCGGCGGATTCCCCTCGCGGCGCACCTTCCGCCTCTTCAGATTCTATTTCCACAAAATCATCTTTCATCCTGCAAAGTTAACGAATTACCGCCTACCCGCCAAATAATCCCGCCGACAACGCGAAAAAAGAAAGCCTCATCCCTTGCGCAAAGAGCAGACCCCCTTGGCGAAGACGCCGACGCAATTTTTCACAAATTGCACACTTATGTGTATGTTCCGCTCTTTTGGTGATTCGCCTGCAACGGAGGCTATTGCTCGTTTTAGCGGCGGGGACGGCGGCGAATTATGACGACGGTCACTACTATTGTGGCGACTATGGCTGCCAGGCCGAACCATAGCAGGGTGCGCGCACCGTAGGGTGAAGAGGCTTCCGGCTTGGACGATGAGGCGGCTGTCGCGGCACTGTCCGTCGCCGCGGTGTCCTGCGACGGCGACGGAAGGATTACCGGCTCGGCTTCGGCGTAGTCTATCTTGAAGAAATCCACTGCGTTGCCCCCGCCTGCTCCCTTCCGGCCCTGCGAGGTGGTGACCACCATGCGGCCGTCGGGCGATATGTCCAGCCCTACCGGGAAGGAGTCGGCCGTTATCTTGGCCATCACTTTCATGGAGGCGGTCTCGACGACGTAAAGCGCCGAGGCGGTGTTGCACGCCACGAAGATATATTTGCCTGACGGCGATACTTTCAGCGTGCGGGCGCCGCCACCCACCTTGCAGGTGCGTAAATCTTTTACGCGGAACTCGCGTCCGGGACGTCCTTCGATTATAGCACGCACCACTTCGGCAACGGGTACAGTCATCACCTCGCCGGCGGAGTTGCGGCTCAGGTATAGCATGTCGCCGCGCAGCGTGAGGTGGCGCACGGCCGCCAGTTGCGGAAACGTGCCTATCCACTCCATCTTCCGGATGTCGATGACGTTGACGTTGCCGGCCATTCCGCTGACGAGCAGCAGCGAGTCGCCCGGCAGGAACACGGTGCCGCGAAGCAGGAAGCCGCTGCCGGAGTCGCGGTTCACGGCCGACGTCAGCGAGTAGTTCAGGTTCAGTTTATGGCCGATGGTGACGGGCGGCAGATGGCGCCACTTCTTCGGGTCAGGGTCGGAGATATCAAGGAAGCCGACCGTGTTGTCTCCCCAATGGGTGATGGCGAGCAGCCGCCCGTCGTTTGAGACGCGCACCATTTTGGGGAGCGGTCCGGTTTCGGTCATGAGCACTATCTCGTCGGTGCGCGTGTCGATTACGGCCAGCGCCGACGGGTCTTGCGCGTTGAGGTCGAAGTCGCGGCGGTAATACGGCACGAACATATACCGGCCGTCGGGGGTGAGCGCCTCCTCCACCGGCTTTCCGCGGAAGGGACGGGAGGCGCCGTCCTTGTAATGTGTGAAGGGATAATAGCCCGACGGGGCGAGCCAGAGCGACCCGGCGCCGGAGGTGAACTCATGCTTTATGGTCTTGAGTTTGCGGCGCGTAGCGGCATCGTAGACTATGGTGCGGCAACCTTCCAGGGAATTGACATACAGTTTCTTGCCGTCCGCGGAGAAGGTGGCGGATTTGGGTGACTGCACGTCGGGGTCGAACAAAGAGCCGGAACCGAAGCCGAGGCGCCGGTCCACGCAGGTCAGAGTCACTTTACCGTCAGCGCTTTTCACGCTTTCGCCTTTCGAGGCATGTCCTACGGGTTGGGCTTCGGTCGGAAGACCCATAACCATGACACATGCCAGCAGTAATAACAACCGTTTCATCCGGAATTACATTTTTTGCAAATTTAGCGATTATTTACGAACTACGAATAAAAAAGAGGAAGAAAAATATGGGGCGGAACTTTGAAAATTCAGAATTTTATTATTAACTTTGTGCACGGCCAATTGCAAACACATGGCCACAACCTGTTTAAAACCATGACTATCAATAACATACAAGACGAAATCATAGAAGAGTTCGAAGGCATAGACGACTGGATGGACCGCTACGCCTACATCATAGAGCTTGGAACGGCCCTCGAGCCGCTGCCCGAAAGCGAAAAAACTAACCAGAATCTCATCGAAGGCTGCCAGAGCCGCGTATGGATAACGGCCGAACTCGACGAGGAGGGGCGCATCATCTTCCGCGCCGACTCCGACGCCCTGATAGTGAAAGGCATAGTGGCGTTGCTGCTGCGCGTGCTCAGCGGACACACGCCCCGCGAAATACTCGACGCCGACCTCTACTTCATAAACCGCATAGGCCTGAGCGAGCACCTCTCCCCCACACGCTCGAACGGTCTGCTGGCCATGGTGCGGCAGATGCGCAACTACGCCACCGCCTTCCAGGCCCTCCGGGATGCTAAAAAATCAAATTAAACTCTAATATCATGTTCAAGAACCAACCTGCGGGCCTGTATGTGCTCTCGCTTGCCAACACCGGCGAGCGCTTCGGCTACTACACCATGCTCGCCATCTTCCTGCTTTACTTGCAGGCCAAGTTCGGTTTCGACTCCACGGTCTCCGGACAGATTTATGCCATCTTCCTGGCTCTCGTTTACTTCATGCCGCTGGTGGGCGGCTGGATTGCCGACAAATGGAGCTTCTCCAAATGCGTGGTTTCCGGCATCGCCATCATGTTCGCCGGCTATCTGGTCATGGCCCTTCCCACCGGCATCCGCTCCACCTCGTCGCTAATCATCCTCTGCGCGGCCCTCGCCCTCATAGCCATCGGCACCGGCCTCTTCAAGGGCAACCTGCAAGTGATGGTAGGCGACCTCTACAACGACCCGCGCTATTCTGCGCAACGCGACAACGCTTTCTCAATCTTCTACATGGCCATAAACATCGGTTCCATGTTCGCCCCCATGATGGCCACGGCCATGTGTAACTGGGCAATGCACGGACAAGGTCTCGAGTATGTGGCACAGTTGCCGGCCCTCTGCAACGCCCTGCTCGACGGCGGGGGCGCCGACGTGGCCGCGCAGATTCAGACCATCGCCGCCGACAACGGAATGGCCATAGGAGCCGACATCAACCGGTTCGCATCCAACTACATCGACACCCTCTCCATCGGTTACGAACGCGCCTTCGCCGTAGCCTGCTTCTCTCTGGTGGTCAGCTTCCTCATCTACTTCCTGGGACGCCGCACCTTCAAGCAGATACTCGTGGAGAAAAAAGCCGCAGCCAAAGCCGCAGCCGAAGGTCCCGCGCTCACGCCGCAGCAGACCAAACAGCGCGTAGTGGCACTGCTGCTCGTCTTTGCGGTGGTAATCTTTTTCTGGATGGTATTCCACCAGAACGGCGCCACGCTGACCGAGTTCGCCAAGAGCTGCACGTCGCCCACAGCCGGCGGCTGGACACGCATCGGCTTCAACGTATGGGCACTGCTCACCATCGCCATCGGCGTTTACGCCCTTTTCTCGCTCTTCCAGAGCAAAGGGAAGACCGGCAAACTGGTATCCGCCGTCATCCTCGCGGCAGTGGCCGTCGGCCTATACTTCTTCTACCGCTACACTCCCGACCCTCTGGACCAGCCCATTCAGCCGCAGCAATTCCAGCAGTTCAACCCCTTCTATGTAGTGGCGCTCACGCCAGTCTCCATGGCACTGTTCGGCTGGCTGGCCAGCCGCAAAAAGGAGCCCTCGGCACCGCGTAAAATCGGCTACGGCATGGTAATGGCCGCAGTCGCATACGGCGTGATGGCCATCGGCTCCATGTCGGTAACCGGCACGCAGGGCGCTGTCTCGGCCAACTGGCTCATCGGCACCTACATGCTGCTCACCTTCGCCGAACTGCTGCTCTCGCCTATGGGCATCTCCTTCGTCTCGAAAGTGGCACCGCCGAAGCTCAAAGGCTCCATGATGGGCGGATGGTTCGCCGCCACCGCCGTCGGCAACTACCTCGTCTCCATCCCGATGCTACTGTGGGGTAAAATCCCTGTATGGACACTGTGGGTAATCCTCATCGCCATCTGCCTGGTATCGGCAGCCTTCATCTTCTCGATAATGAAGAAACTCGAAGCCGCCACGCAGGACACCCCGGCACCCGCGGCCGACGCCCTCGAAACCGTAGAAGACGACGCCATCTGACCCCCGAAACACCACCCCCCTTAAACGAAGAACGGAGCCGGCCCACCGCCGGCTCCTTGCTTTATCCATGAAAATGCCATCTGTTATTTAGCAAAATAAACCTCCGAAACGATTATCAAAATAAACTCTTGACAATTATTTTTAAAAATATTTCCTTTAATTTGCTCAACTTTCAGGAAAAATATATAACTATGCAGCCGTAGACCGTGACGCAGAAGCCCGGTCGGGATTCGAGCGGCGGGATACAAACATAATGAAAAGCGTTTACTGCGCTCCTTCTTGGCTATCAGAAATCTGGTAAATTTCTTCGGTAAAGTCAAGGATGTAGCAAACAGTAGATGCCTTGTGGATATGAATATAACTCATCAGCAAGCGCGCGAGCGTTGGCTATTGACACATATATCATATTTGCATGAGGCTTCTGCAAGTTTGCTCGTTCTACTTTACCGGGCAATACCAGAGCCTCTGATAGCGGAATGAGCAACAAGTATGGCTCTCACGCTTTTTTATACACATGCCGGGATTGTGAGCCTCTTGGCCAACCTTAGACAAATGCACCACCTCCGCCATCTTATTCTGAAAACTCGGAATGCAGTCTTATTTACCCTTTGTTTAACGTTTACAACTCTATTGAGTTGTTCTCCCACCAAGACTTTTTCCTTTTATTGTCAAGACAGACAAATTGAAATCTACGTCGACAACGAATATCTCGGAAGAGATTTAGTCCATTATCCCGTTTCAAAAGACAGGGAATATATAGAAGTATCTTGCCGTGAGAAAGGAGTGGAAATATATAACAGGCGGATAAATGTAAAAAATCGGAAAGGCTCCCTCATCGAACTACAAATACCTAAAAACTACAAATACTCATCTAAACCATATTAATCATGAAAAAACTAATTTTTCTGATGATTGCTTGCATCTTAAGTTTCACGATGCAAGCTGAGAAGAAGGCAAAAGTCATCAAAATTTCCGTACAACCTCAGGAAGCCGCAATCTATGTCGACAACAATCTGATTGGATATGGATACGGTGAATTTTCACGGCCTCCCAAAAAGAATCAGGTTGCCATTATCCGTGTAGAATGCAACGAATACACAACCGCAAATTCAAAATTTTATGGTGGGGATGAAAGGAACTCCCTTTCTTTCCATCTCATGCAAGACGGATTTTACAGAGGATCGGCAGCCTCTGGACTTGTAAACAAATATATTACCATAACTCTTGATCCCCGATATTACACTCAAGAAGAGAATGGTAAAATCAACACCGAAGCTGCCTGGAAACTTATCCACCAAATTCTTCTGAATTATTTTCCTGAAATCGAGACTACAGATTTTCATGGCGGATATCTGCAGACTCCATGGAAATACAAGACATTCAACATGTCCGAAAAACAGCTTCGCAACCGTGTTACCGTCAGAGACATCACTACACCAGACAGAGTAGCTTTCCAAATAAAAATTTCCTCGGAAGTCGCAGGCTCCATGGCCGCCCGCCACGGTGAGTTCGAAGAAGTGGACAGACTTCCGAAAGAACTTGAACCAATGGTTGAAGAACTGCAGACCCGCATAGGCAAAGCCAGCAGTATCTAACCAACATAACATTATTAACATAATAACAACAAACATGAAAAAATTTCTTTTACTTCTGTGCTTGTTTGCGTCTACAGTCATCGCAACGCCGGCACAAAACTTCGTTGACACTTTCGATGCCAATTCACTTGGCTGGACAGAATGTGCCTTTGAAAGCAACAAAGGCTCAGCCGTAATTGACAAAGGAGTCATGACAATCAAATCAAAAGGAGAAAACAAAGCCGCAGGTGCTATCCTCACAGCAATGAGCGGAGTTTCGACAAAGGTCGGAGAAAACACTTTCTTCGAAACTCACTGCTACGCTCCCCTCGATGTAAAGAAACCCTTCGAGGTTATCGCTCATGTCAAAATCGATAAACTTGCGAACGACCGTGTCTGCGGTTTCGTTTTCAACTACAAGGACGGAGGCAACTTCTATTGCTTCAACTTCAACGACGAAATGGTCAACTTCACACGCTATGAAGATAACCGCGTTGTCGGCAACATCATGCAAGGTGTAAAGTGGGCTGATAAGAAAAAACTGGATCAGGAATGGAAACTCAAATCAGACGGCGACGTACTTTCCTTCTATGTTGACGGCATGGAGATTCTAAAAGTAAAATACATGCCTTTGGACTTTTCAGGTATCGGCTTCTATACTTTCGGCAAGCAGACACTGGTTGTAGAAGACATGACTTTTACACAGAACTAAACCTTTAACCCAAACCCTGAACGCGCCTGAAGATTAATTGAATAAATCTTCAGGCGTATTTTTTAATCAAGTCTCAAATACAATGATTCGGTAAATTTTGAGGTTGTACAGCGTCGGCTAAGCCGCTAACTGAGACAACCGATGATTTATCTTTTGAATACGAGAGGTTCCCCTCCCTCGACAGGGCAGACAACTATGCGTATATCGCGTTTCAACGCCCTTGAGTTGACAACCGCAGTGTAACATTTGGTTTTGGCTCCCTTTGAATCCGTATATATGAATGAAGTGAAGACCGCCATATCAAGACTGGAGAAATCCACTTTTTCGCCATACTTCTTCCTGCGTCCGCGTCTTCGCGGTGCGGAAGGATCGGGTATGGCCAGATACCTCAGGTATGAGTTGGACCGCAATCTCCCGACAAAGCGAAATCCCGTCGCAACAACTTCATTTACAAATTCATATTTGGAGAAGAAGGCATCGGCCACCATAATATCGGTCAGAGGGAGCAGCTCATCGGCCTTTGACCTTACAAGGGATATATACCAGTCGAGC
>DKVK01000095.1:32128-32308 GCA_002491165.1 Porphyromonadaceae bacterium UBA7180
ATGTCCTTCTCCGACTCAAGAGTCTCGAAGTTCGGGGACTGTATAGCACCGGGCATCACGCAGGTGTGCTTGCTGAGGCTTATGGCCCCGAAGTCCATTATCTCCAGCCCCCGTTTCACCCGCTGCGCCCCCCCGGACCAGAAACGTCCGATGCCGTATGTCAGTCTGCCGGATTTGGAG
>DKVK01000095.1:32610-32748 GCA_002491165.1 Porphyromonadaceae bacterium UBA7180
CAGTCTGCCGGATTTGGAGATAAAGGAAGGGTCTATGGCTATTGCGATGTCATCGCCCTCGCCGATACTGTCACGCGCAATACCGATGTTGACTTTTATCCAGTCGACGGAAGCTTTGAAATTGGAGGCAAAGGTCTT
>DKVK01000030.1 GCA_002491165.1 Porphyromonadaceae bacterium UBA7180
TCTGAAAATCGGGGAGTATTATAGGTTTCCGGGTCGTGGCCCGTAACCTTCATTTCGCAGGCGTTGCCGGCCGTCACGCCGTCCATGCCGTTCACTATCTCCTTGGAGAATGATTTCTCGATGCGCACGGTGAGGTCGTCGAAAGCTATCGGACCCTTGTTGGTGCCGGCTGTCTTGTAGTCGATGTGGAAAGCGCGTGCTCCGGCGGGGAAGCAGTCCACGGTGTCGAGGCGTCCGCCGGCCTGTTCCGTTACGGTAACCGACGCTACCGGCACCCACTCGCCATCGACCAGCGCGGTGACTTCGAGCGTGTTGCCCTCGGCTTTGTTGACGCCGCGGTGCCAGAATGAGATGCTGTTGATGTCGTTCTCGAACTCGCCGCTCCTGATGTAGGAGTCGGAGTTGCCGTTCATGCGGAGCGACGGGGTGCGCTCCCCGCTGTTGGCTGCCTGTTCGAACACAGTCGTGGAATTACATTCCCATGTCGGGGGCAGGCATTCGGTGCCACCGTAGAACTCGTAATACTCGTCGCGGGTCACGACGTCGGCCTTGTGGAATACGCTGAGGAAATATTCCGTGGCGTTTTCGAGCGGCTCCCAGTTGGCGGTAAAGTAGCGGTCGCCTACCAGCGAGGCGTCGGCGCCCCGGGGAGCGTACCACTCGAAGGTGGCCGCCCCGGTGGTAACGGTAACGGCGTTGCTCGGGGCCGAGATGCCTTTGCCCGCCTGGCGGCAGGAAACCGTGGCTATGTAGGTGGTCTCCGGGGCGATGTCGCTTATTGTGTAAGAGGTGACGTCGCTGCCCAGCGTTTCGGTGAAGAAAGGGGCTTCCTCATCTTCGCGGGCTATGTTGAGGATGTATTCCTCGGCATTATCGACGGCGTTCCACGAAAGTTTGAAACCGTAAGAGCCCACTTCCGTGGCTTCGGCGAGCACAGGGGCCTCACTGTCGGGCAGTCCCCCTTTCACTCGGAAAGTTATCACTCCGCTGCGGCTTTCGGCGATGTCGGTAATGGGGGTCTCGAGGTCTTCGCCGCTCCATGTCTTAAGCGAGGGACGTGTCTCGTTGGTGATGGCGGTGATTCCGGCCGTTCCGGGGAAGGAGTCGCCGGCGCGGGTAGTGGCGGTGAGAAGGCCGTCGGCCTCGAGAAGGTCCACGCGCTGGTGCGAGGGATTGTTGTTTATTCCGCTGTCCTCCCATGCGTCGTAATCATAATCCACATGCCATACCAGCATACCGTGGCCGGGAAGGTAATAGTCCCATTTGGTGTTCTGGCGGTTTTCGAAGAGGAAATATTCGTCGGGATTGGCGACGGATTTCAATATATACGCCTCGTTGCTTTCCTGGAGGGGATGGAGAGTGATGTTGTCAGGCTCGGAAAACTCCACCGGTTCAACCCAGTCCAGGGCATATCGCTCGTAAGCGGAATACCCGGCCGGTGTGCGGCTCTTGTTGTTGTAGGGGCCGTAGTCGAGCACGCTCCAGTCGTGGGGAGTGAAAGCGCCGGTGTTGGCGCCCCCGGTCACGTAAAGGTCGGGCAGCCCCAGCACGTGGCTGAATTCGTGGATAAAGATGCCTATGCCGTCCGGACGGTCCCCTTTCCATTCGTTGGTGCAGGCGTAGTGGCCCAGTTGCACGCCGTCGAAGATATATTCCTCATCGGGAAAAGCGGCGCGGACGTCCCACGAGTGTGGCCATACGGTGTCGTCCATACCGCCGGAATTTTCGCCGAGTCCTGCAAAGAAGAGGAAAACGTTGTCTATCAAGCCGTCGCTGTCATGGTCATATACGCTGAAATCTATCTCGCTGTCCATCAGTTGGCAGGCATCCACCACCAGACCGGCAGGATTGACGTCGTTGCCGGCCACACCGCCTCCGTTGGCGCCGTAATATGCCATCTCATGCGGCAGCGTAACAGGACCGATGAGGTCGAACTGCGGCGTAAATTTTCCGTCGGAATTGTCGCGGAAGTAGTCGAGCGCCGAACCTGTGGCGCCCCATTGCCCGAATCCCTCTTCATTGAGGAACCCTTGGAAATAGTCTCCGGCATTGGAAGTTCCACATTTCAGGTCAGGGTATTCCACAAGGATTACGAGGGCCCGCGGCGAGCCTATGTGAGGAAAGGAGGTGGCGTGCAGCCCCGGATTCTTTTCGCGGGCGCTGCGGCGCACGGCTTTCATGCGTGCGGAGGAGGCTTCGAGCAGGGCAGTTTTGTCTTGCGAGGCGAGGAAGGCTTCAGTTTGCGGCATGCGCTGTGCCGCCTTGAAAGCGGAGGGTCGCAGTTGCCCGTTGGCAGAGAGTTCGGCGAAGTAGAGCGTGCCTTGCTTTTCGAGCAGCGGCCAGCCGTCTTCCGAAAGCACGCGGTGGGAGAACTCATCGCCCTCCAGGCGGACGGGCACCACGGTGCCGTCTGCCTGGTAACGCATCACCACGCCGGGCTGCGCCGGCACCGCCATAGCGCCGATAGGAATGGCGAGCAGCGCCGCCGCAATTATGTTTCTGACGTTATTGTTCATGTCTGGTGTCTAAAAATAAGGAGCCGGACTTCGCCGCTGTTCAGCTGGCTGCGACCCGGCTCCTCTTCCTTATATTAACTCAAATTCTTAACGGGCACGGTAAACGGTCTTGAACGATTTGCCCCCTTTGCGGACTATCACCATCTGGCCGTCGGCGGGACGGTCGATGCGCAGGCCTTGCAGAGAGAAGTATTCTGCCGTTTCGTTGTCGGCGCCCTCGATGCTTTCGATGCCGCTCGACGGAAGTTCGAGCATGAACTGGTCGTTGTTGTTCACCCAGTAGATAAGGTCTGTCCCCATCACTTTGGTATATTCCGGCAGACGGATACCGATGCTTCCTGTTGGGAATGTGATCTTGCCGTTTTCGAGTTTGCCGAGGTAAGCGGTATATTCAGGCTGGAGCTTGCCGGCGCGTTTCTCTTCGTAAGCCTTGGAGGTGAGGTACATGGCGCCGAGTTTTTCTTCACGGACGCCGAGTGCTGTCGGTTCCATGATTACCTGTTTGGGACGCGAAGCATCGAAGTAGAGGTAGTGGGTGTGGCCGGCGTGGTCGTATGTAAGGTCGTTCCACTTGGCCACGATTCCCTGATATGGATCTTTGATGCGGTAATAGCCGGGTTTGGTCTTGTTCTCTTCCACAAGCACTTCGACTGTTGTCGGGGTCCAGTCTCCGCCGAGTCCGAGCACAGCGTCGTCGGTGAATTTACCTGTGCCGCGGGCTTCCCAGTTCTCGCTGTCGTCCGGCATACAGTAGAGGTTGCGGATGGAGGAAACGAGTTTGTTTTCGTTGTCGTAAGAGGAAACAACCAGCGTGTTGACGCCCTCTTTAAGGGTGACGTTGACGGTCGTCGAGGCGTCTATGGGATTGGCGTTGCGGGCGGCTATCTCTTCGAGCTTGACGGTATCGCAGGGATTCACATATTCGGGAAGAAGCTCCCAGCTTACGTTCTTCGGATGCACCGTCATGTTTAGCGGAATCGAGACTTCTTTCTGCGAGACGCACTCTTCGATGTCGATGTCCACATCGTATTTCGTGAAACCTTTGAAGGTAAATTTGTCAACGCCGTAAGCATAAGATTGGTCGGCGAATGTGCCGTCACCTTGGTCCTGGTTAGGGTAATAGTGCATTACGAAAAGGTTGAGTTTTCCGTTAACGTCGTCCCAAGTGGAATAGGGGTCGTCAGTTCCGTAGAACTCCCGCCAGCCGGTGGCAAGGAATGGCTCTCCATCCCACATATTATTTACTCCGTGACGCTGTATCGGTATGCGGAATCTCTTCGTGTCGGGGTCGTATTCAACTATAAGTGGAGTGCCTGCGGCAAAATATTCCTCGAACTGCCACTGCCATTTGTGGTTCTCGGGATCTTGGGAGACACGTTTGTTAACCTTCATGTCGTAGGTCCAGAATCCTGCGTTGAGACCTGACCATTCGAGGTCGCAGGTGCCGAAGTATTCCCAGTCGGTCCAGATGTCGTCCGGTTCCTGTTCGGGGTAGTAGTAGCCCGTTTCGTCCCATTCGAAACGTGTTCCCCCCTGTGCTAAAGCCGTGCTGATGGCCACTGCTCCGAGGAAAAGAGCTGAAATCAGTTTTTTCATTGTTCAGTTTTTTATTTTTTGATGATTGTTTTTTTACCGTTGATGATGTAGAGACCCGGTTCGAGGTCGGTGGCAGAGTTAATGCGGCGACCGTCGATGGTGTAGATGACGGGTTCATTGTCGCTGTCGGCTGCAATGCCGTCGATGCCTACCATTTGTATCGTGAAGTCATGGCTTATGGCAGGGCTGGGAGCACCGTTGATTGTGTATGCTCCGGCAGGGATTTCGAGAGTATAGTCGCCGACAGGGATGCCTTCCTCGAAGGTGTATTTCACGTCGTTTTCGCCGATTTCGGTCGAGAGGGGCTGATATTCTGTGCGGGCTGCCGATACGATGCGTGCGCCGTCGGCACCTGCCGCGCGGATGATTCCGGCATTGGTGAAGTTCACATTCCAGACCTTGTTGTCGTCAGAGGATGCCGTGGCTGTGCCGGTGTATTCGCTCATCAGTTCGCGGACCACTATACGGTAGTGCTCGCCTTCTGCCGTGGGTATTTCGGAATAAGGGCTTCCCCATGCGCTGCTGTGAACCGTGAGTTCGGGGCAGCGGCGTAGTTCCGTGGCTGGGGTGCTAACCAAATATCCGGCTG
>DKVK01000060.1:0-20747 GCA_002491165.1 Porphyromonadaceae bacterium UBA7180
GAGTTGTGAAGCCCGTGGCTCCGCCTATTGTCATCCGTATTCCCTTTTATATAGGTGGCGGTGACTTTCGGCGCTTGGAGTTTACTGTCACTCTTAGACAATTGACGGAAACTTTCTTGTTCCCTTGCTTGTTATGTCAGTAAAGCTTTGCTGCTTTGTCCTGTCGCATTGTGTCAATGTTCTCTCTTTCCGCTCACCGGCTTACCGCCGATTTGCGAGTGCAAAGTTACAACGCTTTTTCGCCACGTGCAAGTTTTTCCGCCATTTTTCTTTGAAAGGACGGATATTTTATATATAACTGCTTGAAGTTTTGAGGTTTATGAGAATGTTAAAATTATTTTCGTATTGTTAAGAAAGATTTAACAGCGATTTTTAGGGGATTTTTGACGACGGCAACGGCGTACGGATAATCGGGATTTTTTCTCGATTTATCGGGATTCATCGAGAAGAATCATGATTAATCGGGGAAGGAACGCAGCGCCCGATAGGCCCTATAAACCCAATAGTCCTGATAAAGACGCGGACGGGACGCCGCTTTTCTTGCATTTGCAGCTGCCGCTTTTTGAGCCACAGCTTTTCTTTTGAGAAGCACGCGACAGCTTTCCGGCGGCAAGCCGCCACCACGTTTACAAAAGCCTGCACGGGGAGGTGCAGGCTTTCTTATGATTCTTATTTTTTTCGTTCGGGGCGCGGTTTGGGACGGCGAGATAGATTATGGTGGGATTGGGGACGGTTGGGGGTGAAGAGGCGGGTGGCGAGATCCGGGCGATGAAGCTTTGTCAGGCGTCGTTTTAGCTCAGCGCGGTGTTCGGGCTGATACCAGAAGAAGTAGTCGCGCTGCGCTTTTTTCTCGGCGTCGGTACGAGGAGTGTAAACCGCTTCGAGGGTATAGGGATGCACACCGGTGTAATAGATTTCGGTGGCGAGAGTCATCGGCGTAGGAGTGAAGTCCTGTACTTGTTCGAGATGGAAGTCGAGGTTTTTCGTCGTGATGGCCAATTCGGCCATATCTATTTCGGTGCATCCGGGATGCGATGATATAAAATAAGGTACGAGTTGCTGGCGCAAGCCGGTGGTGCGGTTCACGTCATCGAAAATCTTTTTAAACTGCCGGAAGAGTGTGAAAGAGGGTTTGCGCATGAGGTCGAGCACAAAGTCGGAGGTATGTTCGGGCGCTACTTTGAGGCGCCCGCTGACGTGGTGTTCTATGAGTTCGCGATTATACCGGCGGTTGGCTTTCTCTATTTCCGGGTCGCTATTAGGAGCCATGGAAAGGTCGTAGCGCACACCTGACCCAATAAAAGATTTCTTTACTTCGGGGAGGGCGTCCACGGCGTGGTAGATGTCGAGGAGCGGGCGATGGTCGTTGTCGAGGTTGCGGCAGGGCTGAGGATGAAGACAGGAGGGCCGGCGACATTTTTTGCATAATTTTTTGTCGCGACCGGCAATGGCATACATGTTGGCAGAAGGGCCGCCAAGGTCTGAGATATAGCCTTTGAAGTCGTCCATCTGCGTTACCTGCTTGACTTCGCGAAGGATGGATTTCTTTGAACGCGAGGCGATGAACTTGCCCTGATGTGCCGAGATAGTACAGAAGGCGCAGCCGCCGAAGCAACCGCGGTGGAGGCAGACGCTATGGCGAATCATCTCGTAGGCGGGGATGTTCTTCCCTTTATAACGCGGATGCGGCACGCGGGTGTACGGGAGGTCGAACGAGCGGTCAACCTCTTCGGTAGTCAACGGCGGGAACATCGGGTTAATGCGAATCATCCTCTCCCCTACTTTCTGATAAATCACGGAGCCGTCGTAGCGATTGGACTCCTCTTCTACATGGCGGAAATTCTTGGCCTGCTTCACTTTATCGGCGAGACATTCTTCATGGGAATATAGAAGGATATCGCCGTCGCCGGGTTCGGCACCGGTAAAGAAGACGGTCTGCGGGACATCGGTTATATCCGTGATATTCTCCCCGGCATCGAGGCGGCGTGCAATTTCGAGGATAGCCTTCTCCCCCATCCCGTAAGAGATAAGGTCGGCGGCAGCGTCAACGAGGATAGAAGGCCGGAGTCTGTCGTGCCAATAATCGTAATGTGTTACACGCCGCAACGAGGCCTCTATGCCTCCGGCAATGACAGGAACGTCGGGAAAGAGTTCCTTCAAAATCTTGGAATAGACAATGGTGGGATAATCGGGACGTGCGCCGCGACGGCCGCCGGCAGTGTAGGCATCGTCGTGGCGGAGGCGTCGCGCGGCGGTGTAATGGTTTACCATCGAGTCCATGGCACCGGCGGAAACGCCGAAGAAGAGTCGCGGGCGACCGAGTTTGCGGAAGTCGCGCAGGTCGTCGCGCCAATTTGGCTGCGGCACTATTGCCACTTTGTATCCGGCGGCCTGAAGTGTGCGTCCTATGACCGCTGCACCGAATGACGGATGGTCCACGTAAGCATCGCCTGAAAAGAGTATTACATCTGCCTGGTCCCAGCCGAGGGCTTCCATTTCGTCGCGCGAGGTGGGAAGGAAGTCGGTGCGAAGCCAACGGCGACTGTTAATATTGTTTGCCATAGTTACTCTGCGTGTTTCTTTTCCATATCTTTAAGTAGGTCTTCGTAAGAGATGAGCACGTCGCGCAGTCGGGCGGCTTCGAGGAAATCCATGTTCTTTGCGGCCTTCGACATTTCGATTTTTGTTGATATGATGGCCTGGTTGAGCTGGTTTTCCGACATATATGGGGTAACCGGGTCGGCGGCTACCATTTCGTGTTGCGCCACCTCTTCGATATAAGGACGCGGTTTCGGCTGCTTGGCCGGTTTAGGACGTTCGGAAGACGGAACTGCGGTGTTGCGCTGTTCCTTCCTGGAATGTTTGTCTTCGTCGCCAAGAGTGTCCAGGAGGTCGGCGGCGGAAACATCTTTCACAATCTGGCGCGGGGTGATACCGTGTTCCTTGTTATACTTCATCTGCTTCTTGCGCCGGTATTCGGTTTCGTCTATGAGAGCCTGCATGGAGTCGGTCACCTTATCGGCGAAGAGAATCACCTTACCGTTGACGTTACGTGCGGCACGTCCGGCGGTCTGCACGAGGCTACGGCGGTTGCGGAGGAAACCTTCCTTGTCGGCATCGAGAATGGCCACAAGGCTTACCTGGGGAAGGTCGAGACCTTCGCGCAGCAGGTTCACTCCAATCAGCACATCGTAAACTCCGGCACGGAGGTCTTCGAGAATCTTGATGCGCTCGAGGGTATCGACATCACTATGGATATATGCACAGGAGACGCCCCAGTTGGTAAGGTGGGCGGAAAGTTCTTCGGCCATTCGCTTGGTGAGGGTTGTCACCAAGACACGTTCGTCGAGCTCAACCCTCTTGTTGATTTCCTCCATAAGGACATCTATCTGTCCTTCGGTAGGATAAATCTCTATTTCCGGGTCGAGGAGGCCGGTAGGACGTATAATCTGCTCGGTGTAAACACCTTCGCTCTGCTCCAGTTCATAGTCGCCGGGCGTTGCTGAAACGTACAGTACTTGCGGGGTCAGCCGCTCGAACTCGTCGAACTTGAGCGGACGGTTGTCGATGGCTGCGGGAAGTCGGAAACCGTATTCCACGAGGTTCACTTTGCGGGAGAGATCTCCGGAATTCATCGCGCGGATTTGCGGAATGGTAACGTGGCTCTCGTCGATAATCGTAAGGAAATCCTTCGGGAAATAGTCGAGGAGACAGAAGGGTCGTGCGCCGGGGCGGCGACCGTCGAAATACCGTGAGTAATTTTCAATGCCCGAGCAGTGGCCGAGCTCGCGAATCATCTCCATATCGTAAGTGACGCGCTCATAAAGGCGGTCGGCTTCGGCCATACGGCCGTCGGCGCGGAAAAAGTCGCATTGGTTGCCGAGGTCAACGGCAATCTGGTCGAGGGCTGTGGCGGTGCGCTCCTTGGTGGTGACGAAGATGTTTGCCGGGTATATCTTAAAGGAGTCGAAATGCTCGAGGACATCGCAGCTCAGAGGGTCTACGGTCTGGATGCTTTCAATCTCATCGCCCCAGAAAGAGACGCGCAGACGTATGTTCTCGAACGAGAGCATGATGTCCACGGTATCCCCTTTCACGCGAAACTGACCGTTCACCGGGTCAATGTCGGTGCGGTTATAAAGCGAGGAAACAAGTTTGCGCAGGAACTCGTTGCGGGCTATGTTCTGTCCTTTCCTGATTTCAATCACGCTCTGCGCGAAATCGTTAGGATTGCCCATACCGTATATGCACGATACGGAGGAGACCACCACGATGTCGCGGCGCCCGGAGAGCAACGATGCCACGGTGGAGAGGCGGAGCTGCTCGATGCGGTCGTTTATCATCAGGTCTTTTTCTATGTATTTGTCCGATGACGGGATATATGCTTCGGGCTGGTAATAATCGTAATAGCTGACAAAGTACTGCACCGAGTTTTCAGGGAAGAAATTCTTGAACTCGGCATAAAGCTGCGCTGCAAGCGTCTTGTTATGTGAAAGGATAAGAGTGGGACGTTGCACTTTCCGGATGACGTTTGCCATAGTGAAAGTCTTGCCGGAGCCTGTCACGCCAAGCAGAGTCTGGCGCGGCAGGCCGTCTAGGACTCCGCGGGCCAGCTCGTCGATGGCCTCTGGCTGGTCCCCTGTGGGATAATATTGTGAAGTGAGCTTAAAATCCATTTACACAAAATAAAAAAAGATAAAGGCATAAAGCCGGTTAACTTGCAAAGATAATAAAAAAAGTGGCTCATAACAATAGCACACAGCGATAAAGCGTGATTTTTAAGGAAATTTAGTAAAGGAAGTAATGAGAGAGAAAAAAGACTAACCTGTCAATAACTCTTCACCAAAGCATAAACAACTGATTACCAGCGGTTATAATCAAAACCAAGAGCCTTA
This sequence comes from Porphyromonadaceae bacterium UBA7180, assembly GCA_002491165.1. Lineage (GTDB taxonomy): Bacteria > Bacteroidota > Bacteroidia > Bacteroidales > Muribaculaceae > Lepagella. The sequence continues at coordinate 4,896 of DKVK01000060.1, forward strand.
GCGGGGAATAGTTCTCGTAAAAAATCAGTACTTTGTATTGCATAGTACTGAATTTTGTGTTAACTTTGCACCGTGATTAGGGAACTTCCGCTCACGCGCCAGCCAAAACAATCACGCCAACCGCCCCAACGGCGGCCCGGAAAACATTCAACACCCCAGAAGTCGGCCTGAAGAACGCCCCGAAGCAACCAAGCATCAGAGAGCTTCCCGCCAAACTTCAACAACTACAAAACAACATCTACGCTAAACAAAACAAAACAAACAATGAAAGAATCAACGCAACGCCAAAAAAGTACCAAGACAGTTATTCTCAGACCGATGATAACCGCCCTTGCGGTGGCCTCCTTCCTCGGCGTGTCGGCACAATACACAGTGACCGGCACACTGAGGGAGCAACAGGCCGAACAAGGCGCGGCATCGGCCCTCTACCACATTTACGCCGAGAGTGACACCCTGCATCCGGTAATCAACAACATCACCGACCTTGAGGGACGCTTCAACCAAAACATCAACTCTCCGGGGCGTTACGTTCTGAAGACAGAATACCCCGGCACGTATCCTGCCAGCATCCCGTTCAGCGTCGGCGCATCGTCCTCTACCGCCGAACTGGGCGAAGTAGTGCTTCGCGCATCGTCCGAAGCGCTCGACGAGGTGGTCGTCACGGCCAAGAAAGCCATAGTGGTTTCCGACGGCGCCAACATCAACTACAACGTGACGGAAGACCCGTCGGCACAGACGATGACCGTTCTCGACATGCTGCGCAAAGTGCCGATGGTTACGGTCGACGGCCAGGACAACATCCGCGTCAACGGCAGCTCGAACTTCAAGATTTACCTGAACGGCCGTCCCAACCCGATGTTCGACAACGAGCCGCAGCGTGTGCTGAAAGCTACTCCGGCCAGCGTAATCACCCGCATAGAAGTGCTGACGGAACCCGGGGCGAAGTATGACGCCGAAGGCTCCGGGGGCATCCTCAACATAGTGATAGAGAGCAACGCCGGACAGCAGGCCACCGACGGTTACGCCGGTTCGATAGAGGCCAACATCAGCCGCCAGCAGACAGGAGGCACCTTCTATATCCGCGCCAAGAAAGACAAGGTGACCGGCTCGGCATCGATAACTTACTCCACAGGAGGCGTATTCGAATCGGAAGGCAACCAGGGCGGCACCACAGAATATGACGACAGCGAGATGCTACGCCTCGAGGAGAAAATGACCACAAGGAACATGAACGACTACCACTACCTGGGCGGCAACCTGAACTTCTCGTGGGAGCCGAACGCATCGAACCTCTTCACCTGGTCGGCCAACTTCACCGGCATAAAGGCCTATCAGGACATGACGGGCATCAACACCATGACCGACGCCACGGGAGCGGAACGCTGGCGCCTCAACACCGACTACGACCTGGAGATAAAGCGCCCCAACGTAAGCGCCAACTTCTCGTACCAGCACAGTTTCGGCCGCCCGGACCACTCGCTGACTTCGAGTTTCCAGTATGACCGCGCCAACCAGGCCATAGACTTCGACCGGCTCTCCCACGACCCTGTCAATTATCCGAACGCCTTCTTCCCGTTCATGAACACCGACTCGCGGACGGCCAATAACTCCTACACGCTGCAAGTGGACTACACCAACACGCTGAGCACCCACCACACGATAGCCTTCGGCGCCAAGGGGCTCCTCACCGACAACAACAACACCTCCAAAATGTACACCGGAGCCGACGAAGCAAGCGCCGAACTCTCCGAACTGAGCAAGATGCACCAATACCGCAACCTCGGTGCCCTGTATGGCACATACACCGGTACATTCGGCTTCTTCTCGGCGACCGGCGGCCTGCGTTACGAATACACCCACCTCGGCGCCGACTACAAGACAGGAGGCACGCCCGACTTCTCGTCGCACCTCAACGACATCGTCCCCAACGCCTCGCTCTCATACAGCTTCGACCCTACGACGGTGCTCCGTTTCGCCTACAATATGCGCATCTCTCACCCGACGATAGACCAACTCAACCCGTTCGCCATGAACGTGAACCTCAGCATGGTGAGTCAGGGTAACCCCGACCTCGACTCGCAGCGCAGCAACAACCTCTCGCTGGCCTTCTCCTCGTTCAAGGGCCGCGTCGGCTACAACGTGCGCTTCGAGCAAGCGCTGGTGAAGAACATGATTTCGCAATACCGTTACGTGCGCGACGGCATCACCTATTCCACCTACGCCAACGCCGGCCACCAGTACACCTCCACCCTTTCGGCCTTCGTCAACTGGCAGGCTTCCTCCAAGCTCACGGCCAGTGTCAACGGCGCCGTGTCATATACCGACTTAGGAATGGAGAATCCCTATACCCACAACTGCGGCTGGGGCGGCAACTTCGGCGCCAACGTGGACTATACACTTCCCCTTGATCTCAAGCTCAACGCCTACGGCGGTTGGGGCGCACGCAACATCAACCTCCAGGGATGGTGGGGAGGATGGTACTACTACGGATTGGCCGTGCGCCGTTCCTTCCTCAAGGAGGACCGTCTCACCCTTACTCTCTCGGCTCAGAATTTCCTTCAGAAAGACTTCACGTGGAAAGGATTTTCCAAAACCGAAACCTCTCGCCAATACACCCGGATGAACCGCAAGAACTGGAACATCGGCCTCTCCGTAACCTGGAACTTCGGCTCCTTGCACCAGGATGTCAAGAAGGTGAACTCACGCATCGACAACGACGACGCGGTGAAGAGCCAAAACAGCAACGGCGGAGGATCAATACTCTAAATATCACTAACTCAGCAATATTCTAACACTTATGCCAGATGAATCGAACATAAAGGCGCAGATGCGCAAGGGAGTGCTCGAATACTTCGTTCTGCTGCTCCTCTCCAACGGCAAAGCCTACTCCTCCGACATCCTGAAAAACCTCACCGAGGCCAGGATGATAGTGGTGGAAGGCACGCTATACACCCTACTGAACCGCCTCAGACGCGAAGGAAAGCTCGACTACGAATGGCAGGAATCCACGCAAGGTCCGCCGCGTAAATACTACTTCATCACCGAAAAGGGGGCACAGGTGCGCGACATGATGGGCCTCTCCCTCGACGAAATATACAACGCCATCAACCACATACGAAACACTCAACAAATAAAATGAAGATAACATACAACATCAACCTTGCCGGGCGCCAATTCGTAATCGACGACGATGCCTACCAGATGCTCCGGCAATACCTCGACTCCATTTTCACGGCGTACAGCGCGTCGCCCGACCGCTCGGAGATTACCGGCGACATCGAAGCACGCGTAGCCGAACTCTTCCTTGAGCAAATGGGAAGCGCCGGAAGCATTGTCACCATCGGGAACGTCCGTTCAGTGATAGACCGCATAGGGCAACCGCAGGACTTCATGGATGAGGAAGAGGAAATCTCCGTCAAGGAAACACCGCAAGGCGAGGAGATAAAGGTGGAACAGCAGAACATTCCCCCTACTCCGCCACCGCCGCTTCCCGTGTCGAAAAAGCTCTTCCGTGACCCGCAGAACAAGATGCTCGGCGGCGTATGCGCCGGAGTGGCGGCATACTTCGGGATAGACGTAACATGGATTAGGCTGCTGTGCGTGCTGCTCGCCTTCCTCTCGGTTTCCGGCGTATGTATTGTCTATATCGTGTTGTGGATAGTGGTTCCGGAAGCGCGCACGCCATACGACCGTCTGCGAATGTACGGGATGCAGCCGACGCCGGAGAATATCGGCCGTTCCGTGAACGAGATGTACCACAACCAGCAGAGCGGGAAAAGCACCGTGTGGCAGATAGCCTCCACCATAGCCAACATACTACTCATCTGCGTAGCCGCCGTGGGAGCTATCATCGCCGTTTCGCTCGTGCTCGTGGTATTCATCTTCATCGTGCTCCTGCTCACCAATGCCAGCGACGTCTACGAACATCTCCCCTATTATACCGACGGTCATCCGTGGCTCTATATCGTCACCTTCATAGCATCGCTGGTGGCCATAATCATCCCGTTTGCCGTCCTGGCGTTCAACGTTTTCCGCAAACACAGCAAACCTATGGGGACAGCCTCTAAGACCACCATCGCCGTGGTTTGGGTGCTTTCGGTGCTCATCTCCGTTGCGTGCGTCACGGTAATCAAGAACGTATGCATGGACGAAGACAACGGCAAGTCCACCGAAATAACGGTAGTGGACGAGACCGAAAGCGACACTGCGGTGGATGAAGACACTCTGCAATTAGAGGATTCCGTCAAGGCCGAAACCGCAAATGACACCATCCGCCACGGCAACGTGGAAATAGTGAAAAGCAAAGAAAACAACAACGGCAAAGAGTCTGTCACCGTTACAAAAAACGGCAAAAAAGTAAAGATAGAACGCTGACGCAACTTTTCAGAGATTCCGGATGTTAAAATAAGTGAGCCGCAATTCAGCGACTCACTTTATTATTGAAAAAAACTATGAAACTCAAATCAATAGCATTGCAGGCTCCGGATCTCAACGAACCCGCCACGCTGATGCAGGCATTCAGCAAGCGTCGCACCAACCGCGACTTCGACAGCCGTCCCGTCTCCGAAAAACACCTGTCCGAACTTCTCTGGGCCGCCTATGGCGCCAACCGGCCCGACGGTCATAAGACCGTACCCTCGGCAATGGGGATATACCCTCTCGACATTTATGCCGTTACCACACAGGGAGTTTACCGTTACGAGCCCTCCACCAACTCGCTGGAACCCGTCTCCGAAGGTGACTACCGTGCCGACACGGGGATACAGGACTTTGCCGGCCAGGCCCCCCTCGACCTTGTGATAGTATATAACGAGGATGCCTTCGACGTGCCTGACAAACCGACAGCCAAGATGCTCCAGAAAAACCAGGTGCGCCTCACCGCCCTCGATGCCGGTGCCGTGACACAGAACATCTACCTCTACTGCGCCGTGCAGGGACTCAACGTGGTGGAACGCATGTCGGCAGCCGACGACGCCATCAAAAAGCCGCTCGGTCTCAAACGCCACCAGCACTTCGTGGTAGCCATGAGCATAGGCTATCCCCCACAACATTGAGATTTACTTGGACTAATGAACATAAACGCCGCCCGGAGCCCCGCACTCCGCGCGGCGTTGACTTTTTCCCGGATTATATCTGTACCGGAACCATTGTATATAATAGGTGTAGGGGAGAATGGTGGCGTTTTTACAATTTTTAATTTTGCTGTTTGGGGATTTGTTTATATCTTTGCATCATAAAACGGATTTCAGCAATCGGAGCCGTTTATTCGCGGAAAAATATGCCACGCGACATAATTGCGCGACACATTTTCGCATTTTACGGTATCCGCCCGGAGCCGGAACGCGTACTTGACAAAACGATAGAGGGCTAAAAAGAGGATGGCACTTTGGAGCATTGACGAGATATTGACCAACGTCGGCTTGCGCAAACAGCAGACGTTCGGCGTCGCTTTCAGCGGCGGCGGCGCACGCGGGTTTGCGCACATCGGCGTCATGATGGCGCTCCGTGAGTTCGGGATAAAACCCGATGTCATCTCCGGAGTTTCTGCCGGCTCGATTGCTGCCGTGCTTTATGCCGCCGGACTCACGCCGCTCGACATAATGGACTGTTTCTCACAGCACGGCAAGTTTTCGGACTTCACCGAGTTCAGCCTCCCCAAAGAGGGATTCTTCCGCCTCACGAAGTTTGCCAAAATCCTTGAAACATGGCTTCCTGTCAAAAATCTGGAGGAGCTGAGCATACCCACGCTGGTGTGTGCCACCGACTTCGAGAACGGCAAAGCGAAGGCATGGGCAAAGGGTGAAATCGTGCCCCGTGTAATAGCCTCGTGCAGCATACCCATTGTATTCACCCCCAAAAAGATAGACGGTATCAACTACGTTGACGGCGGTGTGCTGCGCAACCTGCCGGCGTGGGCAATACGCAACTATTGCACCACACTGATAGGCAGCAACTGCAATCCCGTGGATCGTAAGTTCAAATATAAAAACTCCATCATCGACGTAGCGATGCGCTCTTATCATCTTATGAGCAAAGCAAACGCCGCACTCGATATAAAACTTTGCGACATAGTGATACAGACCGACGGCCTGCAAAACGTGAAAACCTTCGGCCTCTCCGCAATGAAAAATGTGGTGAACCGAGGCTATGACGCTGCCTGCCGCGCTTTTGAAAATTCCCCCCTAATACCTAAACATTGAATCTGTAATGACACCCGACAATAAACAAAAACTCATTGTATATCAAGTATTTCCCCGGATATTTACCAATGAGGACGGCACCTGCGTGCCCGGAGGCACACTGGAGCAGAACGGCTGTGGAAAGCTCAATGACTTCGACGGCACGCTGCTGGACGCCCTGGCCGACTTGGGCGTAAACTGCGTGTGGTACACCGGAATAATAGAACACGCCACGAAGTCAGCTTTCCCCGGCATCCCGAGCGACAACCCGCACATAGTGAAAGGAGAAGCCGGTTCCCCCTACGCCATACGCGACTATTATGACGTGGACCCAGCGCTGGCCACCGACCTTGACCGCCGCGTCGAGGAGTTCCGCGAGCTGGTGAAACGCACACACCGTGCCGGAATGAAAGCCATAATCGACTTCGTGCCCAACCACACGGCACGCCGTTACCACTCCGACGCGGCACCCGAGGGCGTGGAAGACTTCGGCGCTCACGATGACATAACGATGGGGTTCGCCCCGCAAAACAACTATTATTACATCACCAACCAGCAGTTCTCGCCGCAGTTCTCGCTCGGCACAGGCGCCGAGGCTTACCACGAGTTTCCGGCAAAAGCCACCGGCAACGACTGCTTCACGGCTTTCTGTTCAGAGTACGACTGGTACGAAACGGTAAAACTCAATTACGGCCACGATTATTGGGACGGCTCGGACCACTTCTACCCCGTCCCGGATACTTGGCTCAAAATGCGCGACATACTGCTCTTCTGGGCAGCGACAGGAATAGACGGTTTCCGTTGCGACATGGTCTTTATGGTCCCGCAGCCATTCTGGCACTGGGTGACCGCCGAAGTCCGTAAAAAGTATCCCCATATCATCTTCATCGGCGAAATCTACGCCGTGGGCCTTTACCGCCCGTTCTTGGATTACTGCGGCTTCGACTACCTTTATGACAAGGTGAATCTCTACGACACGCTGGTCGGGATAGAAAGGCACGGCTACTCTGCGGCACGGCTCACGGAATGTTGGCAGACCGTGGACGGCATCGGCGACCGTATGCTCAACTTCCTGGAGAACCACGACGAGGTGCGCTACGCCTCGCAGGAGTTTGCCGGCGACCCGCGCAAGGTGACTCCCGCGCTCGTGACCTCGGCAATGATTTCCACCGGACCCTTCATGATTTATTACGGCCAGGAACTCGGCGAAGCCGCCACGGAGAACGAAGGATTCGCCGGTTATAACAACCGCACCACTATCTTCGACTATTGGAGCTACGGCACCATGCGCCGTTGGTACGACGGCGGCAAGTGCCATGAAGCCCTGCTCAGTGAAGGTGAACGTTGGCTCCGCGACCGCTACCGCACCGTGCTTCGGCTCTGCAACTCTGAAAAGCCCATCAGCCGGGGCGAGTTCTTCGACCTCATGTACGTGAACCTGCAAAACCCCGACTTCGACCCGCACCACCTCTTTGCATTCCTGCGCTACACCGCAGACGAGGCGCTCCTCATAGTGGCAAACTTCGGCGAAGACGACGCCCGCGCCAAGGTGAACGTCCCCGACCTGGCCTTCTCGATGGTCGGTCTGCCCGAAGGCACACTGAAAGTCAGCGAGTTGCTGACCGGAGAAAAGCGGACGCTGACGCTGGGCCGCAATCTCCCCTCAGCCGTCACGGTGGGTGCACACGATGCCGTGGTGCTCAAAGTGGCCCTTCCGCCAAAAGAAATTTCCAAAAATCCGAACAACCCTAAATCAAATTCATAAACACAAAATATAAAACCAAAACCCATGAGCAATTCCTTACCCCCCATCAAGGTTTTCGCCGGCACCAAAAGCCTCTACCTTGGAGAATCTATCTGCAAAGAGCTCGGAATAGAACTCGGAAAAATGAACATCGAACGCTTTGCCGACGGCGAGTTTGAAGTATGCTTCGACGAGTCGATCCGCGGCGCCGAAGTTTATCTCGTGCAGTCCACCTTCCCCAACAGCGACAACCTGATGGAGTTGCTGCTGATGATCGACGCCGCCAAGCGCGCTTCCGCCGCCACCATCGTTGCAGTAATCCCTTACTTCGGCTGGGCCCGCCAGGACCGCAAGGACAAACCGCGTGTCTCCATCGCCGCCAAGCTGGTTGCCGACCTGCTTAGTGTGGCCGGAATAGACCGTCTCATCACCATGGACCTCCACGCCGACCAAATCCAGGGATTCTTCGATGTCCCCGTCGACCATCTCTATGCATCGTCTATCTTCATCCCCTTCATCGAGAGCCTCCACCTCAAAGACATGGTCATAGCCTCGCCCGACGTCGGCGGTGCCAAACGTGCCAACAGCTACGCAAAATACTTCGACGTGCCCCTGGTGCTCTGCCACAAACAGCGCGCCAAAGCCAACGTCGTGGAGAATATGACCGTTATCGGCGACGTCGAGGGCAAGAACGTAATCCTCGTCGACGACATAGTGGACACAGCAGGCACCATCACCAAAGCCGCCGACCTGCTCCTCTCGTTCGGTGCAAAGAGCGTACGCGCCCTCTGCTCTCACGCCGTGATGAGCGACCCCGCCACCGAACGCGTCAACGCCTGCGGACTCACCGAGATTATCTTCACTAACTCAATCCCCTACGGACGCGACGACTCAAAGGCCGTTATCCTCCCAGTAGCGAAACTCTTCGCCGACACCATCCGCCGCATCCACAACAACCAGTCAATCTCATCGCAGTACCTCTTCAAATAAACCTGCAACACATAACCCTCATAGCAGTCCGCCGTCCCTTTCACGGGAACCGGCGGACTGCGGTTTTATCCTCAGTGTGGACAAATGTCGGAAATAGAACAAAAAGAATTTGCACATGTTAAAAATATTTACTAAATTTGCAGCGTAAGGGAACAACCATTCTCCGGTTTATCCACATCCGGGCACCTAACCCGTTGATAACAACTTCATTAACCCCATATAGCCAACCTGTATTATGAAAAAGATTCTCTTTTCCGCAGCAACACTGCTCCTGCTCGTCGGCGCATCAAGCCCCAGCATGAATGCAACAGACTCTACTGTCGCCACTCAGACTCAATCCTCAAGCAGCAAAACGTCCTACAATCCCTTCGAATGGCTCAGCTACCGATACGTGACGGCATCCGACCTTTACGGTTGTTCGTCATGGGATCTGCGCATAATGCGTAACGCCATATACGCCATGCACGGACGCAAATTCAAATCACGCGACCTGCGTGAGTACTTCTCCCAGTTCACATGGTATCATCCCCGTTACAACGAAGTGCGCCTCAGCAAGATAGAACAATACAATGTAAACTTCATAGCCTCATACGAATAACACACCGGCAAACAAATAGCACCCGCAAACAAACGAAAAACCACTACCGACGCCGCCTCCCAGCCCGGACGCGGCGTCTCTTTTTACCTCTCAAACCCGTACCCACAGGCCTCACCCGACCAATTTCATTTCCAATTTAAAGCAATTTTACTAAAAATCAGAAACAAAAAACACATCAAACGCCTTATATTAAACTTCAACCGTTACATCAATCACATAAATAACATTAATCACATCCGGTTCATCTGCGGCGCTCCGGCCGCCATAACCCGCTTCCGCACAGTTGTTTCAGATTAAAAAAACTCATTTATGCGGGGTTATGGTGATTTTTTTTGCCGATTCAAGAATTTGTAGCTATCTTTGCACAAAAATAAACGGGGCGCCCGAAACGCCCGAATTGAACAGTTAACCATGAACGATAAAAGAATACTTCTGTCGGCCGAACTTCCGGAAATGCCGGCTTTCTGCGAAGGTATCCGCCGTGCTCCCGACCGCGGCTACACCCTCACTCCCGAAAAAACCGTTACAGCTCTGAAAAACGCCCTGCGTTACCTCCCCGAAGAGCTCCACGAGAAAGTGGCGCCCGAGTTCCTCGAAGAACTGCGCACCCGCGGTCGTATCTACGCTTACCGCTGGCGTCCCGAAGGCCGCATCAAGGGCAAGCCTATCGACGAGTATAAAGGCAAGTGCATCGAAGGCAAGGCCTTCCAGGTGATGATTGACAACAACCTCGACTTCGACGTTGCCCTCTATCCCTACGAACTCGTGACCTACGGCGAGACAGGACAGGTTTGCCAGAACTGGCTGCAATACCGCCTCATAAAGAAATACCTCGAAGAACTCACCGACGAGCAGACACTCGTGGTGGAATCGGGCCATCCCCTGGGTCTCTTCCCTTCAAGCAAGAACGCTCCGCGCGTAATCATAACCAACGCCATGATGGTGGGCCTATTCGACAACCTCCACGACTGGCACGAAGCTATGCAGATGGGGGTGGCCAACTACGGCCAGATGACGGCCGGCGGCTGGATGTACATCGGCCCGCAGGGCATCGTCCACGGCACGTTCAACACCTTGCTGAACGCCGGCCGCATGAAACTCGGAATCCCAGACGACGGCAACCTGGCCGGACACCTCTTCATCTCCTCCGGTCTGGGCGGAATGAGCGGCGCACAGCCTAAGGCAGCTGACATCGCCGGCGCCGTTTCCATCACCGCCGAGGTCGACGCTTCGCGCATCGAGACACGCCACAGCCAGGGTTGGGTGACAAAGGTGACGGACAGCATCCCCGAAGCCCTGAAGTGGGCCGACGAGGCACGCGCTAAGAAGGAACCCCTCTCCATAGCTTACCACGGCAACGTGGTGGACCTGCTGGAATACTGCGTGGAACACAACGTCCCGGTGGAACTCCTCTCGGACCAGACATCGTGCCACGCCGTCTACGAAGGCGGCTACTGCCCCGCTTCCCTCTCATTCGAGGAGCGCACCCGGATGCTCCACGAGAACCCCGAGAAGTTCCGCGAAGAGGTCGACAAGTCGCTCCGTCGCCACTTCAACGCCATCAAGGCGCTCGTGGAACGCGGCACCTACTTCTTCGACTACGGCAACTCCTTCATGAAGGCCGTCTACGACGCCGGCGTAAAGGAAATATCCCGCAACGGCATCGACGAGAAAGACGGTTTCATCTGGCCGTCATACGTCGAGGACATCATGGGACCACGCCTCTTCGACTTCGGCTACGGACCGTTCCGCTGGTGCTGCCTGAGCGGCAAGCACGAAGACCTCGTGAAGACCGACAAGGCCGCCATGGAGTGCATCGACCCGAACCGCCGCTACCAGGACCGCGACAACTACAACTGGATCCGCGACGCCGAGAAGAACGCCCTCGTGGTAGGCACCCAGTGCCGCATCCTCTACCAGGACGCCATGGGTCGCCTAAACATCGCCCTGAAGTTCAACGACATGGTGCGCAAGGGTGAGGTAGGTCCCATTATGCTGGGCCGCGACCACCACGACGTCAGCGGCACCGACTCCCCCTTCCGCGAGACCTCCAATATCAAGGACGGCTCCAACGTGATGGCCGACATGGCCGTACAGTGCTTCGCCGGCAATTGCGCCCGCGGCATGAGCCTCGTGGCCCTGCACAACGGCGGCGGCGTAGGCATCGGCAAGGCCATCAACGGCGGTTTCGGCATGGTGTGCGACGGCTCCGACCGTGTGGACGAAATCCTGCGTAAAGCCATGCTCTGGGACGTTATGGGCGGCGTGGCTCGCCGTTCCTGGGCCCGCAACGAAAACGCAATGTCCACCGTAAAGGAATGGAACGACACAAAGGCCGACGACGGATTCATGATAACCGAACCCTTCATCGCCGACGAAGAATACATCCGCTCACTCATCGAGAAATAATACAACTCCGGTGGAGAAGTATGCCCCCGCGGGGATGTACTTCTCCACACCTCTTGCTTATCATACTTTAAACATATCATGAAACAAATCATCGAGTGTGTCCCCAACTTTTCGGAGGGACGTGACAAGGAAGTAATCAACGCCATCACCGCCGCCATAGAGGAAGGCGGCGAGGTAAAGTTGCTCGACGTGGATCCCGGCGAGGCCACCAACCGCACGGTAGTGACCTTCGTGGGAGAACCCGACGCTGTTCTCGACGCCGCCATGCGCGGCATGAAGAAAGCCGCCGAGCTCATAGACATGCGCAACCACCACGGCGCACATCCCCGCATGGGCGCTACCGACGTATGCCCGCTCATCCCGGTTTCCGGCATCACTCTCGAAGAGTGCGCCGCACTGGCACGCAAACTCGCCGAGCGCGCTTCCAACGAACTCGGAATACCAACTTACTGCTACGAGGCGGCAGCTTTCACCCCGGAGCGCAAGAACCTGGCCGTCTGCCGCGCCGGTGAATACGAAGCCCTTCCCGAGAAGATGAACCATCCCGGCAAAGCCCCGGACTTCGGCGACCGTCCTTTCGATGAAGCCGCCGCCAAGACAGGCGCCACCGCAGTCGGTGCCCGCGACTTCCTCATCGCCGTTAACTTCAACCTCAACACCACCTCCACGCGCCGCGCCAACGCCATAGCCTTCGACGTGCGCGAAAAGGGTCGCCCCAAACGCGAGGGAGGTAAAGTGACCGGCAAACCCATGAAGGACGCCGACGGCAAGACCATCATGATACCCGGTACACTCAAAGGCACCAAGGCTATCGGCTGGTTCATAGACGAATACGGCATCGCGCAGGTGTCGATGAACATCACCAACATGACCGACACGCCGCTCCACCGCGCCTTCGACGAGGTGACCCGCGCAGCCGCCGCACGCGGTATCCGCGTCACCGGTACCGAAATCGTGGGCCTCATCCCGAAACGCGCCCTGCTCGAAGCCGGCAAGCACTACCTGCGCCTCCAGCAGCGTTCGCTCGGAATCCCCGAAGCAGACATCGTGAAGATGGCCGTCCGCTCGATGGGTCTCGACGAACTCAAACCATTCGACCCCGCAGAGAAGGTGATAGAATACATGCTGGAAGCTGACAAAGCCGGCGGCAAGAAACTCGTGGACATGACCTGCACGGAGTTTGCCGACGAGACGGCCTCCGAGTCTCCCGCTCCCGGCGGCGGCTCCATCTCAGCCTACATGGGCGCCCTCGCAGCCGCGCTCGGCTCGATGGTCGCAAACCTCTCGGCCCACAAAGCCGGCTGGGACGACCGTTGGGAAGAGTTCTCCGACGTGGCAGTCAAAGGCCGTGAAATACAGGACCGCCTCATCCACCTTGTGGACGAAGACACCGAGGCCTTCAACCGCATCATGGCTGTCTTCGGAATGCCCAAGGGTACCCCGGAAGAGAAGGCAGCCCGCGCCAAAGCCATGGAAGAGGCCACGCTCTACGCCACACAGGTGCCCCTGCGCACCATGAAGGCTGCCTACGAGACCTTCGACGTGCTCGAGGCCATGGCCTCGAAGGGCAATCCCTCGTCGGTGAGCGATGCCGGCGTAGGAGCTCTCGCAGCCCGGGCAGCCGTGCTCGGCGCCCAGCTTAACGTGCGCATCAACGCCGCCGGCCTCAAAGACCGCGAAGAGGCCGACCGCCTCACCGGCGAAGCCGCCGAGATAGCCGAAAAGGCCTGCAAGCGCGAAGCTGAAATCCTCGCTGTCGTTAACGGCATCATCGACAAATAACCTCACCTCCGATGACCCGAAACATCATAATAGAAAACGCCACCATAGTCACTCCCGAAGGCCGCTCAGCCCGCAAGGGAGAGGCTATGGCCTCGGTGAAAGTCATCGAGAACGCAACCCTCGTGGCACGCGACGGCAAAATCACCTTCGTAGGCCCGATGGCCGAAATGCCCCAGCTCCAGAAAGAGGAGTATGAGGTAATCGACGCCGCCGGACGTGCCGTGCTCCCCGGCTTCTTGGACTCGCACACCCACCTCATCTTCGGAGGATTCCGCCCCGACGAGTTCGAGTGGCGACTGAAGGGCGACAGCTACATGAGCATCATGGAGCGCGGCGGCGGAATACAGTCTACCGTCAACGCCACGCGTACCGAAAGCGTGGAAGACCTCACCGCCAAGGCACAGTGGTTCATCGACCGCATGGTGCAGATGGGCGTCACCACCGTAGAGGCGAAGAGCGGCTACGGACTGAACACCGAGACGGAACTCAAGATGCTCGAAGCCATACGGCGCCTCAGCGACGACCCGGAGCAGAAACTGCGCGTAGTGGCCACCTTCCTCGGCGCGCACGCCGTCCCCAAGGAATACAAGGGACGCACCGCCGAGTATGTGGACCTCATGATTAAGGAAATGCTCCCCGCCGTGAAAGGAAAAGCCAAATTCTGCGACATCTTCACCGAGAAGAACGTCTTCGAGATCGAGGATTCGCGCCGCTTCCTCAAGGCTGCTCGCGAAGCCGGTTTCCAACTTAAACTCCATGCTGACGAGATAGTTACGCTGGGCGGTGCCGAACTGGCTGCCGAACTCGGCGCCGTCTCGGCCGACCACCTGCTCCACGTCTCCGACCGCGGCGTGGAAGAGATGGCCAAAGCCGGCGTGGTGGCCACGTTGCTCCCGCTTACGGCCTTCACGCTGAAGGAACCCTACGCCCCGGCACGCCGTTTCATAGACCACGGCGCAGCAGTGGCGCTCGCCACCGACCTCAACCCCGGCTCCTGCTTCTCCGGCTCGATACCCCTCACCATCGCGCTCGCCTGCATCTACATGAACATGAGCATCGAAGAGACCATCACCGCTCTGACGCTCAACGGCGCCGCCGCAGTGGGACTCGCCGACACCACAGGCTCGCTCGAGGAGGGCAAGGATGCCGACGTCATCATCCTCGACTACCCCAACTACCGTATGCTCCCCTACTATGTGGGAATGAACTGCGTGAACACAGTCATCTCGCAGGGCCGCATCGTAAGCAAGAACAACTAATAACATCATTAACCGAATATGTCAAAACTTGAAACATACGCAATCGGTTCCTCAGAACTGACCTACGACCTTATAGAACGCATACTGCGCGACGGCACGAAGCTCACGCTCTCGCCCGAAGCAGTAGAGAAAATACAGCATTGCCGAGACTACCTGGACCGCAAGACCGACGAAAACACCGTTCCCATCTACGGCGTTACCACCGGTTTCGGCTCGCTCTGCAACAAGCACATCTCCAGCGACGACCTCTCCACACTCCAGGAAAACCTCGTCAAGAGCCACTCTTGCAGCGTGGGCACCCCCATCGACGCCGACGTTGTCCGCCTTATGCTCCTGCTCAAGGCCCACGCCCTTTCCATGGGATTCAGCGGCGTGCAGGTCGAGACCGTGCAGCGTATCCTCGACTTCTACAACAACGATATTCTCCCGGTGGTCTACGACCGCGGCTCGCTCGGCGCTTCGGGCGACCTCGCCCCGCTGGCCAACCTTTTCCTCCCGCTCATCGGCGAAGGCTACGTGATGTATAAAGGCAAGAAAATCAGCGGCAAAGAGGCACTCAACATCTTCGGCTGGAATCCCATCAAGCTGAAATCCAAAGAGGGTCTGGCCCTGCTCAACGGCACACAGTTCATGAGCGCCAACGGCATCAAGGCCCTCATCGACGGCTGGCACCTGGTGAACTGCTTCGACCTCTTCGGCGCAATGAGCCTCGAAGCCTTCGACGGCCGCATCGAGCCCTTCTTCCCCCAGATCCAGCAGGTGCGTCCCCACAAGGGCCAGATAGAGACCGCCCGCGTATTCCGCTCGCTGCTGAAAGGTTCTGAAATCATCAAGCGCGAGAAAGAGCACGTGCAGGACCCCTACTCCTTCCGTTGCATCCCGCAGGTTCAC
>DKVK01000060.1:21009-100720 GCA_002491165.1 Porphyromonadaceae bacterium UBA7180
CAGGACCCCTACTCCTTCCGTTGCATCCCGCAGGTTCACGGCGCGGTGAAAGACGCCATGTGGCACGTCACCGACGTCCTCCACACCGAAATCAACTCCGTGACCGACAACCCCACAGTCTTCCCCGACGAAGACCTGGTAATCTCGGGCGGTAACTTCCACGGCGAACCCATCGCCCTGATATTCGACTATATGGGCGTAGCGCTCCACGAACTCGGCAACATCTCCGAGCGCCGCGTGGCACAGCTCATCCTCGGCCTGCGCGGACTCCCCGAGTTCCTCGTGGCAAAACCGGGCCTCAACTCCGGCTTCATGATTCCGCAGTATGCCGCCGCTTCGATGGTCAGCCAGAACAAGATGTACGCATGGCCCGCTTCGTGCGACTCCATCGTCAGCTCCAACGGCCAGGAAGACCTCGTGTCTATGGGTGCCAACGCCGCCACCAAGCTCCACAAGATTATCTCCAACCTGCAGTACATCGCAGCCATCGAGCTGATGAACGCCGCCCAGGCACTCGAGTTCCGTCGCCCGCTCAAGTCTTCGCCTTACATCGAGCACGTGATGGAAGAATACCGCCGTCACGTTCCCTTCGTGGAAGATGACGTTGTCATGGCCGACTACATAGCCAAGACAATGGACTTCCTCAACGGCTTCGACGTAACCATCGAGTCGGCGAACGAAATCTAAACTCCTGACGTTAAATAGAATAGCAGAGGCACACCCGGCGTTATGCGGATGTGCCTCTGTTCGTTATAACAATTTCAAAGATTGTAAAATGTACACACTAAGCCAGTTACAAGAGCGCCGGTCGGTGCGTTCATATACCGCGGAGCCGATACCCGACGCCGTTCGCCGCTCGCTCAACGCCGACATTTCAGAACTCAACAGCCATCTCCATGGTCTGAGGCTACAGATTGTCTACGGCGACGACACCCCGTTCCGCGGTCGCATGGGAAGCTACGGCATGTTCGCGGGAGTCGGCAACTACGTGGCGGCAGTCATCGATACCGGCGTGCAGTTTTCCGCCGAACGCGCCGGATACGGTTGCCAACAGATAGTGATGGACGCCGTGACGCACGGCCTCGGCACGTGCTTCGTGGGAGGCACTTTCTCGGCACAGGCAATCCCCGTGCAAGTGCGCGCCGGCGAGAAAATTGAGTTTATCGTCACATTAGGATATGCCGCCGAAAAGACGCGCACCATGGCACGCCTGATGGCGGGAATCGCCCACCGCAAGAAGATGGGCGGACGCGACTTCTTCGATGCAGGCCGCTCCGCTGTCAGCTACGACGAAGCCGTGAAGCGCTATCCGCTCCTCGCCCCGGCTCTGGACGCCGTAAGCTGCGCCCCCTCGGCCATGAACCGCCGACCCGAACGCTTCTATCTCGACAGCGAGGGCACCGTCCGCGCCTTCGTTAAAGACTACACCGGCTTAAACCCCGTGGACCTCGGCATAGCCAAATACAACTTCGCGCAGCTCCTCCCCGGCGAATGGGACTTCGGCAACGACACCCCTTTCCTCCCCTTCGAAGAATAACGAAGGTTTGTTTCGCGGGTTTGGGATAAAAAATGCAGAAAAATTTCGATAATCGGGATTTTATTTGTAACTTTGCAAATTGAGATGCAAGAGGCTTTCCGGAGCCGTGTGTCCCGACGGAAACACATGTCACGAGATTAATATGTCACGAGATAGAAAATATATAGGCGCCCACGTAAGTAGCGCCGGTGGCGCTGCCAACACTCCGGCGCGTGCCCACGAAATCGGAGCGCGTGCTTTTGCGCTCTTCACCGGCCAATCCAACCGCTGGCAGTCGAAAGCCATCAGCCCGGCCGACGCCGACCTCTTCAAGGAACAGTGCGCACTCTACGGCTACACGCCGGAGATGATCCTGCCCCACGACAATTTCCTCATCAACCTGGGAAGCAATGACCCGGAGAAGTTGGAAAAATCGCGGAAGTCGTTCCTCCAGGAGGTGGAGCGATGCATGGCGCTGGGTCTGACAATGCTCAATTTCCATCCCGGCTCCCACCTCGGCCGGATGAGCGAGGAGGACTGCCTGAAACGCATTGCGGAAAGCCTCGACGAGATTATCGCGCAGACCGGCGACGTAGTGATGGTTATAGAAAACACGGCCGGCCAGGGTTCTAACCTCGGCTACGATTTCGCCCATCTGGCGCGCATCATAGAGCTGGTTGACAATAAGGAGCGCATGGGTGTATGCATCGACACGTGCCACGCCTATTCGGCCGGCTACGACCTGCGTTCGGAAGAGGGCTACGAAAAGGTGTGGAAAGACTTCGACGACATCGTCGGGTTGAAATATCTGCGAGGAATGCACCTCAACGACGACAAGCGGGAGTGCGGCTCACGCATAGACCGCCATGAAAGCATCGGGCGGGGGACACTAGGCGAAGAGTTTTTCCGACGCCTCGTCAACGACCCGCGCACCGACGGCATCCCCCTCATCCTCGAAACTCCCGACGAGAGCCTATGGCCGCAGGAAATAGCGTGGCTTTACAGCCAGATTGACTCCTGACAAGCAGCGCTTGTGGCAGCCGGCAGTTCAATACGGACTCTCAATCAACAAACTTACAATATATTATTTGACAAATAAACTTACAGGACATGAAAACTCCCCCCAATCTAAAATTCTGGCAACTGTGGAATCTCAGCTTCGGATTCTTCGGGGTGCAGATAGCCTACGCCCTCCAGAGCGCCAACATCTCGCGTATCTTCGCCACGCTTGGCGCCGACCCGCATAACCTGTCGTACTTCTGGATACTTCCGCCGTTGGCCGGTATCATAGTGCAGCCTATAATCGGCGTGCTGAGCGACCGTACCTGGACGCGTTTCGGACGCCGTATCCCGTACCTTTTCATAGGAGTTCTCATCGCCGTCATCGTGATGTGCCTGCTCCCCAACGCCGGCAGCTTCGGAATGACCGTGGGCGCCGCAATGGTATTCGGGCTTTTCGCCCTGATGTTCCTCGACACCTCCATCAACATGGCGATGCAGCCCTTCAAGATGATGGTGGGCGACATGGTGAACGAGAAACAGAAAGGCCTGGCCTACTCCATACAGAGTTTCCTCTGCAACGCCGGCTCGCTGGTAGGTTACCTCTTCCCTATCTTCTTCACGGCCATAGGAATACAGGCCGTCGCCCCAAAAGGCGTGATTCCCGATTCGGTGATATACTCCTTCTACATAGGCGCGGCCATCCTGATTTTCTGCGTCATTTACACCTCGGTGAAAGTCAAGGAATATCCTCCGGAAATTTATAACCAATACCACCCCGTGAAGAAAGGCGAGGAGAAAGCCAATATCTTCAAACTCCTTGTCAATGCCCCGTCGGCCTTCTGGACGGTAGGCCTCGTGCAGTTCTTCTGCTGGGCGGCTTTCATGTATATGTGGACCTACACCAACGGCGCGCTCGCCGACAACATTTTCCACGCCCCGACGGCATTGCACGAGGGCAAGGTGGTGCTCGACACCGCTTCCAAGGAATATCAGGCAGCCGGCGACTGGGTAGGAGTCCTCTTCGCCGTTCAGGCCATCGGCTCCGTCATCTGGGCACCGATCATCGCCCTCTTCAAGAGCCGCAAGTTCGCCTACATCCTCTCGCTCGTTCTCGGCGCCTTCGGTTTCATCTCGGTATTCTTCTTCCAGAACCAGTATCTGCTCTTCATAAGCTACGCGCTGATAGGATGCGCCTGGGCGGCCATGCTGGCGTTGCCTTTCACCATCCTCACCAACTCGCTCACCGGCGGCCACATGGGCACATACCTCGGCCTCTTCAACGGCACCATCTGCATCCCGCAGATAGTGGCGGCTGCACTGGGCGGCGTTATCCTCAGCATCTTTACCACACCGGGACAAGCCGCTCCGCAGGTCTATATGCTTGTCTTTGCCGGCGTCCTGCTGCTCATCGGGGCCTGCTGCGTACTCTTCGTAAAAGAAGGAACCGCCGACCGCGGTAAGGAAGTAGTGGACATTCCCGACTCGGAAGCTCTCTGACAACAACAATCTCCCTATATATGACAAAGACCGACCAATACACGTCGGTCTTTGTTGTTTTCAGGGCAAAACCCAAGAGTACCCGCGAGCGTTATTATTGCTGACTCCTTTCGGATAAACCAAGGAATTGGATTTTTTCACCTAGAGATGTCACTTTTGGGACGCTCGGGCGTCTAATAGGCAACACAACAATTTCAACAATGGCAAGCAATCGAGTAAAACGTAATATCTGGCTGACGCTGGCGGTGCTGAATGTGGGCGCTATCGCGAACCGCGCTATCGGCGTTGCCGACGGGTCTTTGGAATGGTGGCAACTGGTTTCAACCATAGTCATTTCCCTTTTCTGCATCAAGTTCTTCCTATGCTACCACAAGCAGGTGAAACTCGGCAATCTCTTCGGGCCGGCCGATCCGCTCGGCCGTAAACGCAGAACCTCCAACTAACCCAACGACGAATTATGTATATCGGAGGATTTTGCCTTTTATTGTCGGCATTCATAATGTGGATGTGCCATTTCAGTCCGGTTATCTGTCTATGCATGGCAGCCGGGGGATTCTGCATGTTGGCCGGAGGCTTCGCTTCGCGCAAACAGAAGAAATAACGGTGCACCCGGAGGACCTTTCCCTTGCGCCAAACAAGACTGTTCATCTGCAAACGGGCACACCGATTGGTCATTTACCATATTTTTAGAGGGTTTGTCATTTTTAATTTGCAGGAACGGAGGAAAATGGTTAACTTTGCGTTAAGTATCCGCCCTATTCAATTTGTTACCGGTCTATAGACATGAATACAGGCGGAACCGGATAAGACGTCCAAACGCAATGAACCCGAAGAAAATTCTCATACGCGCCCTCAGCGGCGCCGTCTATATAGCCATCATCGTCGGCCTGATATGCCTCGGGCCGCTTGGCACCCTGCTGTTGGCAGAGATTCTCGCCGTCATGGCAACCCTTGAATTTGAACGTATCTCCATGGGGCAATACCGCATGCCGCCGTTGCAGCGAGCGCTGATAGTGCTCGCCGTGGTTGCGATGGTCTGCATCCCCACACCGATAGCTCTCGGCTCGGCCGCTACTTTCCTGCTTTGCCTCTTCCTGCTGTACCTCTGCGAGCTGTTCGGCGATGCGAAACGCCCGCTTGCCACAATCAAAACCGCCGCCATGGCAATTGTGTACGTCGGATTGCCGATGATGACGATGACACTGACGGCCATGACACTTTCCGGCTCGTCAGGCAGCGGCAGTTTCGCCGACCTTTCGCATTGCAGCTATAACGTCTGCTTCCCTATCCTGCTGATGTTCATCCTCATCTGGATAAACGACACGGGAGCTTTCCTTGTGGGAAGCCTCATCGGGCGCCACAAGCTCTTCGAGCGCATTTCGCCGAAAAAGACATGGGAAGGATTCTTCGGCGGTATGGCGCTGACCGTTGCGGCAGCCGTGGCAATGCAGGTTTGCGGGCTGCAGGATTTCTTCAATTTCCATTTCTCCACTGCGGTGTGGGGTGTCCTGGGAGTCCTTGTATGCTTGTTGGCAACGATAGGCGACCTTGCGGAATCAATGATAAAACGCAACCTCGGACTCAAGGACAGCGGCATGATAATGCCGGGCCACGGCGGAATCCTGGACCGCATCGACTCACTGCTCTTCGTAATGCCGGCCTTCGCCCTCTTAATCTTCTTCATCAGATGAAATAATTGTCTTTTCAAACACGATAAACGGCGACTCCCGGGTTAGGGAATCGCCGTTATAATTTTTTCTATGAGAAATCAGAGATTGCAGAGCGTGGTTATAGCGGCTTCCGGATCCGGGGCTTTGAAGACATAGCTTCCGGCCACGAGGATGTCGGCGCCGGCTTCGGCAAGCTGTTTGCCGGTCTCGGCGTTCACGCCGCCATCCACCTCTATGAGGGCGTGCGAGCGGGTGGAGTCGATGAGGCGGCGCAGTTCGGCCACTTTCTTTACGGAGTGTTCTATGAAGGGCTGCCCGCCGAATCCGGGATTCACCGACATGATGAGCACGAGGTCAACGTCTTCGATGATGTCCACGAGAGTCGAGACGGGTGTAGCCGGGCAGATGGTGACACCGGCTTTCATCCCGGCACGGTGTATCTGCTGCACGCAACTGTGCAGGTGCAGGCAGGCCTCCTGGTGCACGTTCATGATTTCGGCGCCGAGGTCACGAACCTGAGAAATCCATTTCTGCGGTTCTACTATCATCAGATGCACGTCGAGAGGTTTCCTGCAAACCTTGGCGACATCCTTCATCACGGGGAAACCGAACGAAATGTTCGGCACAAATACACCGTCCATCACGTCGAGGTGGAGGTAATCGGCCTGCGAACGGTTAATCATCTCGAGCTCGGGAGTGAGGTTGGCGAAGT
The DNA here is from genome assembly GCA_002491165.1 of Porphyromonadaceae bacterium UBA7180. Classification (GTDB taxonomy): domain Bacteria; phylum Bacteroidota; class Bacteroidia; order Bacteroidales; family Muribaculaceae; genus Lepagella. The sequence goes on from DKVK01000060.1 coordinate 27,407, forward strand.
TCGCCGACAGCAACGAGGGTGAAACTTTCATATTTCTTCAGTATAGGATTTTAGTGTTATTTTTTTGTATCGGATTCAGAGCCGGTCTTATGTTTTTTCAGCGCGTTGTAGAGTATGTACAGCACGCAGAGGGCGAGCAATGCGTAGCCGCCCCATGTGAGGTATTTGTTGTATTCCTCCACCTTTGCGAAGAGCTGGTCGGGCGTCACGGTGCGCGACAGTATCCATCCCACGAAAGCGAGGACCGCGTTCCACACCAATGCGCCGAGGGAGGTGAACAGGGCGAATCGGCCCACGTTCATACGCGCCAGTCCGGCGGGAATGGAGATGAGCTGGCGTATGGCGGGTATGAGGCGTCCCACGAAGGTGGAGACTGCGCCGTGCTCGTCGAAGTAACGCTCTGCCTTGTCCACCTTCTCGCGGTTGATGAGGCAGGCGTGGCCGAAGCGGCTGTCGGCGAAGCGGTAGACTACGGGGCGGCCCACCCACAATGCCAGGTAATAGTTCACGAACGCGCCGCACAGGGCGCCCAAAGTGGCCATCACCACCACCATGTATATGTTCATGTCGGCTCCGGCCCCGGTGTTGACGCACGCCAGATAGGCCGCGGGAGGAACAACCACCTCCGACGGAAACGGGATGAAGGAACTCTCTATGAGCATGAACAGGAACACGAACATGTAGCTGGCGTTGTCCACGAACCATTGGAAAAACGCGCTTGCGTCGAACAGGGAGAGGGTCACGAGATCTAACATATCTGTTGTCGGTATTTTTTCGGTAAAACGTGCCGGGCATAGCTGCCGTAAGCCCGGGGGTCAGAGGATTTCGAGTGAATGGAGCATACAGCGGTAGAACTCTGCCTTCTTCTCCACGGACATGGGGAAGGCACGCGACGTAGAGGGCATCCTCCAGTGCGTTAGCACGTGCGGCACTCCCGGCACGCGGATAGCTTCCCATTCGCCGGTCTTTGGCACCGGCGTTCCGGTAAGTCCCGCTATCACCTGCGCGGCTTTCTCGCCGGTGGTGGCTATGGCCTCGCAGGCCGGGAGCTTGGCCATCATCGCCGTAAGGTCAATAGGCTTCTCTATCTGCAAGTACTTGTCGGAGGCGTTACCTTTGAGCCGCACGGCCTCGCGCCCGGTGTCGCTGAGCGCTATCCCCAGTTCGGTGAGCATCTCCTTAATGGCGTCGAGGCGGAATGTCTTGTGCTCCTCGTCCACGAAATAGAGTTTGTCGCCGTGGGTCAGCAGCCCGAAGACGCGCCACATATCGTTTATGTAGTTGGGGTAATAAAAGTCCATGCTCCAGCGCGCGGGCGCCGGAGGGAAGGTGCCGCACATCAGCAGACGCGCATCCGCCGGAAGCCACGGCTCGAAGGGATGTTTCTCCACAAGATGTTCCATAGTCTCTCTTAATTATTTGGAGGCGGCGGCCACTTTTTCGGCAAACTCGGCGATGGCGGGTTCCAGCCCGTCGCTGTAAGCGTGCTTCATGCTCAGTTGCGCCACGGGGGGAAGTCCCATGGCCTCGAACTGCTTCTCAAGCGACGCTCCTGCGGCCGACGCCCATGTGAAGGAGCCGAAAGTGGCCGTCACCTTATTCTTAATCTCGCGCACGCGCATGGCGTTCATAAACTGCTGCACGGGCGGGAAAACGTCCATCGAATATGTGGGCGAGCCCACGATGAGGGTCTTCGATAGGAATGCCTCGGTAATCATGTCGCACATTTCGGCCGTGGCGGCATTGAAAATGCGGATGTTCTCCATTCCGCGCTCGGCCAGCGCGTCGGCGATGCGGTCCACCAATTCGGCGGTGTTGCCGTACATCGTGGCGAAGACTATCACCGTGCCCCCCTCGGCCTCGTACCGGCTGAGGCGGTCGTAGACGTCGAGCACGCGTTTCTTCTCGTCAATCCACACCGGCCCGTGCGTCGAGCAGATGTAGTCGATGGGGAGCGAGCCGGCTTTTTTCATGGCCGCCTGCACGAATTTCCCATATTTTCCAACGATGCAGGAGTAGTAACGGTTCATCTCGGAGAAGTAGACTTCAAGTTCTGCGCTGCTCATTTCACGGTCGGTGAAACGGCCGTTCAGGGCGCCGAAGCATCCGAAGGCGTCGCCGCTGAAGAGCACGCGCTCCTCTTCGAGATAAGTCATCATCGTCTCGGGCCAATGTACCATCGGGGTGGTGACGAAGCGGAGCGTGCGGCCGCCAAGGTCGAGCGTGTCGCCATCCTTGACAATGCGGATGCGGTCGTCGGGCACATGGTAGAATCCTTTCACCTGCTCGGCGCTGATCTTGTTGCAGACGAGCATGAGCTGCGGGAAACGGTCCAGGAGCAAGGGTATGGAACCGGAATGGTCCGGCTCGGTATGGTTAACCACGAGGAAGTCAGGGCAACGGAGTTTGCCGAGGTCGCAGAAATTGTCGATGAGGGAACGGAATTCACCACCCTCCACGGAGTCGATAAGTGCAGTGGCTTGCGAGCCGCGCACCACGTAGCTGTTGTATGAAACACCGTAAGGGAGGGGCCAAAGAGCCTCGAAACGAGTCGTCGTACGGTCGTTGACGCCAACGTAAATCACTGATTCTGTTATTTTTCTCACTTTCATTGTCTGATAAAATATAAAAAATCTCAAAGGAGTGTTAAACCAACACACCCGGGATTGGCGTTATATGTGAGAACAAAGGTATAAAAAATAATCGGGATTTCTGCAAAAGAGATCACAAAAATATTTGAACTATGAAAAAATACTTAGCTGAATTCTTCGGAACGATGTTTCTCGTACTGCTGGCGTGCGGCAGCGCCGTGCTTGCAGGCGACAAAATCGGGGTGCTCGGCATCGGACTCTGCTTCGGCCTCGTGCTCCTCGCCCTCTGCTACGCCATAGGCGGAATCTCCGGCTGTCACGTCAATCCCGCAGTCTCGCTGGCCGTTTTCCTCACCGACAAGAAATTCAAGGCCGTGGACCTCTGCGGCTACGTTATAGCGCAGCTCCTCGGTGCCGCCGTGGGGGCCGCTTTCCTCTGGTGGCTCATGGACTTCGGTAACTTTGGAGCCACGGGATACGTATTCGGAGGCATAACGCAACACATCGGCTCCACCAACAACACCTCGTATCTGGCCACCAACGTGCTGCAGCAGGGCGCCACGTGGCAGATGGCCCTGCTTGCCGAATGCCTGCTCACATTCTTCTTCGTCTTCACTGTGCTCGGAGCAACCTCCAAACTCGGCAACAGCAACCTGGCCGGCGTGGCCATCGGCCTCGCACTCGGCCTGGTCAACATCGTCGGTATCCCCGTGGACAACTGCTCGGTGAACCCGGCCCGTTCCTTCGGACCTGCACTCTTCGCCCCCAACGCTTGGCCCGATTTCTGGATTATGGTGGTCGGACCGCTGGCAGGCGCACTCATTGCCGCAGCAGTGTGGAGGGCTCTGGCCACAGGCCGCGCTCCCGAAGAAGCCTGATGACTCCTTTATAATAAAGCTCATTCTTTAACGTTAGATATATATCTGCGGCCGGCTCGCCACAACGTAGCCGGCCGTTCTCCCTAAAAGATACCACCCTTATGAATATCTTCCGCTATCCGCTAATTCCGACACTAACGCTGTTCGCCACATTCGCCTTACATTCCCAGAAAATCTACATCACAGATAACCGTTGGCAAGCCGACGTCAAGGTCTACATCACCGACAATACCTGGCAGGCCGACGAGGTAGTCTACATCACAGACAACCGTTGGCAGGCCGACGCAAAAGACTGCATCTGGTACTTCACCGACAACCGCTGGCAGGCCGACAAAATCATCTTCTATGTAGACAACCGCTGGCAGGCCGACCTCGTGGTGTACTTCACAGACAGCCGGTGGCGCGCCGAGTGGAAAGACAAAAAGAAGATGCACCTTATGCTCGAAAAATAAACCATCCTTAAGGCCATTTTCTTCCGGGGACAGTTTGAGAAAAGGATTTATCACTAAATTTGCGTCCAAACAGCAATATAAACACAGCTCTCGTTGCAGGTTTTCTCATTGCAGGTTTTCTTCAGGCATCTCACGCAGTTTTTTCTGGACTATTCGGCTCATTTGGCCTATTCCCGTCGACTTAATGAATCACACTGCAGAGATAGACAAGTGTGCTGATATAGACCATGAACACTCAACCATGCATAACACGTCAGGTGGAAATCTGCGCTGTTGCGCGGCGCGGCGGCCAGGGCGCGGCGCGGCGGCGGGAATTTTTTTCTTTTTTCTTTTGGATAATCGGAAATAACTCACTACCTTTGCCGAAAATTTACCGTAATACCAAAGAAAAATGCAGAGAGATAACGAAATCTTCGACATCATTGACCGTGAACATCTACGCCAGCGCCGTGGCATCGAGCTTATCGCCAGCGAAAACTTCGTCAGCGACGAGGTGATGCGCGCCATGGGTTCCTGCCTTACCAACAAGTACGCCGAGGGCTATCCCGCACACCGCTACTACGGCGGCTGCCAGATAGTGGACGAGGCCGAAAACCTGGCCCGCGAACGCGCCAAGAAACTTTTCGACGCCGAATGGGTCAACGTGCAGCCCCACAGCGGCGCACAGGCCAACATGGCCGTATTCATGGCTGTCCTCAAACCGGGAGACACCTTCATGGGTATGGACCTCAGCCACGGCGGTCACCTCAGCCACGGCAGCCCCGTGAACTTCTCCGGACTCATGTTCCACCCCATCTCTTACACCGTGAACCCCGAAACAGGCCGCGTTAACTATGAGGAGATGGAAGAGAAGGCACGCGCGGAGCGTCCCAAACTCATCATCGCCGGTGCTTCGGCCTACAGCCGCGAATGGGACTATGCCCGCATCCGTAAACTCGCCGACGAAATCGGCGCCATCTTCATGGTAGACATGGCACACCCCGCCGGACTCATCGCCGCCGGTCTGCTCGAAAACCCCGTCAAACACGCCCATATCGTCACCACCACCACCCACAAGACCCTCCGCGGCCCGCGCGGCGGTATGATCCTTATGGGCAAGGACTTCGACAACCCCTGGGGCAAGAAGACTCCGAAAGGGGAAATCAAGAAGATGTCCGCCCTGCTTGACTCTGCCGTATTCCCCGGCGTACAGGGTGGCCCGCTCGAGCACGTCATCGCAGCCAAAGCCGTGGCTTTCGGCGAATGCCTCCAGCCCGAATGGCGCGACTATGCCATCCAGGTGAAGAAAAACGCTACCGCCCTTGCCAACGCCCTCATGGCACGCGGCTACAAGATTATCTCCGACGGTACCGACAACCACTCGATGCTCGTTGACCTGCGTCCCAAATTCCCTGAAATGTCTGGCAAGAAGGCCGAACGCGTGCTTGTGGAAGCCGACATCACTGCCAACAAGAACATGGTTCCCTACGATACCCGCTCGCCGTTCCTTACCTCCGGTCTGCGCTTCGGCACCGCCGCCATCACCACACGCGGCGCCAAAGAGGAACTTATGGAGAAAATCGCCGACTTCATAGACCGCGTACTTACCAACGCCGACGACCCCGCCGTCATCGCCGAAGTACGCCGCGAAGTCAACGACATTATGAACGAATACCCGATGTTCGCCTGGTAACAGCCGCGGCACATCGCCAACCATTACGAATCTTCGGAGCTTTGGCTCCGGAGATTCTATTCTTTTCTTAACGCCTCGCTCCACGTGACCTTTTGCCGGAAGGCGGCAAGCCTATTCTTGCCGGTCACACGTAACCCTCCCTCCGGTTCCACTTTCCGAGAGTTCATTTACAGGACTCCATCAACTTAATAATATAGGACAGCAAATGTCAGAGAACTTCCCGAAAATCATCTTCGTGACCGGCATCGGCACCGATGTCGGCAAAAGCTGGGCCACCGGCTGGCTCGCACGCGAAATAGCTGACGCCGGCCACTCCGTCATCACCCATAAATTCATACAGACAGGGTGCCACGAGTTCAGCGAAGACATAGACACCCACCGACGCATCATGGGCATAGCGATGCAACCCCGCGACCTCGACCATACCACCGCACCGCTGATTCTTTCCTATCCCGCCTCGCCACAACTGTCGGCCTCAATCGACGGTGTTACAGTAGATTATGATATTACAATTAAAGCTATACATCAACTTTCGGAAGAATACGACACGGTAATTTCTGAAGGCGCCGGCGGCCTGATGGTGCCTCTGAACGACGACATGCTGACCCTCGACCTGCTGCGCGAACATCCCGAGTTCTCCGCCGCAGTAGTGGTGAGCGGCTATCTCGGCTCCATAAACCACGCCCTGCTCACCCTCGAGGCACTCCGCCGCGAAGGAGTAAAGGTCTGGGCTGTAATCTATAACCCGCACTTCGACAACGACGCCATAATCGCAGCCGACACCAAGAATTATCTGCAAAACTACGTCTCAGTGATGCACCCCGGTACGCTGTGGATACAGATGCCTGAAAAGATAATGTGAAAAATTAGGCTGAATATTTCGCCGTATGATAAATTTTTATTATCTTTGCAAAGAATTTGCACGGTCAGGCACCTCACGCAAGAGGCCGTAAACCGGGCAGATTCACCAAACAGCGGACCGAAGCGTCCACCTCTCCCCACGTCACCGGTATAAGCACCACACGGCTCCCCGGCAAGCATGGAACTACGGCCCCCTTTTTTTTAAAGAACGCACGTAAGTGCTAAATATGGAATCGCACTGAAGCGCAAAACGTTGGGCAAAAAGCACTTTATGTCCTGCCGCGCCTCTTAAAGCAACACAGAAAACATGACTGCCACAGAAGAAGACTATATGTTATCAATCTCCAAACAGACGTTGGCGAAACTTCCGGCTGCCCATTATCAGGGACCGATCTCCGTCATCGACAAGCCGGAGGATATCGACGGTGCCGTGAAGGAACTCTACGCGGCTCCGATAATCGGTTTCGACACCGAGACCCGTCCCAGTTTCAAAAAAGGGCAGTCAAACACCGTTTCGCTCATACAGCTTTGCACTCCGGAACACTGCTTTCTCTTCCGCACCGGCATCACCGGAATCACGCAGCCACTGCGTGCCCTGCTCGAAGACCCCGCCAAGACCAAGGTCGGCCTATCGCTTCACGATGACTTCCATAATTTGGCCAAGATCTCTGACCTTCAACCGGATGGTTTCATAGACTTACAACAATACGTTAAGTCAGTACGCATCGCAGACAACTCCCTTTCCCGCATCTATGCCATAATTTTCGGGAAGAGAATCTCCAAGGGACAGCGCCTCTCCAACTGGGAAGCGGCCCACCTCACCGAGTTCCAGCAGTCATACGCCGCACTCGACGCAAAAGCCTGCATCGACATTTACGAAGCCATAAGCCAGAACCGCTTCCGCTACGAAGACTCGCAGTACAAAGTCCCCATCGACCAACTCCCGGACTTCCAGCCCTCTCTTCAGCAATAACGCGCTTGTCCCACTATACCGGGACTCCGGCGGCGGACTGAAATTTTCCCTCTGACAGAAACTGAAACCCTCTGCAAATAATTTAAAATTACGACATAACACTTTTCCTGCTTTTACAAGCCCCGAATCGTGAAATTACGGCTTAAAAAGCCGGATTTGCAAAAACAATTCCATTTCACCTGCGTTTTAATATAAGCAAGCCTGAAAAGACGGCGCCTTCTCTTCTCCACTACGCCTTACGGCCTGCCGAACAAATAACAATCATTGACCTCTACGCCCTGCGGGACACCGATGCCCCGACGGCGATAACAAGTTCAAAAAATGGATTTTAGAAAATACCGTCACCTCTGGATGCCTGCAATAATACTGGTTTATTTCCTGTTCATGGCATGGCAAGGACGCGACATTCTGCTTGTGCAGGGTGATTACCTGAGATTCTACGGGACAGTGGCCGCCGAGCTTTTTGTCATAGTGCTGCTCTCTATATTCCTGCGCAAGAAATACCAGATGAAACAGGCGCGCGAAGCAGAAATGGCCCGGCTGGCCAAGGAACGCGAAGAGTGCGAGAAGGAGGAGGCCAAGGCGCCTTGAGCACGTCGGCTACACGGCCGCTTTCCGCTGCAATGCATACGGGAATGCGGCCGAAAATGGAAACATAGTTCTCCCACCGAAAGGAATAGCCAAGAGAATCTACAACGCACACACCTCGTTGCCGAGGATCTATAAAAGGGGTAGCGGTTGAGCAAGCAATTGCCCCTCTTTACCCTTCTGGAAAGAAACAAACAGATAAAAAATTTTTTTTTCGCTAAAAATTTGTTCATCTCGCCTAGAATTTGTAAATTTGCATCAATAAACGGGTCATAACTTTAAAGCCAGGAAACAAATATCCACAAGTCACAACTGTAACAAATTGACAGCTAAAGGCTTAGCTTTGAAATTTTGACTTTAACATGCCTTAGTAAATTCATTCACATGAAGATAAGAAGCATAGCGTTAACATTACTGGCCTCTGCCGCGGCACTCACAAGCGTTGCCTCAGAGAAAAAGACGGAGGCCTTCAACGTAAACTTCGTTGTGGGAAGTACGCAGCTATTGCCGAGCTTCAGCAACAACCGTGAGGTTCTCCAGAGCCTTGACGAGTTCTTGCGCGAAGCTCAGAACAGCGGCGAATACCGCGTTGTGGACATCACATACTGCGGTTACGCCTCCCCCGAAGGCCCCACGGCCCTCAACGACCGTCTATCCAAAGGGCGTTGCCGCTCTTTGGCAAACTACGTTGAAACCAGGGCGCAGTTCCCCGACGCAACCATTACGGAAGGTGCCCAGATGGACATCTGGCCCGAAGTGGTTCGCCGCCTCCAAGAACTCAACTACCCCAAAACACAAGAGGTTATCGATATCCTTAACGATGACTCGCGCGAGTGGGACCGCAACAATCCCTATGCCGCGCGCGTTCAGAAACTCCGCCGCCTCGACAAGGGCCGCGTATGGAAGTACATCAACACCAACGTGCTGATGCCTATGCGCAACGCCACAGTCACTTTCGTCACCGTAGAAAAAGTTGAGCCCTCGCCCGTAGTTATAGAACAGCCCGAAAAGCCCTTCATCGAAGAGCCGGTGGAAGTCGTTACCGAAGAAATTGTCGAAGAAGTAGTACAGGAGGAAAAAGAATGGCGGCCGCACCTCTACCTCAAGACCAACGCGGTGGCTTGGGCCATGCTTATCTCCAACGCCGCCGTTGAATGGGAGTTCCACCCCCATTGGTCAGTCACTGCTCCCATCTATTATAGCGGTGTAAACTACTTCACCAGCAAAATCAAGTTCCGCACACTCGCCTTCCAGCCCGAGATTCGCTACTGGTTCCGCAACAACAATGACGACGGATTTTTCGTCGGCGCCCACTTCTCGGTAGCCAAATACAACTTCGCCATAAACGGCAAATACCGTTTCCAGGACCACCACGCCAAATATCCGGCCCTCGGCGGAGGTCTCAGCGTAGGCTACCGTATACCCATCTCCAAAGACCACCGCTGGAAACTCGAGTTCACGGCCGGGGGCGGGTACTACCACCTGTGGACTGACTACTTCCTCAATGAAAATAACGGTCCCAAAATCTACAAGAAAAAGAAAAACCAGTTCTTGGTTGACAACGTAGGCGTGACTTTCATGTATATGTTCGACTTAAACAGAGGAGGAAAATAATGATGAAGACACAGACTATCATTCGCAATATCGCGCTGCGTTGCGTCAAATCATCACGCATCGCCCTGCCCCTGCTAACTTTGCTCCTGGCTCTCACCGCCTGCAACGTCGAGCAATTCCCGAACTACGATACACCTCCCGAAAACTCGGTGAATTTCACACTCGACCTCCACTACGAGACTGACCTCCCTCTCTATAAGGAAATCACTTACGACACCCGTAACTCACAGTACGCCCTGCGCTACATCATCAAGGCGTATCCCGAAATCCAGGAGGGACGTTACGACTACAACCACCCGACGATAGTACAGACCGTCTTCAACGACAAGATCGAAGAACTCGACCGCCGCGTCGAGGTACAGCTTCCCGAAGGCAACTACCAGTTCGCCGTCTGGACCGACTATGTTACCGCCGACGGCCACAAGGCAGTCTTCTACAACGCAGAAAACTTCTCGGACGTTTCGCTCAACGAGGAGAACGGCCATCAGGCTTCCAACAACTTCCGCGACGCGTTCCGCGCCCTCCAGGAAGTCGCAGTGGTAGCCGACGGTTCGGCAATCGTGGAGAACACACGTCCGCTCGGTAAATACGTCATCATCTCCGACGATGTGCAGGACTTCATCCAGAAAGTAATCGAAATGCGCACCACGCGCGGCGACGAGAATACCCGTGACATCAACCCCAACGACTTTATCGTTACCGTGCAATATCAGGGATTCATGCCCTCGGCGTTCAACATCCTGAGCAACAAGGCCGTCGATTCCCTCCCCGGCGTGGTTTACCAGTCGGCCCTCACGCAGCTGAGTCCCACAGAGATGGAGCTTGCCTTCGACTACGTATTCACCAACCCGGAGGAAACACGTGTGCAGGTTGCACTTAACGTTACGGAGAAATCAACCGGCGCAGTCATCGGCCAGACCGGTACATTCGAAATACCTCTGTTCCGCAGCCACCTCACCATAGTGCGCGGACAGTTCCTGACGGCACAACAATCCGGCGGTATGGTCATCGACCCGTCGTTCGACGGAGAGTTCAACCTCGAAATACATTAAGAGTCATCGTTCTGAGGCCATCATTTTGAATTATAAATAATGTCACCCGCTGTTTTTACGGCGGGTGATTTTTGTTACGGCAGAAGTAATTTTAACGCAGCACGAGGTTATTTTTATGTAGCGGATGTTACGGATGTAGCTGATGCGGCTGATACAATTGATGTGGTGTAATTTGAAGTGTTGTTTCGAGGGACTTCCATCCATGAAAAAGATTCTCAAAAAAACGATGTGAAACGCTTGATGTGTCGTAAATTGTCGCTATCTTTGCGATACTTTTTAACTTCCACATCACATTCGTTATGAAACTTGAAATTGCTTCTTATTTTTGCAGGCAGACGGTCCTCCTTGCCGCCGCACTCACGACAGCTCTGCCATTTACCGCAGCGGCGCAGCTCAACCGCGATGTCGCACCGTATGAGACTACGGCGCCCGGCACTTCGGCTCCCTCCTACTCCGTCACCGCCTCGGCACCTGGCGACAATGTGTCCGCCACCTTCCTGCTGAAGGACGGGAAGCCTTTCTATACCGTTGACTACAAGAATAAAAAGGTGGTCAACGCGTCCGGGATGGGCTTCGAGCTTTTCAACGCTCCCGACCTTCTCGACGGCTTCGTGGTGGAAGGGAAGGAACTCTCTTCCCACGATGACACATGGCAACCCGTTTGGGGCGAAAACAGCTCCATCCGCAACCATTACAACGAATTGCTGGTAAAACTGCGTCAACCCTCCACAGACCGGCGCCTCGACATCCGTTTCCGCATTTACGATGACGGCGTTGGTTTCCGCTACGAGTTCCCGCAACAACAGACAATGCCCTACATCGTTGTAAAAGAGGAGAAAACGCAGTTCGCCATGACAGGTGACCACACCGCGTGGTGGATTCCCGGCGACTACGACACGCAGGAATATGACTACACCGAGAGCCGCCTCTCCGAAATAGGCAACCGCTTCAAGAACGCCGTTTCCTACAACGCCTCGCAGACAACGTTCTCTCCCACCAGCGTTCAGACTTCGCTCCAGATGAAAACCGACGACGGCCTCTACATCAACCTCCACGAGGCAGCGTTGGTAGACTACAGCGCCATGCATCTCAACCTCAACGACTCCACGCTCATCTTCCAGTCATGGCTCACCCCCGACGCCCAGGGGCGCAAGGGTTACCTACAGGCGCCCACGCAGTCGCCGTGGCGCACGGTTATGGTCAGTGACGACGCCCGCGACATGCTCCGCTCCGACCTTATCCTCAACCTCAACGAGCCGTGTATCTACGAGGACACTTCCTGGATTAAACCCGTGAAATATATGGGAGTATGGTGGGAAATGATAACCGGCAAAAGCACATGGGCCTATACCTCCGACCTCCCGTCGGTGCGCCTCGGCGAGACCGACTACACCAAAGTGAAACCCAACGGCCGCCACGGCGCCAACAACGAGAATGTGAAGCGCTACATCGACTTCGCAGCCAAGCACGGTTTCGACCAGCTTCTGGTGGAAGGATGGAACATCGGCTGGGAAGACTGGGTAGGCCATTCCAAGGACTACGTTTTCGACTTCGTGACGCCGTACCCTGACTTCGATATAGACAAACTGAACCGTTACGCCCATGACAAGGGCATCAAGCTGATGATGCACCACGAAACCTCCTCGTCTGCCCGCAACTACGAACGTCACCTCCAGGCGGCCTATGACCTCATGGACCGCTACGGCTACAACGCCGTGAAGAGCGGCTACGTTGGCGACATACTGCCGCGCGGCGAACACCACTACGGCCAGTGGATGAACAACCACTACCTCTATGCCGTGAAGGAAGCCGCCAAACACCACATAATGGTCAACGCCCACGAGGCGGTGCGTCCCACCGGACTGTGCCGCACCTACCCCAACCTCGTGGGCAACGAGAGCGCCCGCGGGACAGAGTTCCACGCCATGGGCGGCAGCAAGGTCAACCATACCACAATCCTCCCCTTCACACGCCTGCAAGGCGGCCCGATGGACTATACTCCCGGCCTCTTCGTGATGGACATTTCCGAAATCAATCCCAACAACAAGAGCCACGCTAACGTCACGCTGGCCAACCAGCTCGGCCTTTACGTCACGATGTACAGCCCGCTGCAGATGGCCGCCGACCTTCCCGAGAATTATGAGAAATTCCCCGATGCCTTCCAGTTCATTAAGGATGTGGCCGTCGACTGGGACAAGAGCCTATACCTCGAAGCCGAACCGGGACGCTACATAACCGCCGCACGCAAGGCAAAAGGCACCGACGACTGGTTCATAGGCAACACCACCGGAACCGAACCACACACTTCGGTCATCAGCCTCGATTTCCTCGACCCCGACCGCAAATACGAAGCCGTAATCTACGCCGACGCCAAGAATGCCGACTACCACACCAACCCGCAGGCCTATACCATAAGCAGAAAGAAGGTGGATAGCAAGACGCGCCTGAAACTCAAGACTGTTCCCGGCGGCGGGTTCGCCATCAGCATCCGTCCCGTAAAGTGACCGGCTCGGGAAACCCTCCTGTCGCAGCCCGCTTGATACTCACTTAAGGCGAAGGTCAGCGCATACGGTTTGGCCGTTTCGCAGATTTTGCTTAATTTTGCCCTCCGAAAGGTGCCTCCCTTCCGGAGGGCTTCCTTTTTAATAGAATTACCCATGGGAAGAAAGAAGAAACCGTTGCCCCTCCTCGAGGGACTTGAAATAACCGCCGTCGCCGCCGAGGGAAAGGCGCTCGGACGCCGCCGACTCTCGGCACAGAGCGAACGCGAACTTGTGATTTTTGTACCGTACGCTGCGCCGGGCGATGTAGTGGACGTGCAGGTAGACCGCAAGAAGCATGCCTTCGCCGAAGCGCACATAGTGCGCTTCCTTAAAAAGTCGGACATGCGCACGGAGCCCCGTTGCACACACTTCGGCACCTGCGGCGGCTGCCGTTGGCAACACATCTCATATCCCGAACAGCTCAAGTTCAAACGCCAGAACGTAATCGACGCCTTGCAGCGAATCGGCAAGGTTGAGTTCCCGGAAGTGCTCCCCGCACTCGGCTCCGAACGAGTGTACGGATACCGCAACAAGATGGAGTACACCTTCTCCAACAAGAAGTGGCGCAGCTGGGAAGACGTGAAGTCGGGACGCGAGTTCACCGATTCGCCAAACGGACTGGGTTTCCACATTCCCGGTGCCTTCGACAAGGTGCTCCACATTGACGAATGTCACCTTCAGGACAATCTCGGCAACCGCATCCGCAACGCCGTCTACGACTTCGCCGAGGCCGAAGGAATCAGTTTCTACGACATACGACAAAACGAAGGGGATCTGCGAACCATGATGATACGCATCGCCTCCTCCGGGCAGGTGATGGTCTGCGTAGTCTTCGGGGGTGCCGAAAAAGCCGTGGTGGAGAAAACAATGGAGATGCTTCGCACACGGTTTCCCGAAATCACCTCGCTGCTTTACGTCGTCAACACCAAGGCCAACGACACCATCGGTGACCTTGAAGTCATACCATACGCCGGTCCCGACTTCATAGAGGAGGAGATGGAGGGATTGCGGTTCCGCGTCAACGCCAAGTCGTTTTATCAGACCAACTCGGCGCAGGCTTACGAATTATACAAGGTAGCGCGCCGCTTCGCCGGACTCGACGGGAAGCCGGCCGACGGGAAACTTCCCGTGGTTTACGACCTCTACACCGGCACCGGCACAATAGCCAACTTCGTGGCGCGTAATGCCGGGCGCGTAATAGGTATAGAGTATGTCCCGGAAGCCATCGAGGACGCAAGAATCAACTCGCAGGTCAACGGCATAGAGAACACCATCTTCTATGCCGGCGACATGAAAGATGTGCTCGACGACGCACTGATAGAGCGCCACGGCCATCCCGACGTGATGATAATAGACCCGCCGCGCGCCGGTATGCACCCCGACGTGGTGGAAACGATACGCCGCGCCCGGCCAGAGAGGATAGTCTACGTGAGCTGCAATCCCGCAACGCAGGCGCGCGACCTCGCGCTACTCGACGACCTCTATGCCATAACGGCGGTGCAGCCTGTGGACATGTTCCCGCATACCCACCATGTAGAAAATGTGGTGCGTCTCGAACTCCGCGCCGAACCCAAACCCCGGCAAGATGGCCAAGGAACGCCTCTTCAGGTTTAAACGCTTCGCCGTCAGGCACCGCCGCAGCGCCATGAAAGTGGGCGTTGACGGCGTACTGCTCGGCACGTGGGCCGATGTCTCCGGTGCCGGAAGGATTCTCGACGCCGGCTGCGGCTGTGGCGTAATAGCCCTGATGTGCTCCCAACGCAATCCGCAGGCCGCCGTCAACGGAATCGACACCGACCGCGACTCGGTGGAGGAAGCGCGCGAGAACGCCGCCGACCTACCGTGGGAAGCCGATGTCACATTCTTGCAGTGCGACATCGCCGAATACGAGGCCGAGCCCTTCGACCTGATTGTCAGCAATCCACCATTTTTCTCATCCGGAATCTCCGACCCCGATACGCCGCGGCTACTCGCACGCCACGACGGCGCCCTTTCCCCCCTCTCGCTACCGGGTCATGCCGCCCGCTTGCTCCTCCCGGGAGGGCGTCTCGCCATGATTTTCCCCTACGAACGCTTAGAGGAAGTGGAGGAAGTTGCCGCAAAGGCAGGACTTGCCCCCATCCGCATCACCACCGTTCGCGGGCACTCATCCGCTCCGGTGAAACGCGTTCTCACAGAATTCATGAAACCGGCAGATAATGACCCCGTTCCGCCAAGCCTCTGCCATGAACTGACTCTCGAAACCTCGCCAGGCGTTCCCTCCGAAGAATACCGCCGCCTGGGCCACCCCTTTTACCTCTATTTCTGAAATAAAGGCATCTTTATAAATCCATTCTATTTCTTAAATACCGATCCAATCGGCTCAAAAAAAGAGAAAAACAGCCAAAAATCGGCTTAGATTGGGCCGATAATTCTCCTTTTTTACTAATTTTGAGCCGATATAAAATTTGGTGCCATAAAAACAAACTCCATAACCTCACTTCCAAACCGTCGAGTGTTAAATAAAGCTAACGGGAATACTGATTTGGGACATCCGGACGTTTAAATAGTAGGAGAAGAAGCTCTTGCCCGATTTGTAAACTGTGATTTTTAACACTATACGATGCAGAGCGTTCTAAACCTTTGGCTCCGCTCGGAGTCTTATATTAAAACCGAACGAAAATGAAAAAAGCCGTACTCATCACGCTCCTCTTCGCAGGCCTGGCATCGCCGATGTGGGCCCAGAATGATTATGACGACGATATTTACTATAATCCTAAGAAATCGCAGGAAAAGCAACAAAAGAAATCGAACTACATAAAGAACTTCGACGAGATAGATGTTGACACCTACAACCGCCGCGGCCAGTACTACACTACCCCTATCGACACCATAGGCAACGCCACGGCATACGGCGAGGATTTCGTAAATACCCAACAGATACAGAAATACATAAACCCGACGATTGTCATCGACAACGCCGATGTGCTGGCCGGAGTGCTTGAGAACTCCTACGGCAATGTCGAAATCGTAATCGACGACTACGGTACCCCCACCTTCGCGCCGGTCTACATCTACAGCGATTGGCCTCTCTACAGCTACGGCTGGGGCCCCTCATGGCGGTGGTCATGGGGCTGGGCTCCCTCGTGGAGCATAAGCTGGAATTGGGGCTGGGGCCCGTCGTGGGGACCCGCCTGGGGATGGGATCCCTATTGGGCATGGGGTCCCTCGTGGGGCTGGGGTCCGGGGTGGGGGCCGTCATGGGGTTGGGGACCCGGTTGGGGACCCGGCCACGGGTGGCACAGCGACCGCTATATGGCCAACCACTACCGCCCGAACGCCGGACGCCGTCCCAACGGACCGTATGACGGCTGGGCAGACGGCACACGTCCCGGCGGAAACCGCTACGGAGGCACTGCCTCCTCGCGTCCCGGCTACGCTTCGTCGAGTTCTTCGGAACGCCGTCCCTACTCCATCAACAGCAACGGTCACCGTGTAAGCAACCAACAGCAGACCATAAACGGCGCCGGCTCTTACAGAGGTTCGCAAGGCGTAGGCACGCACCGCAGCGGCTACATGGGAGGCACCGTCAACAACGGAATGACCACCGGCGGACACCGCCAGTATGGCGCCGGTACCGGAACCACCTCAACCAACGGCACTTTCAACGGCACCGCCACACGCCGCAACTACGGCATAGGCACTACCACCAACCGCACCGGAGTCACCACCAACCGTTCGGTTAACCGCTCCACCAACAGCAACTCAAGCGGCTACAACAACCACCGCAGCAGCGGCAACTCCAACCGCAGCAGCTTCAACAGCGGCAGCTCGCACCGCTCCTCCGGCGGATTCAGCACCGGCGGTCGCGGTGGCGGCGGCAGCCGTGGCGGCGGAGGGGGCCGCTCCGGAGGAGGTGGCGGCGGACACCGCAGATAACACTCTCAGCACCACAGGCCTGACATCTCTCCCGGTCACTGTCTCCGGAAGCATGTCGGGCCTTGTTTCTTCACTCCTCTCCACTCCGTTTCATAACGACCTAAACTCTGACACACGGCAACCGCAAATTGCTTCCTGCAAGGTTTACCGCGATTCCACCCGGCCTCTTCCCGGCCGCTACCTCAAAACCTCCCTCCACTATCACCCGAAAAAATTGACAAGCTATGAATAAGACATTACTCACCACCCTCTCCATACTGGCGCTGACGGCAGTGTCGGCCTCGGCACAGGACGCCCTCAATGCCGTCACCATGTCGCAGCAGGACCTCAAGGGCACAGCCCGCTTCATGTCCATGGGCGGCGCCTTCGGAGCGCTCGGCGGCGACCTCTCCACCCTTTCGCAAAACCCCGCCGGCATCGGCGTATACCGCCGCAACGACATCGGTTTCACCCTCAACCTCGACTGCCAGCGCGCCACCGCCGACGACTTCGGCTACAAGACGACGCAGGACCAGACCAAGTTCCTGCTCAACAACATCGGTGCCGTCTTCACTTACCGCATTGACAGCGATGCCTGCCCGAACATCAACTTCGGCTTCACCTACAACAAAGGCGCCAGCTTCAACCGCCACGTGCGCGGCTCCATCGGCTCGCTACAGACCTCGATGACCAACTACATCGCAGGCGTCACCCAAAACGACGAATGCACCGTACCAGATCTCACAACCGAAAATAATTACGACCCCTACAATCCCAACGACGGCGGCTTTGCTCCCGCGTGGATTTCAATCCTGGGCTACGACAGCTACCTCATCTCGCCCGAAGGAACTCCCGACAACCCCACATGGCAGGGGCAGTTCGGCCGCGGGACAAGCGGTTTCGGCTCGTTCGACTATCTTGAAAAAGGCAGCATAGACGAGTACAACATCAGTCTTGGAGGCAACATCGCCGACGTGGTGTACTGGGGTATGGACTTCGACATCATCGACATGAACTACCGTCTCGAGAGCCTCTGGGGCGAGAGCCTGAAAGGCGCCTATGTCAACGGTTCGAACGGCAACACAGCTTCCGACTGGGACCTCTACAATTATTATAAGGTGGACGGCGTAGGTTTCAACTACAAGTTCGGCCTTATAGTGAAACCCATTCAAGAGTTCCGAATCGGTCTTGCCATCCACACTCCTACATGGTACCACCTCACGCAGGACTTCTACGCCAACACTACGTACAGCTACGCGCCGAATCCCGGTATCGGCGAGGGCGACGTAGCCCGGGGCGGCCAGGAAACCAACGGCGGCTACACTGCCACCAACTCTTTCAAATACAAGGCTCCATGGCGATTCATAGCCAGTGCGGCCCTCGTGCTGCCGCGCTTCATACTTTCGGCCGACTATGAGTGGACATCCAACCGCTCCATGAAGTACAGCTACACCGACAGTTATTACGACTATGACTACGGTTACGACGACTGGGACGACTGGTATTGGAAACCGGCCGCAACCCGTTCGCTGGACAAGAACGACCCGTATTATTACACCAACTCGGACATAAAGGAGTACACACAGAATACTTCCACGCTGCGCGTCGGTGCCGAGTTCCGCGTCACCCCGCAGTTCAGCGTCCGCGCCGGTTATTGCTACAGCAGCTCGCCTGTCAAGCAGAAGGTTCGGGACAACGGGATGACGGTCTACACCGCCGGCACACGCCCGGAGTACATTCTACAGAACAGCACCAATTACGTAACCTGCGGTCTTGGCTACAAGTACAAGAAGTTCTATGTGGACATGGCTTATGTGTGGAAACACCGCACCGGAGAATACCATGCCTTCACCCCCGACCCCACGTCCAGCATCCAGAGCCCGCAGAGCAAGCTTAGCATGAACAACAGCCAGGTTGTGCTCACGGCTGGATTCAAGTTCTGAAAAAATCGCTTGTAGATATTGGAGGCCGGCGCTCGTTTTATTGAGCGCCGGCCTCTTGTTTTGTGACGGGGATGTGATTTATGTTTTTTATGTGATGAATGTGACTGATGTGGCGGATATAATAGGATGAGGCTCTTACGGCTCTATCAGTTGGTGGCGGATGTTGGTGGCCTGGACGTAGGTTTCGAGGAGGCTGGTGGCGTCCCGGAGGAAATCGGCTTCGCGACCTGTGAGTCCCGCTGCGTCGGTAGCTTCGCCATAGATGTTTACCGTCATGGCGAGGCGTCGCGTCGCGAGGGTCATCTTGGTACGCTCGTTGTCGCTTGTCGGAGTCCCTACGCCGCCGGTTTCATCACGGAATATGGGGAGGCAGGCAATATTGAGCGCACCGCGGCCTATCGCCTCGAACGGTTCCCCTTCGCGTCCCACGCCGAGCGTCAGCACAGGGCCGGTAATCTTATCGGCATCGAAACCGCCGATACTGTAGCCGTAGCGCAGCGAGAGGAGGTTGATGATGTCCACCAGCGCGTTGATGCGGTAAAGTCCTTTGCCCTGGAGCATACGGCGGTGCAGTGCCTCGGCCGAGGGCCGATAGCGGTTGGGTTCCTTGCCGAGCGCCTTGTAAGCCGCGCGAGTTGCGGCTATGGCCGGGCGTTGTGCTATCTCGGGGATGGTGAGAAGTCCGCGGAGCCGTTCCCCTTGGGCCTCTATCATTGCGAAAAGTTCGTCCTGTGTTTCGCCGTTCACTACGTCGGCTTCAATGTAGAGTTCGCGGAAACCGGGTGCCGCGCTATATATTTCGGGGGTAATGATTATCTGTTTCATGGCGCAAAGTTAGCCATTCGGCGCCGAGTGTGCAAGTTTTTCAACGCAAGGTGGGGCGTATGTCAGAAAATTTTAGTAATTTCGCAGTCTGATAAGAAGTTTTTCTGACTTCATAGATAATATTTTTATATGGCACAAAAACCGTCGATACCCAAAGGGACGCGCGATTTCGGTCCCCTGGAGATGTCAAAACGTAATTATATTTTCGACACCATAACCGAGGCATTCCGGCTGTTCGGTTATTCCCAGATAGAAACACCGGCAATGGAAAACCTCTCCACGCTCATGGGCAAGTATGGGGAAGAGGGCGACAAGTTGCTGTTCAAAATACTCAATTCGGGAGACTATCTGCGCTCGGTGAGCGACGGGGAGTTGCTCTCCCGCAACGTGACGAAGCTGACGCCGCGTCTCTGTGAAAAGGGTCTGCGCTACGACCTCACGGTACCCTTCGCACGGTTTGTGGTGCAGCACCGTTCGGAGCTGCAGATGCCTTTCAAACGCTACCAGATGCAGCCGGTATGGCGCGCCGACCGGCCCCAAAAAGGACGCTACCGCGAGTTCTACCAGTGCGATGCCGACGTAGTAGGTTCCGACTCGCTACTCAACGAGGTGGAGCTTCTCGAACTCATCGACTACGTTTTCCACAAGCTGAAAGTGAACGTATCCACCAAACTTAACAACCGCAAGGTGCTCACCGGGCTCGGAGAGATGATAGGGCACGCAGACAAGGTGGTGGACATCACCGTGGCCATTGACAAGCTCGACAAGATAGGACTCGACAAAGTGAAGGAGGAACTGCGCGAGCGCGGCCTCGGGGATGAAGCCATAGAGCGCCTTGTGCCGGTCCTCGAGCTCAAAGGCACCAACGCCGGGAAGATAGCCCGTATGCGTGAGCTGCTTGTCGGTTCCGAAACCGGCCTCAGGGGCCTCGACGAGATGGAGACCGTCGTCAAGGCTTACGAAGCGCTCCCGCACTCCGCCTGCCTGGAAGTGGACCTCTCGCTGGCACGCGGCCTCAACTACTATACGGGTACCATCATAGAGGTCAAGGCCCTCGACGTGGAGATAGGGAGCATCACCGGCGGCGGCCGTTATGACAACCTCACCGGCGTCTTCGGCATGGAGGGTCTCTCGGGAGTAGGCATCTCGTTCGGCGCCGACCGCATCTACGACGTCCTCAACACGCTGGGCCTCTACCCGCAGGAGGTGGAGCGCGGCGTGCAGGTGATGTTCACCAACTTCGGCGAGGAGGAAGCACGCGAAGCCATGGGGTGCGTGTGGCGCCTGCGCGACGCCGGAATACCGGCGATGGTTTACCCCGACAATGCCAAGATGAAGAAGCAGATGCAGTATGCCAACGCCAAGAACGTGCCATACGTTGCCATCATCGGCAGCGAAGAACTGAAAGAGGGTGTCGCCACCGTTAAGAATATGGCCGACGGCTCGCAACGCAAAGTTGAACTGGAGAAAATAACCGAGATATTCAAATGAGAGTATTGAAATTCGGGGGCACGTCGGTAGGGACAGTGCGCTCGCTGAGCAATGTCAAGAAGATAGTCGAGAGCATCGAGGAACCCTGCGTGGTGGTGGTGTCGGCCCTGGGAGGGCTTACGGACCGCCTGATAGCAGGCGCCGAAATGGCCCGCGACGGCAACGCGGAATACCGCCGGGAGGTTGAGACCGCGCGGCGCCGGCATCTTGAAATCATCGAAGCACTCGTGTCCCCCCCGCGCCGCAAGGATATAACGGCCCGCATAGAGGAGCTGCTCGCCGAGCTTACGCGCCTCTACGAAGGGATAGCCCTGCTGGGCGACCTCACCGACCGCACGCTGGCGCAGGTGGTGAGCTTCGGCGAAAGGATGTCGTCGCCCCTCGTTGCCGAGATTATCGAAAACGCTACCTATTACCATTCCCCCGACTTCATACGCACCGAGCGGTGGTTCAACAAGAACATAGCCGATACGGCGCTCACCGACCGACTTATAAAAGAGACACTGGGCGACGGCGGATTCCGCCGCGCGGTAACAGGCGGCTTCATCTCCACCGACCGCGACACCGGCGAGATTACGAACCTGGGACGCGGCGGCAGCGACTACACGGCTGCCCTCATCGCCGCGGCGCTGGGCGCCCGAGTGCTGGAGATATGGACCGACGTGGACGGTTTCATGACCGCCGACCCGCGCCTTATCCCCGATGCCTTCGTGGTGCGCCACATGACCTTCATAGAGTCTATGGAACTCTGCACCATGGGTGCGAAAGTGATATATCCCCCCACTATCTATCCGGTATTCCACAAGAACATACCTATCCGCATCCTGAACACGTTCAATCCGGAGGCGGAGGGGACATGGATCACCGACGAGCACCACGGCCACGCCCTGGTGGTAAAAGGCATCTCGGCGGTGCGCGACACCACGCTCATCAGCGTGCAGGCGCAGGGCCGCGACAGCACCGACACGGCGAGCCGCGCCGTCAACGCCATGGCCAAGAACGGCGTTAGCGTCTATCTGGTGAACACCCACGAGCGCGACGCCGGATTCGCCTTCGCCGTAGCCGCTCCGGAAAGCGGGACAGCCGTGAAGATACTTACCGACGAGTTCGGTCCGGAACTTTCGCGCGGAGAGATGGAAAACATCTCCGTCTCTTACAAGCTGGCCACCATAGCGGTGGTAGGCGAAGGGATGAAGAAGCGCCGCGAGATGCAGGAAAGCCTGCTACGCGGCCTTGCCGCTTCCGGAATACGCGTACTGGCCACCTCCGACGGCACTTCGGACACCACACTGGCTGTAGTTGTGCCTGCCGACGAGGCCGACCGCGCCATCGAGACGCTGCACTGCCTGCTGTTCGCCGACAAGACTGTTGGCAAATAAGGCGGCAAAGTTGGTCTAATTCGCACCCGCGGGAGCCGTTCCGCAAAATTTTGATTAATTTTGCACGGCGTCCGGCACTCCGCTACCGGACGCAAACAACCCAAAAATGAAAAACCAATGATTCTTTCATCGATAAAGACCTTCGGACACTATTGCATGTTTCTCACCCAGGTGTTCCGCATCCCCGACAAATGGAGCGTGACGCTGCGCAACACGGTGTTCGAGATAAGCAAGCTCGGCGTGGACTCCATTCCGCTGGTGATAATAATCTCGATATTCATCGGAGCGGTGATATGCATCCAGATGACGCTCAACATAGTGTCTCCGCTCGTACCGAGTTACTCCACCGGCCTTGCCACGCGCGAAATCCTGCTGCTGGAGTTCTCCTCATCCATCCTGTCGCTGATATTGGCGGGCAAGGTAGGGTCCAACATCGCCTCCGAGATAGGGACTATGCGCGTCACCGAACAGATAGACGCCCTCGACATCATGGGCATCAACAGCGCCAACTACATAGTGCTTCCCAAGATAGTGGGCTTCGTGCTCTTCGTGCCGGTGCTCTGCATCCTCTCCATGTTCATGGGTCTCTTCGGCGGCTGGCTCGTGGCCGAGTTCACCACCATGATTTCGGTGGAAAACTACATCTACGGCATCCAGACCATGTTCTCGGAATGGTATGTGTGGTACGGCATCATCAAGACCTACTTCTTCGCTTTCATAATAACGAGCGTGGCCGCCTATTACGGCTACTACGTTAAGGGAGGGTCGCTTGAGGTGGGCAAGGCGTCGACCAACGCCGTGGTCTCCTCCTCCATTCTCATTCTGGCCGCCGACGTAATCCTCACTAAACTCCTGCTGCAATGATTGAAGCCAAGAACGTATCCAAGTGGTTCGACGGCACCCGGGTGCTCCACGACATTTCGGCCACCTTCGAGACAGGAAAGACGAACCTCATCATCGGACAGTCCGGCTCCGGCAAGACGGTATTCATGAAGTGCCTCATAGGTTTGTTGACGCCCGAAGAGGGTGAGATATTCTACGACGGCCGCCCCTTCAAACAGATGACCGATGCGCAACGCCGCCAGTTGCGCACCGAAATAGGTATGCTCTTCCAGGGGTCGGCGCTCTTCGACAACCTTACGGTGCTCGGCAACGTTATGTTCCCGCTGATGATGTTCTCCAAGATGTCCAAGGCCGAGCAGAAGGAGCGCGCACAGTTCTGCATCAACCGCGTGGGGCTCGAAAACGCCGACAACAAGTATCCCTCGGAGATTTCGGGAGGTATGCAGAAACGTGTGGCCATAGCCCGCGCCATATCGCTGAACCCCAAATACCTCTTCTGCGACGAACCCAACTCAGGCCTCGACCCGAAGACATCGATTCTCATTGACCAACTCCTCTCCGACATTACGCACGAGTACAAGATGACCACAGTCATCAATACCCACGACATGAACTCGGTGCTCGGTATAGGCGAGAATATCATCTTCATCAACAAGGGTCACTGTGACTGGATTGGCAACGACCACAACATCTTCCGGAGCCGCAGCAAGGCGCTCAATGACTTCGTGTTCGCCTCGAAGCTGTTCCAGGAGGTAAAAATCTTCCTCGAAAGGAAGTACGGCGCCGGAGAAGGCGGGGGAGAGGGGCGCAAGCCATGATGCGCATAGACATCATAGGGCGCGGTAACGTGGCAACGCACCTGCTCCGGATGCTCGGTGCCGCCCACGACGTGGCGCAAGTGAATCCGCATACCCTCGAAGGGCTGCGGCCGGATGCCGACCTTTATTTGGTATCAGTCACCGACAACGCCATACGCGAGGTTTGCGGCAAGCTGAGGAAACGGCTCGAAGGCGAACCATTCGTGGCCCACACTTCGGGCACCACCGGCATCGAAGAGCTGCGCGAATGCAGATTCCGCCGTCCCGGCGTGTTCTACCCTCTCCAGACGTTTTCTAAGAAAGTGGAGCTCGATTATTCGCGCATTCCCTTCTTTACGGAAGCGGACGCGAAGAATGACGAGGCTCTGCTGCGACGGATTGTCGAAGGCCTTGGCGCCAAGTGTTACTATGCCGATTCGGAAGCGCGCCGCCGCCTGCACCTCGCCTCTGTGCTCTCCTGCAATTTCGTGAACCATCTGTGGCACCTCGCCTCCGGAGAATTGGAAAAGAGCGGACTGCCGTTCGGGGTGCTGATGCCGCTCATCGAAGAGACGACACGCAAACTCGCCGATGCCTCCCCCTACGACGCCCAGACCGGGCCGGCCCGGCGCGGCGACACCGTCACCACTTCGAAGCATCTCGCCATGCTTGCCGACGATGCGCGCCTTGCGGGAATTTACAAATTATTGACCGATTCCATTTCAAAGACTTATGAGTGCCATTGATTACGATTTGAAGAAGATACGCGGCGTCGCGCTCGATGTCGACGGTGTGCTCTCCCCTTCCACCATACCGCTCGGCAGCGACGGAATGCCGCGCCGCATGGTAAACATCAAGGACGGCTACGCCTTGCAGTTAGCCGTGAAACGTGGAGTGAAAATAGCCATCATCACAGGGGGAACCTCCGATGCCATTGTGCTGCGTTACCGTGCTTTGGGAATCGCAGACATCTATCAGGGCGCCGGCCACAAACTTCCCGTGCTCGAAGAGTGGATGCAGAAAGAAGGGCTGACGGCCGACGAGGTGGCGTATATGGGCGACGACATTCCCGATCTGAAATGCCTGCGCCATGTGGGGCTGAGTTGCTGCCCGCACGACGCCGCCCGTGAAGTGCTCGCTACCGCGCGTTACATTTCGCGCTTCACCGGCGGCTACGGCTGCGTGCGCGACCTGCTCGAACAACTGCTAAAAGCCCAAGGCCATTGGATGGCCGACGACAAAGCTTTCGGCTGGTAATACTCTCCTAAAACTCTTTGCTCCCACGCATCGTTTATACAGTATGTTAGAGAATCTTCAGAAATACAAGATATTGCTTGCCAGCAAGTCGCCGCGTCGCCGCGAATTGCTCGGCCAATTGAGAATCCCTTTCACAGTAATCTCCATCGGCGATATTCCGGAAAGTTATCCGGACACACTTGCGGCCGACGATGTGCCGGAATACCTGTCGCTGCAAAAGGCTTCAGCCTATCATAAGATGCTGCGCGACAACGAGTTGCTCATCACCGCCGATACCGTGGTGATTTACGACAAGAAAATCTACGGCAAACCGGCCGACGAGAAAGAGGCTTTCCGGATGCTGAGCGAGCTTTCCGGCCACACCCACCACGTAGTGACCGGCGTCACTGTGGCCACACGTAATAATAAAGTGTCGTTTTCATGTTCCACGGATGTGGAGTTTGCCGAAATTGATCCGGAAGACATTTCTTACTACCTAGATAATTTCCGCCCGATGGACAAGGCAGGGGCCTATGGCATACAGGAATGGATCGGTTGCGTGGCGGTGAAAGGCATCCGCGGCTCCTTCTACAACGTTATGGGACTTCCGGTACACCAGCTTTATCAGGTGCTACGCAATTTCTGACTTCAGAGGGTGGTGTTTTTTATCGGTTCCAAAAGTTCCGGAGGAAAGTGTTCTGTAACTTGATAGTTATAGCACCGCTCCTTGTATGCCTGCGCCATGTTCTTCATGTCGTTTTCAAACTGCGTGTACACGCCGTTCGCTTCAGCCTCTACCATGGCCTTTCTGAGCGCTGCGGCCGCTGTTTTCAATTTTTCGAGTGAAATGAAAGCACCGCATTGCAAAATATATCCCGACAAATTAAGATACATTTTTATAGTGCAAAGCGGATCCGGACGGAAAGATACGAATTTCTCCACGATAGCCTTAGCTTTCCTCACATCAGGTTTACGGCGCCAATATCCGGAATGGGCAAAGCATTTTAACAATTTATCCCCGTATTTTTCAGCCAACGCCTCTGAATCGGGATTGAGCCAAAACTCCAGGTATTCCTTGATATCATGGTTGGAGACATAGAGTTCCAGAATCAGTTCGGAGAGCTGCCCTGCATCGAAGTTTTTGAGCTGTTTTTTGAGTTGCGCTTTTGACATAATCTATATTGACAAACCGGTTCTATACTGACATACCGTCTGCCCAGTCATCGATGTCGTCGCCGGGCTCGGCATAATAAGGATGGGAGTCTTCGGGCTGCGGATTCTTATCGGTGATAATGTCGGAGAGATCGGCCAGCCACTCGGGGGCCGCGCCATGGGATAACAGGTTTTTAAGCTTCATAGGCTCTATAGCGTTGTTCCGAAAGCAAAGGTAGCACTTCTTTCCGGATTATGCAAATATTTTTCCGCTTTTGTTAGAATTTTTGTAATTTCAAGGGATGGAAGGGGGATTTTTTTGTTATGATATGGCTGATGTTTCCGATATAGTCTGTGGGAACACGCGGCGTTTTTACGGAAAAACCCGCGTGGATTCTTGCATATAACGGATAAAATCATTAACTTTGTCATCAACATCGGTTAGGCGCTCCGGAACTTTCGGCACCGCGGTGTTGTTATTATAAAAGAACCAAAAATCTCATAAAAATGGCAAACAAAAGAGAATTCAAAAAGTTTGTGACCGCAGTGGGTTCAAACGTCATCGAAGACATGATGCTCAACTACTATACAATCAAGGACATCAACAAAGATGCCGTTGACACTGCCATAGGCAAAGTACTTGACGCCATCGAGACGGCGCGTTGCAACGCTAACGTCTTCTTCGACAAAGGACCTCGCGCCTTCGAGACCCGCAAGGAGTATACCCGCGAGAAGGAACGTTTCTTCCGCGCCCTCTTCGACAAGATTGCGTCAGACTTCGAGGGCAGCCTCGAAGCCGCTGTCAAAGAGTTCAATGACGCCGTTCCGCAAAGCGTCAAGGATGCCAACAAGAAAGCTCTCGCCGACTGAGTGAAGCTTGAAATCTGAAATTCTATTCTACACCGGCTCCGGGAGCGGCGCAGTTCCGCTCCCGGGGATGGTGTGCATTTCATTATAAAAAGACATGAACCTTTGGGGCACGATATTGAAATGGATCGGCTGGCAGACCGACATCACGGCACCGCGTCGCGATAAGTGCGTGATCTGCGTGGCTCCGCATACCTCCAACCGGGATTTTATCCTGGGGCTATGCGCCTACCGTTCGCTCGGACGCGAAGCCAACTTCCTGATGAAGGAGTTCTGGTTCTTCTTCCCGTTGAAGTATCTGCTCCGTGCTTTGGGAGGGATTCCGGTGCCGCGTAAACGCGGTTCGGCATTGACCGACTCCATCATCCGGATGTTCCGCGAGCGGCCATACGTCAACCTCGCAGTAACGCCCGAAGGCACCCGTTCGCGCACGGAGCGTTGGCGCACCGGCTTCCTGCATATAGCCTACGGCGCCGACGTGCCCCTGCAACTCGGCGTGATTGACTACCACACCAAGACCATCTCCATAACCACGGAATACCCGCTGAGCGGCGACATAGAGAAAGACATGGCCGGGATAAAAGACTTCTATTCGCGCCACGCCGACGCCGCCCGATACCCCGACAAATTCGCTTTTTGAGTCTTCCCTCCCTTTTGACCACGCTGCCATAATTACTAAAATGACGACTGACCTGAAAATAGCCCTGCTGCCGATGCAGATAGAATGGGGCGACAAAGAGAAAAATTTCGAAACCCTGGAGCGCGAGATGCAGAAGTTGCATCCCCTCACCGACCTTGTGGTGCTTCCCGAGATGTTTTCCACCGGTTTCCAGACAGGCGACAAGGAGAGCATCCGCCCGCTGGCCGAACGCAACACCGGCAATACCATTGACCGTCTGAAAAATTTGGCCTCGCGCTACAACATGGGCATAGCCGGAACGTTCATCGCCGACTCCGGCGGCTCGCTCTACAACCGCGCCTTCCTCATAGAGCCGGGCGGCGACGAAACTTTCGCCGACAAGCGACACCTCTTCACCTTCGCCGGCGAACAGAAATCCTTTTCCCACGGCTACCACCGCCTGGCGGTGCGCTTCCGCGGCTGGAACATCGCCATGGTGGTGTGCTACGACATACGCTTCCCGGTATGGTGCCGCAACGTTGATCTGGAATATGACGTGCTTCTCGCCGTTGCCAACTGGCCGGTGGCGCGCATAGATGCCTGGAACAAACTGCTCCCGGCTCGTGCCATCGAGAACCTGGCCTATGTCTGCGGCGTGGACTGCAAGGGAACGGACGACCATGGCTTCGAGTATGACGGTTCGTCTCACATCTACGATTTCAAAGGTAAAGAGATCGGCACGGCGCTCCCGGGCCCGGACGCCGTCTATGCCACCCTCTCGAAGGATAAACTGGACCGTTTCCGCGCCAAATTCGGCGCCTGGCAGGATGCCGATAAATTCAAACTGCTCGACGAATGAACAAAAGCAAACTCTGGATTCTCGTAAAGAACGAGTACCAAACCGATATTCGCAATAAATCTTTCTGGCTCGGCACACTGCTGATGCCGGTGATAATGTTCGTCTTCGGCGGCCTGATAGGCTACCTCGCCAAAGACTCCGACACATTACAGACCACCAGTAACCCGCTGATGCCCGACGACCTCAACGGCTGGCAGGTGGCCGGCATGATGGTAGGCATCTTCCTGACGATGTTCATCATGATTTACGGCGCACAGATTTTCAACAAGGTGAAGAACGAGAAGTGCAACCGCCTGATGGAAGTGCTGGCCACTTGCGTCACCGGGCGCACCATGATGCTCGCCAAGATACTTAGCGTAGGCCTCCTGGGCATGACGCAGATGCTCATCTGGGCGCTGCTGCTCGGTGCCGGTGTGTGTGTGCTCATGGTTGTAGCCGGCATTTCGCTCCCGGCGGATATTCTCCTCGACGCGCACCTTTATCTCTCATTTGTCTTCGGAATGCTTTTCTTCCTCGGGGGATATGTGTTTTACGGCTCGATGTTCGCCGCCGTGGGTGCCATGACCGACAAGAACCAGGAGAACCAGGAATATATGACCATCCTGACATTCGTGTTGCTGGCATCGTTCTACATCGGGCAGTTTACCGTCGACAATTCCGGCTCGGCCGTGTCTTTCTGGTGCAGCCTGATACCGTTCACGTCCCCCACGGTAGCGCCGATACAGGCCATCGGGGGCGGCGCACCGTGGTGGCAGACGCTGCTCGACCTTGCGGTGCTCTACGTCTGCGCCGGCCTGACGCTCGCCTTCTCCGGCAAGCTCTACACCTCCACGCTGTTGCTCAAAGGGAAACGCCTCTCGCCGCGCGACATGCTCACCTTCCTCAAAAGCAAATAGCCTCTATGGGTATTGCGGGTACAGCCCCGGGAGGCAGCATGGCGTTTATCATCAGCACAGAATGAATATGATATGCTCCTGAAAGTAATTCTTCGCCGGTGACGGACAGAGTTTCGGCCTCTCCTCTTTCTATAAGGCTCTGTCGCATAGTGCCACAAAGCAAGGGGACCGCTGGGGTGAAGACTCCATTATCCGAGAGGAACAATAAATTTGAATAACTTGTGTCGGTCACTATTCCGTCACGCAGAATCACGATCTCATCGCAGTCACCGCGTAGCGCCCGGAGCGCATCGAGGCGACTGCGATCGGCATATTTAAGATGATAGTCCATGTCGCCCCCTTCCACAAGCCTAAGAGTCTTAACCTCCCGCGGCCGGTAACTGTCAAACTCAAGACTTCCTATTTCCTTTCCGTAAAAAATACGGCATTTCACCACCCCGGAACTATACGGGGCTGGGACAGGGGGTAATTCTACCAAAGGGGATGCACAGCCATAAAGTTCACGGACAGACCGCTCCATGCGCTGCAAGTGCATGGGGGCATTGCAATAACGGCCATCTGTTACCCTGATAGTTTCAATCAGCATGGCAGATAAATTTTTCCTATGAGTTCTTCATATTCACTTTTACAGTCACTGTTTATAGTGATTCCCCCGCCTGAATGAAAGCGCAACTTACCGTCGGCACCGCGTTGAAGACAGCGTATCATGACTGCGCTTTTAAGGTTTTCGCCGTCGAAGTATCCGGCCACTCCGGTATACCACCCTCTCCCGCACCTCTCCGCACGTCCTATCAGATCCACAGTTGACTGTTTGGGTGCCCCGCAGATGGAACCAGCCGGCAGCATCGACATTATGATACTTCCCATTCCAGCACTCCATTCCGGCTCAAGATTACCCGTTATCTCGGAACTTGTCTGCAACAACGTTCCCTTTAGAGTGTGGACGACTTCGGCATAGCGATAACGCTTCACAGTGACGCCGGTCGCTACCATAGCAAGGTCATTGCGCAAGAGGTCCACTACGGTTGCGTGCTCACACTGTTCCTTATAGTCGTCCATAAGTTGTCGCAAAGCCATACGGCTACACCCCTCTGCTGTCCCCTTCATAGGATAAGTGGATATTTTGCATCCGTTGATAGTTACAAAGGGTTCCGGGGAAAAACAGACAAACTCATCTCCTATTTTAAACTTGAAGCGGGCCGGCGAGTCATGGAAAATATCTTCAAGCGATACATTTACCGTAACCTCCGAGGAGGCTGTAAGATTTGCAAGAAAGCTGTCACCGCGCCGCAAACCGGCGCTCACCACTGCAAACGCCTCGGAATACTCTTCAAACCCAGGTGCCCTGAGAATCTCCATCGTGCTTCTGCCGTGTGTAGGCCCATTCCCTCTCATGCTGTTTCCGATTCCCTCCATCTCCCACAGGATTTCAGATGTATCATCCGGATTTCCAAGAAAGAACCCGCGCTTCAACCCATAGTCAAAGCCCCATACACATGGCCGTTTTTCATTTCCAAAACGGTTCATAAGCCGACACACTTCCTCGGCTTTCATGATAATTTCATTTTTCACGATGCAAAATTACTGCCTTAAAATGATTATTACTATATTTGCAACATGGAAATTTTGATTCTTGACAATAGAGACTCTTTTGTTCATAATATTTCAACACTTCTGGAGATTCTTCCGTACGCGGAAGCGCACATTGTGAAAGGAGACGACATTAACGAAAAAATTCTCAGCGAATACGATGCCATGATTTTGTCGCCGGGTCCCGGAATACCCTCGGAGCATCGTGGACTGTTGCGGGCTTTGGAATGGAGCAAACAGCACTCGCTGCCCACATTAGGCATCTGTCTGGGGATGCAGGCTCTTGCCGAGAGCTATGGTGCAAAATTGTACAGTTTGCCGCATCCGCTGCACGGCCATGCCTCCGCTTTGCGAATCATGGACTTTACAGACCCGCTTCTGAAGGGAATCGGTGATGGTAATATCGTAGGGCGCTATCATTCGTGGGCTGTGGATGCTGCTTCTTTGCCTTCTTGTATAACAGTTTCTGCTTTCGATGCAGATAATCTACCTATGGTTATACGCCATACTGAACTTCCGTTGTATGGTGTGCAGTTTCACCCTGAAAGTATAATTACGGAAAATGGAGACATCATGCTGTCGAACTTTCTGAACCGGACGTTAGAAAGCGGGCCAGAGAGGAGATGGACTCCAGTCTGATCCGCTATTAAGAAATATAGTCGAAGGATTCGGTTGCTTACACGACAGGCGCACCGGCCGCGAGATTGGCGGCGGGAGTTTCTGCACGGTATTTTGCCTCCCAGCCGAGGGCCGAGGCACCGAGCACTGCGGCATCGCTCTCTTTCAGTTCAGAGAGAAGAATCTTGGTCTTGCCGCGGAATACAGGCATCACATTGGCATCGAGGGAAGCCTGGAGGGGTTTGAGCAGCAGGTCGCCGCTCTTGGCCAGACCACCGAAGAGGACAATGGCTTGCGGCGAGGAGAAGGCTATCATGTCTGCAAACGCTTCGCCCATGATGTTGCCGGTATAGTCGAAAATATCCTTGGCGAGCTTGTCGCCGGCCACGGCTGCATCGTAGACATCCTTGGATGTAATGTTCTCTATGTCGAGGTTGCGGAGCATGGAGGGTTCTGTCCGCACTTCGAGGAATTCGCGAGCCGAACGTGCCACGCCTGTAGCGGAACAGTAGCACTCGAGACAGCCTGTGCGGCCGCAACCGCATACGCGCCCGTTGTTGCGCTTCATGATGACATGACCCAGCTCGCCGGCAAAACCGTCATGGCCGTAGACGAGCTGTCCGTTGACCACGATGCCGGAGCCCACGCCGGTTCCGAGCGTTATCATGATGAAGTCCTTCATACCGCGAGCTGCGCCGTAGGTCATTTCGCCCAGGGCGGCGGCGTTGGCGTCGTTGGTGATGGCCACCGGTACTCCGGGAAAGGCCTTGCTCACCATCTCGGCCATCGGTACGGTTCCCCACGGAAGGTTCGGCGGACTCTGTATTTCGCCGGTATAGTAATTGGCGTTCGGGGCACCTATCCCTATGCCCTGGATCTTATCTTCGGCATCGTTAGCCTTCAGCAGACGGGAAATCTCGCTGTGGAGATCTTCAATATAATCCTCGAATCTGGAGTGTTTCAACGTTTTGATGCTGTCGCTGGCCACTACCTGGCCGCGTGCGTCGACTATTCCGAAGACGGTGTTCGTGCCTCCTATGTCGACTCCTAATACATACGGTTTGCTCATTTGCTATTTCTGTTATTTTGCTGTCAACTGTGTCACGGTTTTGACAATGTAGTTGCCGCTGAATGTTTCATCCGCAAATTTACAACTTATTTTTCTAACTTAATGATATTTCGTGAAAAATCTTCGGCAGACAAATGTTAATTTACCTAAATTTGCCGGACAGCATCCGAAAACATACGCCGTTTCTCAACCTTCAGGCATATATTTTGTTAAATTAAGTAGATGATTAACACATAGAGAATGAAAAACCTTCCCTATAACTATAGACAAACAAATAACTGAAAGATATGAATTTCAACAACTTCACAATCAAGTCGCAAGAGGTTATACAGAAAGCCATCGAGCTGACCCGCGCCGCAGGCCAGCAGCAGATAGAGCCTTCGCATATCCTCAAGGCCCTGATTGACGAGAGCGAGACCATCGTCAACTTCATTTTCCAGAAGTTGGGCGCCAATCTCCAGTCCGTCAAAGGGGCGATAGACG
The DNA here is from genome assembly GCA_002491165.1 of Porphyromonadaceae bacterium UBA7180. Lineage (GTDB taxonomy): Bacteria > Bacteroidota > Bacteroidia > Bacteroidales > Muribaculaceae > Lepagella. Next base: position 61,195 of record DKVK01000060.1, read on the forward strand.
ATGACATCAAGTCGCTGCCTAAGGTTCAGGGTGGCGACGTCTTCCTTTCACGCGAGTCAAACGACGCCATGCAGAAAGCCGTCGACTTCTCCAAGAAGCAAGGCGACGAATATGTATCGGTAGAGGCCATGCTCATGGGTATCCTGCGTACCCGCTGCAAGGCTTCGCAAGCACTCAAGGATGCCGGAATCACCGAGAAAGGGCTGGAACAGGCCATCGCCGAGCTGCGCAAGGGCAACAAGGTGACCGGCCAGAGCGCCGAAGAATCATACCAGGCACTCTCAAAATATGCCATCAACCTCAACGACCGCGCGCGTAGCGGCAAACTTGACCCGGTCATCGGCCGCGACGAGGAGATACGCCGCGTGCTACAGATTCTTTCGCGACGCACCAAGAACAATCCCATGCTCGTGGGCGAACCCGGCACCGGCAAGACCGCCATCGCCGAAGGCCTGGCACACCGCATAGTGCGAGGCGACGTACCCGAAAACCTGAAATCGAAACAGATCTATTCCCTCGACATGGGAGCCCTCGTGGCCGGCGCCAAGTATAAAGGCGAGTTCGAGGAACGCCTCAAAGCCATCGTCAACGAAGTGACACAGAGCGACGGCGAGATAATCCTTTTCATCGATGAAATCCACACCCTCGTTGGTGCCGGCAAAGGTGAAGGCGCCATGGATGCCGCCAATATCCTGAAACCCGCCCTTGCCCGCGGCGAACTCCGCTCCATAGGCGCCACGACGCTCGACGAGTACCAGAAATACTTCGAGAAAGACAAGGCGCTGGAACGCCGTTTCCAGAAAGTGATGGTCGACGAGCCTGACGAAATATCCGCCATCTCAATCCTCCGCGGCCTTAAGGAACGCTACGAGAACCACCACAAGGTGCGCATCAAAGACGAGGCCATCATCGCCGCCGTGCAGCTCTCGGTGCGCTATATCACCGACCGTTTCCTCCCCGACAAGGCCATCGACCTTATAGACGAGGCCGCCTCCAAACTGCGTCTCGAGATGGACTCCATGCCGCAGGCGCTCGACGAGGCAACACGCAAAATCAAACAGCTGGAAATTGAACGCGAAGCCCTGAAACGCGAGGGCAACGATTATAAACTCAAGGAGATAGACGAAGACCTCGCCAACCTGCGCGAAGAGGAGAAATCGCTCAAAGCCAAATGGCAGGCCGAGAAGACCGAAATTAACAAGATTCAGCAGAACAAGATAGACATAGAGCAACTCAAGCTCGAGGCCGAACGCGCCGAACGCGAGGGCGACTATGCCAAGGTGGCCGAAATCCGCTATTCGCGCATCAAGCAGAAAGAGGACGAGAATGTCGAAATTCAGACCCGACTAAAAGAACTGCAGGGTGAAGGCGCAATGATAAAAGAGGAAGTGGATGCCGAAGACATAGCCGAAATCGTGAGCCGTTGGACCGGAATCCCCGTCAAGAAGATGGCCCAGAGCGAAAAGGAGAAACTGCTGCATCTCGAAGAGGAACTGCACCGCCGCGTGATAGGCCAGGACGATGCCATCCGTGCTGTCTCCGACGCCGTGCGCCGCTCGCGTGCCGGCCTCAATGACCCGCGCCGCCCCATCGGCTCGTTCATCTTCCTCGGCACAACCGGTGTAGGTAAGACCGAGCTTGCCAAGGCCCTGGCCGAATATCTCTTCGACGACGAAGACATGATGACACGTATCGACATGTCGGAATACATGGAAAAACACTCCGTCTCGCGTCTCGTAGGAGCGCCTCCGGGATACGTAGGCTACGAAGAGGGGGGCCAGCTCACCGAGGCAGTGCGCCGCAAACCTTACAGCGTGGTCCTCTTCGACGAGATTGAAAAAGCCAATCCCGACGTCTTCAACATCCTGCTTCAGGTGCTTGACGACGGACGTCTGACCGACAACAAGGGCCGCTTCATCAATTTCAAGAACACCATCATTATCATGACCTCCAACATGGGTTCGCCGCTCATCCGCGAGAACTTCTCCAAGATGACGGACAAGAACCGACAGGAGACCATAGAACGCACCAAACAGGATGTGCTCGACCTGCTGAAACAGACCATCCGTCCCGAGTTCCTGAACCGTATCGACGAGATAGTGATGTTCACCCCGCTCAACAAGAAGGAGATTCAGGAAATCGTAGACCTCCAGGTGCGCGGCGTGCAGAAGATGCTTGCCCACAACGGCGTGAAACTCACCATCACCCCAGCTGCCCTCGAACTGCTGGCCGAAGACGGCTACGACCCCGAATTCGGTGCCCGTCCCGTGAAGCGTACCATCCAGCGTATGGTGCTCAACCAGCTCTCAAAGGACATCCTTGCACAGAACGTGGACCGCGAACACCCCATCGTCATAGACCGCAAGGGCGACGACCTCGTCTTCAAGAACGACTGATGTGACAAACACTACATATAGCAAGCACCCCGCAGCCCGGCCGCGGGGTGCTTGTTTTTTATCCGGACGCTCACGTTTTGCGACGATGTTCACAATTAGTTTTCGGAAAATTTGCAGATTCGCGGTTTTTAACCTACATTTGCACCCATAACACGCGGCCTTACCGCGTTTAGCCCTTAAATCTATTAACTTTAAATATTTTATGAATAAAACAAACATCTCTATGTGTGCCCTGATGCTTCCCCTGGCCCTGACCGCCTGCAAAAGCGGCGAAAGCGCCGACGGTAAAGTAATCGAGGCTCCTACCATCGAGTCACTGAAAATCGAAAACGGAATGGTGACTCCCGAGGTACTGGCCGCCTTCGGCCGCGTGGCTGAAGCCACCCCCTCGCCCGACGGCAAGCAGATAGCTTTCACCATCTCCTACGAAAGCATCGAAGAGAATGCCTCCAATGCCGAAATCTACACCATGAACGCCGACGGTTCAGAGCTCAAACGCCGCACCACCTCGGCAAAGTCAGAATCGAACCTCCAGTGGCTCGACAACGAAAAACTCGCTTTCCTCGGCTACGACAAAGACACCGAGAAGAACCAGATCTTCGTGATGAACGCCGACGGTTCAGGACGACAGCGCGTTTCCTCGATTGAAAAAGGTGTGGAATGTTTCGTAATCTCCCCCGACGGCAAAAAGGTGATACTCGGCTCCCCCATCCTCAAAGAGGACAAGGACTCCACCCTCTATGCCGGACTGCCCGAGACTTCGGGCCGCGTCATCAACGACCTCATGTACAAGCACTGGGACGAGTGGGTCACCGAAATACCCCACCCCTTCCTGGCCGACTTCAACGGCACCGAACTTGCCAACGTAAAGGACATCATGGAGGGTGAGCCCTTCGAATGCCCGATGCGCCCCTTCGGAGCCACCGATGCCTTCGCATGGAGTCCCGACTCGCAGAAGCTTATCTACGTGTCGCGTAAATTCGCCGGCAAAGACTATGCCTTCTCCACCGACTCGGACCTCTACCTCTATGACATAGCAAGCGGCAAGACCACCTGCATCACCGAGGGCAACGACGGCTACGACACCGACCCCGCCTTCTCGCCCGACGGCTCCAAGATAGCATGGCTCTCCATGAAGACCGCCAAGTTCGAGAGCGACAAGAAACGCCTCATGGTAGTCGATGCCAAGACGCCTGACATCGCATCGGCCCAAGACCTCACCGACGGCTGGGACCGCTGGCCGGAAGGCTTCACCTGGGCTCCCGACAGCAAGTCGATAGTCTTCAACGGCTATAGCGACGGCATCGAACCCGTCTTCCGCATAACTCTTGCCGATAAAAAAATCGACGAACTCACAAAAGGTTCCGGCAACTGGGACTACAGCGGCATTCACCAGCTCCCCGACGGCAACGTCATCGCCATGCGCAACTCCATGCAGCGTCCCAAGGAAATCTGCCTCATAGCCGGCGGTAAGGTGAAAGACATCACCGAAATCAACAAGGAACTCCTCTCCAAGCTGAAACTCGGCAAGGTGAACAAGGTAACGGTTCCCACCACCGACGGCAAGGAGATGACCGCCTGGGAAATCCTCCCGCCGGACTTCGACCCCAACAAGAAATATCCCGTCCTGCTTTACTGCCAGGGCGGCCCGCAGCAAGCTGTCAGCCAGTTCTTCAGCTACCGTTGGAACTTCATGATCATGGCAGCCAACGGCTACATTGTCATCGCCCCGAACCGCCGCGGACTCCCCGGCTTCGGCGAGGAGTGGAACCGCCAGATTTCAGGCGACTACGGCGGCCAGAACATGCAGGACTACTTCGCTGCCGTTGACTACATGAAGGAGAAACCCTACGTTGACGGCTCCAAGGTAGGTGCCATAGGCGCAAGCTACGGCGGATTTTCCGTATACTGGCTGGCCGGCCACAACGAGGACAACCGCTTCGCCGCATTCGTGGCTCATGCAGGTATCTTCAACGTAGAGGCACAGTACCTCGAGACCGAAGAAATGTGGTTCGCCGACTTCGACCTCGGCGGCTCCCCCTGGGATAAATCCAACGAAATTGCACAGCGCACTTACAGCAACTCGCCGCACCGCTTCGTGGACAAATGGAACGCCCCGATACTCGTGACCGTAGGCGAACTCGACTACCGCATCCTCGCCTCGCAGGGCATGATGGCCTTCAACGCAGCCAAGATGCGTGGTCTGGAATGCGAGATGCTCGTCTTCCCCGATGAAAACCACTGGGTGCTCAAACCGCAGAACGCCGTGCTCTGGCAGCGCACATTCTTCCAGTTCCTTGACAAGTACCTGAAGAACGGCACGACGGCCAAAGCCGCCGCTCCCGCAGCCGACTCCGCAGCGAAACCCGCAGCCGACTCCGCTAAATAACCCCCGAAACAACACAATTCCCCCTATAAAGCGGGCGACGTCGGTATGACATCGCCCGCTTTCTTTTTTCAAATGTAACCCAATATCACTGTCGGAGGATGAAAGCGGCTATCGCTTCGAGGACTTCGGGGGAGATGGTTTCGCGGATTTCGCCGTATTCCGAGGCTTCGCCGGTTTCGGCGTGCTGCAACAGATGGTTCAGGCCGGGCATCAGGCACACTTCCGCTTTCGGTAGCAGTTTCTTCAGCACTTCGAGGTTGTCGGGATAAACCTGCGTGTCCTTGTCGCCGTTGAATGCTATCACCGGACATTTCACCTTTTTAATATCGCGCGTCGGATCAAGAACCACAAACGCGTCGAACCACGGAGTTCGTACCTTTTGCGTCTGCCTGAACGCCTCCACTATCTCTTGAGGCACTTGCAGCCCGAACGCCTCCACTATGGAGTAGACGTCAATCTCCTCGCTTATACCTTTCTTATATTGTTTCCCTATTTCGTCAAGCAGCATTCCCATTATCCGCAGACTGTTTTCCTTTTCTGCCTCCGTAAAGCCGCCGGCGGAAAGCGCGCGAGCGTTCTGGCGGAGCAGCGTCTCTTTGCCGGAAACCATCATGCCGGCGAGCGAGACAATGAAGTCCGGAACTTTTTCAGCGCCGAGCATCATGGCTATGGTGCCACCTTCGGAGTGGCCGAGCACGCCCGCCTTCCCTATCATCGGCAAGGAGCGCAGGAACCGCAGTGCGCTTTTGGCATCATCTTTAAAGGTATATGTCGTGCCGTTGAGGAAAACGCCGCCCGACTTGCCCGTGCCGCGGTCATCGTAGCGCAGCGAGGCGATGCCGTGGCGCGCCAGATAATCTGCGATTACGGCAAACGGCTTGTGTTCAAAGAGTTCTTCATCGCGGTTCTGCGCGCCGGAACCGGTAACCATTATTACTGCGGGGACCTTGCGCTGCGCGGCTTCGGGCGGAAGCGTCAGCGTAGCGCACATCACGGCACCGTCGGGCGCGGTAAACGTAGTATCCTTTATGGTGTACGGAAACGGAGGTTTCGGCGTCTGCGGGCGACGCTGCTCAAGCGACTGTTCAGGAGCAAGGTTCAGCGGCAAGGAATGCCCGGCTTGCATGAAAGTTCCGGTAATCGTCCCCTCCCCTATGCGCCCTTCGTATTTTGCGCCGATGGCGTTGCACTGTACCGACACTGAGTCGGCGCTGATAAAAGACACCGTCGCCGGGATGTCTTTTGCACCCTGAGCCGGCGAAGAGAGCGTGCACAACGCCTCGCCGGAAGCATTTTCCGAAAAGTTAAAGACAAGAGGAAGTTTCATCTGCCCGAGGTCGAGCTCCCCGCGCCAGGGTCCGGTAATCCCGGCCAAAGCGGTGCCGACGAGCGCCAGCGAAGCCGTCACGGCAACTGTTCGTTTCAAGATAGTTTTCATAATTGAGATTATTTCTCTGCAAATTTACTGATTTTTCGTCAAATAACCAATATCTCCGGAAATAATATCAATAAGTAGTGAAAAGGCTGACCCCAATTTGGAGATTCCGGAAATTTTTTCTAAATTTGCATTTTAGTAGCTGCTGAAATGATACCTTTCCATTGTTTTTGTGGCTATATCATTATCTTTAAACCATTTTTATTATGAAGAAATTATTTATTGCAGCCGCATGTCTTGTGCTCTTCCTCGGCTCCTGCCAGAAGAAAGACCCTACTCAGGAAATCCTCGACGTCACCAAGGCGGCTACCGAAAAGATAGAGAAGGCTAAAGATCAGCAGGAGCTGATAAAAATCGGCGAAGATTACGGCAAAGAAATAGAAGCCCTTGGCAAAAAGTACCCCGATTATAAACCTACTCCCGAGCAGGAAAAGCAGATTCAAGGTGCCGTCATGGAGATGATGTCCGCCGGCATGAAGAACAAAAACGTCATGCCCAACGCCGATGTCATGGATCTCTCCGGGGAAGCCAAAGAAACAAAGTAAAAACCTGTAAATGACCGGATTCCTTTTCGACCTTGACGGAGTTGTCATCGACTCCGAAACCCAATACAGCCAAATCTGGCACCACATCGACACCTGTTTCCCGACTGGTGTCGATGACTTCGAGCACGTCATAAAGGGAATGACGCTCGACAATATCCTCAACACCTATTTCCATCCGCAGGACTTCGATTCAGTGACGCGCATCCTCTACGACGAGGAGCGCAAGATGCGTTACCGTTTCTGCCCCGGGGCACAGCGCTTTCTTGACAAAGCGAAGGCCCTGCACGTGCCCATGGCGCTTGTCACCAGCAGCAACGGATACAAGATGGGACGACTCTACGAGCACATCCCCGGCATCGCATCCTACTTCGACGTAATCATCACCGCCGATGACATAACCCATGGCAAACCGAATCCCGAAGGTTACTTCCTCGCCGCGTCGCGTCTGGGCATCGACCCGAAGGACTGCATCGTCTTCGAGGACTCGCTGCAAGGCGTACAGGCAGGCAAAGCCGCCGGTTGCCATACCGTGGGAATCACCTCCACGCTCGAGCCCGACAAGCTACGTCCATACGCCACCGGGCTCACCCCGCTGCTCGGCGACCTCGATCCCCAGGACCTCATAAACCGCTGAAAGAATGTCACTTCCACCTCTTGCCGAACGATTGCGCCCGAGCACCCTGGACAGCTATATTGGGCAACGCCACCTGGTAGGAGCGGGCGGCGTCATCGCACGTATGATAGAGACCGGAAACGTCGGCTCCTTCATCCTGTGGGGGCCTCCCGGCGTTGGGAAAACCACTCTGGCGCAGATAATCGCAGCTTCGGTGGAGGCGCCTTTCTTCACCCTTTCGGCCGTCACCTCCGGCGTCAAAGAAGTGCGCGAAGTGCTGGACAGTTGCCGCAAACTCTCGGCCGGACTCTTCGCAAAAGCTCGCCCCATCCTTTTCATCGACGAAATCCACCGTTTCAACAAGTCGCAGCAAGACTCGCTGCTCGGCGCCGTTGAGCGCGGCACGGTGACGCTCATCGGCGCCACCACGGAGAACCCTTCGTTCGAGGTAATACGACCGCTACTTTCCCGCTGCCAGGTCTACACCCTTAAAACGCTTGATGCCGCCGACCTCGAAACACTGTTGCAACGCGCCATCTCGACTGACAAGGTGCTCTCCGCGCGTACCATAGAAATAAAGGAACGCAAGGCGCTGTTCCGCTATGCCGGCGGCGACGCCCGCAAGTTGCTTAACATCCTCGACCTTCTGGAGCAATCCACACCGGAGAGTGAAACCATCGTCATCGACGACGCGACGGTGGCCTCCCGCCTCCAGGAAAACCCTGCCGCCTACGACCGCGACGGCGAGATGCACTACGACATCATCTCGGCCTTCATAAAGTCCATCCGCGGCAGCGACCCCGACGGTGCCGTCTACTGGCTGGCACGCATGGTGGAGGGGGGCGAAGACCCCCTCTTCATAGCCCGGCGCCTCATCATCTCCGCTTCCGAAGACATCGGCATGGCCAACCCCAACGCTCTCCTGCTGGCCAACGCCGCTTTCGACGCCGTCCACAAAATAGGGTGGCCCGAAGCGCGAATAACGCTGGCGCAATGCGCCGTCTACCTCGCAACGTCGCCCAAGAGCAACACTTCATACATGGCGCTCAACCAGGCACAAGAGGCCGTGCGCCGAACCGGTGACCTCCCCGTTCCGTTGCACCTGCGCAACGCCCCTACCAAGCTCATGAAAGGGCTCGGTTACGGCCAGGGATACAAATACGCCCACGACTACGAAGGGAACTGGGTGGAGCAGCAATACCTCCCCGACGGGATAGCCACGGAACGTTTCTACATCCCAGGCGACAACCCCGCCGAGCGTAGAATAGCCGCCGTGATGGCTTCGCGCGCCAATCCGGCACCTGCTTCAGAACCGACTTCGGAATCATCTTCCGACCATACTTCGGAATCATCTCCGGAGATTGATAAATAGCCCTACAGGCCGCATGACCGCTGCGTAATTCCGGCGGCAGTTATACGAAAAATTTGCTTATTTCGGAAAAACACATTATCTTTGCACCCAAGAGTCAGAAAGAAGCATGGAAATAAAGAACGCCAAATACCTTATCAGCAACGAGCGTGCAGCCGCGTGCCCCGACCACGGCGCACCCGAATACGCTTTCATAGGCCGCTCAAACGTGGGTAAATCTTCGCTCATAAACATGCTGACACGCCGCAAAGGGCTTGCCAAAACATCGCAGACCCCGGGCAAAACCCTCCTTATCAACCACTTCTCCGTTAACGACGGGCAGTGGTACATAGTCGACCTACCCGGCTACGGCTATGCCGCCCGCGGTAAACAGATGCGCGAGAAAATTGTGAGAATCATCGAAGACTACGTGCTCAACCGCAAGCACATGGCCTGCCTCTTCGTGCTTATCGACATTCGCCATTCACCGCAGAAGATCGACATGGAGTTCATCGACTGGCTGGGGGAACACGACGTACCCTTCGCGCTCGTCTTCACGAAAGCCGACAAACTCGGTCCCAACGCCGGCAAAAAGAATGTGGCCTCCTATCTTAAGGAGATGCGGCTGCATTGGGACGAACTGCCACCCTACTTCATAACCTCGTCGGAAAAAGGCACCGGCCGCGACGAACTTCTCAACTACATAGACGCCATAAACCGCGAGATAGCGGCCGAATGTAACGGCCAAGATGCCCCTTCCTCACAGGAAAAAGAGAACGCCTGATACCGCCACAGAATACACTTAAACCATGGAAACAACAAAACATCACGACGCCAAGACACTTATCAACGCCTCCGGGCGGGCAGCGAAAAAAATAGTGGTCAGCGACAGCCGCATGAGCGAGATAATCCGCTTCGCCATGACCGGCGGCATGGCCACGGTGCTGCAATACGGCATCTATGTGGTCTTCGTCGAGGCCGTACACGTGCCCCCCGTTGTCTCCACGCTGATAAGCTACGGCATCAGCTTCATTTTCAACTTCATACTATCCACCTACTTTACCTTCAAGACACGCCCGAACCGCCGCAACATGCTCGGATTCGTGCTCTCGCACCTAATCAACATGGGTCTGCAGACCGGCTTCGTGGCCATCTTCGCGCTGATAGTGCCGAAATCCATCGCCCTGCTCCCGGCCCTTGCAATCTGTATTCCCTGCAATTACCTCATGGTCCGCTACGCCTTCAAAGGCAAATTCGCCACCAGACACGCCTGAAAAAAACCTTTACATTATTCCGGCATCCGGTGTATCTTGACGTGGGAGTGAAATGCTGAAGGATGGATGATACACCTTACCGGTAGCGTTACTTCTTCTAAATCCGTGCCGGCAAAGGCAAGATCTCCTATGGCGCGCAACGAATCAGGGAAAGTGATGTGGTTCAGTTCGCTTAATCCAGTAAAGGCCATAGAGCCTATATATTCAAGTCGCGAAGGCAATTCCACCTCACGGAGCTTCAAATTGTCGATGAAAGCACATTTCGGAATATTTCTCAGGCTTTCCGGCAGCCGTACTGCCTCGAGTTTGACACAATCTGACAATGAAAAAACCAACGGATATTCCCCCCTTCAAATTTCCATGAGTCAAGGGATTCCCCATAGGGGCCTTCGATATAGTCGTCATCATCAGACCAAATGACCGATGCAGGAATCACAACTCTTTTTATCTGGGTGTAAAATTCAGGGAAATCATTGAGAAATCCACAAATTTTCTCAGCCTCTTCCCACGATTCCGGCAGCTCAAAATTCTCTAAGTCATCATTTATCTCTTTGAAGTGAAGGGTAATGGGAATACTGGAAAAGGGATTTGTCTTTTTATGAAAGAATCCTTCTAAATCTACCAAATGCCTCTCATATACGTTCATAAAATCATAAGCCTCTGACCTGAGTTTTAACAGCCAACTCATATTTGGAATGATGAACCGCATGATGGCGCCACTTTTTTGAAGAAAGATGAGAAACCTGACAACGGGTATTCTCCGAACTCTACCGTTGTCAACTTCGGACAATAGCATAGATTGAAAAACGAGGAGCCTCTTTGGAAATTACGAGGGAACTTAAAATGCGTAATATTCTTGAGATGGAAGATATTGACCAACGTGGTCACAGTATCAGGAATTTCCAACTCCTCTACCTCTGCACCACAAATATTTATATCTTATATACCTCATATTTTATTTTATCAACTGGAAATGATGAAACTTCCGGAATGTAGGAAATCCCTACCAGAGTCATTACACCGAGAGTGAGTCCCGGTAGAGAAATCTCGGAAGGCAGTCGCAGTATTCCCTTTATGTTCATTATGTTTTGGACTCCTACAATCTTAATGGGAAACTTTACGCCAACTCCGTTCCGGCGGTCAATATATTCCCAATAATGGTCAGTGGAAACACGCCAATAATAACCATTGCTAAAAAACAACTCGTTGGCATAATTTTCCAAGATATATCTGTAGCGGCTTGCTTCATCGGGTAATTCCGACAAAAAACTGACAAGATTCGAAGTACGTTCGGGAGCAGTGTGCAACGCCCTTCGCAAATGTAGCCGGAAACGGTTTTCTTTTCCAATACAAGTCATGACGTTATGTTATTAAATCCTCAAAGTATCACTTCTTCGCTGCCGTCAGGAGGGAGCCGAGGGCGGTGAAGAGGGTCAGGACCGTGGATTTGTCGGGGACCGGGATGTTCAGGGTGGTTTCGCCGGTTTCTGCGTCCTCGTTTACCAGTTCGTCTACCAGTTTTTTAGTGTCTTCCGGAGATTGGAGCGTGCGTGCCAACCCGCTCAGGAATGATACTCCCTGCGATACCAGTTCTTGGGCGTTGCGGGGTTCTTTTGCCCTGCCGCCGACACTTGTAGAGCTTGGTTCTTTTCCACCGCTACTACTTGTAGACTTTGCACGTTTCGTGTCTCTTGCTGCTTGAGGTTCTTCTAGGTTGTTGTTTTCAGTGACGGGTTCTTGCGGTGTTTCGGAATCTTGTGGAACCGACTTAATGTCACTGTCTTGCAGGGCTTCTTCCTCCTCTTCGCTTTCCTCCTCTTCTTCGTACCCGTAGTCCTCGTAATAGCCGCCGTAGTCGCTGTAATAATCATAGTCATCGTAGTAGTCTTCCTCCTCTTCGGATTCCGGTTCTGCGACGGAGGTTTCGAACTCTTGCGGTTCATCGAGGTGGGCTTCGTCGGTTATCTCTTCGGCCACGACATCTTCGACGTCCTCGGTCAGCGTCTCCACCGTTTCCATAATCTTGTCGAGGCGGTTGGTTTCGAGAAATACCGAATCCTCGCCGTTGTCGAGCACACCTTCGAACAGCGAACTCTTGAACTTGAGGGTCGAAAGCATCTGCTCCTCTATGGTTCCGCTTGCCACAAGGTTGATAACCTGGATGTTGCGTTGCTGGCCGATGCGGTATATCCGCCCGATGCGCTGTTCGAGCACGGCGGGGTTCCACGGCAGGTCTACGTTTATTATTATTGAGGCGACCTGAAGGTTGAGGCCGGTGCTTCCGGCATCTGTGGAGAGGAAGACACGGCTTTCGGGGTCATCGGTGAAGCGGTCCATGAGTTCCTTGCGTTTTACCGAAGGGACGCCGCCGTGCAGGTTCTCGAAGCCTATGCCCTCTTTTGTGAGTTCTGCCGCGATGAGGCGCGTCATGCGTTCCCATTGGCTGAAAACCACTATCTTCTCGTCGCCCGATTCCACCACGTTGCGCACCATGTTCACAACCTCCTCCACCTTGGTGTCATAGCGCGACTCCTGGTCGAGGATGAAAGTGCTGTCGCATACCATCCGCATCTGGGAGAGGAACAGGAGCAGCCGCTTGCGGTCGGTCTCGCTGAGGAAATGGAACCGCTGCCATTTCTGCACCAGCTGCGCCACGGATGTCTTGAACTCGTTGTGCATCCCCATCTGTTTGGGCGTCATTGGAACGAATACCACCTTGTCCATGCGCGCGGGGAGCTGTATGGCGACGTCGGCCTTGCGGCGGCGTATCATCACCGGTTTCAACTTCTCCCCCACTTCATGGAGATTGCGGTAACCCACCACTTTCCCGTTGTCGGAAGTGACGACCGATTCCTCGCGGAACTTGTAAAACGGGCCGAGGCGATACTGGTCCACGAACTGCATGATGGAGTAGAGTTCCTCGATGCGGTTTTCAAGCGGCGTCCCTGAGAGCATCACCGCGTATTGCGACTCAATCTTGCGGGCAGCCTTTGAAATCTGCGTGTTCCAGTTTTTCAGTCGCTGAACCTCGTCCATGATGAGCATATCGGTTTCGAGCTTGCCGAGCTGCTTGATGTCGTTGCTCATGGCGTGGTACGAAACTATCTTGTAGAACTCAGGGGCACCGTACATCTTGGCGCGCTTCAGGTGGTTGCCCTCGATGACGAGAACCGACGAGCCGGTGAACCTTTCGATTTCCCTTTTCCACTGGTATTTCAGCGATGTGGGACACACTATGAGCACACCGCCCACGAATCCTTTGTCCTTCAATAACTCGGCTGTACCGAGTGCCTGTACGGTTTTACCGAGACCCATCTCGTCGGCGATAATGACACGGCCGGCCCGGAACGCCGCCCTAATCCCTTCGCGTTGGTAAGGATAAAGTTCCGTTTTCAATACGGTATTCAGTGCCGTGTCATCGATGTCCGCCAGCATCTTTTCGCGGGTTGCGCGGTCGAGGCGCTCGCAGATGTACTGCATGGCGTCGGAATACCAGCGGAACGACGAGCTTATGCGCGCGGCCTCCGAAAGGAACTTGAAAATGTCCCTTAAGCTCTCCTCCCGCAACACGCCCTCTTCCGTGAAATATGGCTTCGAGAGTTCGCGGAGTTCCTCCTCGTGTCCGGTGCCGATGCGTAGCCTCAGGCTACGACCGCCACGGTAAGAGATATAAACCGAGCTGTATTCGGGGCGCTCCTGCGGAACCCTGACACGGTGGTTTTTACACCACAGGTGCACGGCCTCTATGTGCTTACAGGTGCCCAGACCGTTGGTCCGGAAGTCCATGCACGAGCAATAGTTCCACTCGCTTCCCCCGCCGCGGTACACTACCTTGTAGGTACTCTTAGTCTGCGGGTTGGTCACGCGGAAGCTCCCTTGCGAGAGAGTCTCCCCGGAGGTGCAGGCATTTTCGCTGTCCGTATCCTCGCCCAATGGCTCTATGGCGAAAAATTCACGTTCGGCGGCTTGGCGGCGAAGCGCCGTCTGCCACTCTTCGAGCGTCATCTTCTCGGGCTTGTATGCGAAAGGAACTTTCAGTTTCTTCTCGGATTTGGCCTGTTTCTTACTCCCTTTTTTCTTCGTAGTGGAATCGGAGGTTTTCTTCATTATTTTTACGGGTTAACGCCAATAGACTTTGCCTACGCTCTTGAAGTCGCCGGCATTGGTTATGTAGATGGTGAACTCGCGGCCGCAGGCCACTTCCTTGACGCCGCCTTCCACCCTTGTGGGCTTGCGGGCCGTCTGCTTCGAGCCGTTGCCTATCTGCCCCTCTTCATTCATACCCCAGCCGTAAAGCGACCCGTCTCCACGCACCGTCATGGTGAAGAACTCGCCGCACGAAACCTGCCGGACGTCCGACATGATTTTCACGGGCTTAAAATGTGCGGTATTGGTGCCGTCGCCGAGCTGGTACCAGTTGTTGACGCCCCAGCCATATAGCGAGCCGTCGTCGAGAACGGCCATGCCGTGACGTCCGCCCATCGCCGCCGATTTCACGTTGCTGAGGATTTTTACCGGCGAGGTGCGGATGGTTTTCGTGCCGTCGCCGAGCTGTCCCCACTGGTTGTCGCCCCAGGCGTAGAGCGACCCGTCGTTGAGCATGGCCAAGGTGCTGCCGTTCCCTTTGTCGCACACCACCTCTTTGACGTTCGAGAGTACCTTTACGGGGGTATTGTGGGAACGTCTGGAGCCGTCGCCGAGCTGTCCGTAATCGTTGCTTCCCCAGGCGTAGAGCGACCCGTCGTTGAGGACGGCCAGTGTGTGCCAGCCTCCGCAGGCCACCTGCTTTACATCGGAGAGCACCTTTACCGGTTTCAGGCGGTTGGCCGTGGTGCCGTCGCCAAGCTGACCTTTGCTGTTGTCGCCCCAGGCGTAGAGGGAACCATCATCGGTGATTGCCATGGAATGTTGGCCACCGGCGGCCATCGCCTTTATGCCTGAGAGCACTTTAACGGGCGTTGAGCGTTTGCGGCGTGTGCCGTCGCCTATCTCTCCACTGTCGTTGTTGCCGAAAGCCCACAGCGTGCCGTCTTTTTTGAGCACGAGGCCATGGTATTCGCCGGCCGCAACGGCGGCATACGAGCCGCGCTGCGCCTGCACCGTTTCGGGAATCACTAATGCACACAATAGTACAAATATGATGACGGGGAGTCTGGTAGTCATGTTCGGGCGTCTTAGAAGTTATTGGTTACAGGGTGATCGCTATTCCCTATCTTCGAGTCCTTTATCTGTTCCTGATTGTGATTTTTGGGTTTCGGCTCCTTCTTTTGGGATTCCGCTTTATTTGTAACGGTAGGTTTTACCTGAGATTGGGCCTTCGGTTCGTCCTTCTTCTTCACCGTCGGGGCGGGAACGCCCGGAGTTTCGGTTTGCGTCTGCTGCCGCACTTCGACAGCAGGCTCGGACTGAGGCTCTTCCACAGCAGGTTCATCCGCAACTTCCTGGGCAGGAACGGTTTTCGAGGCAGATTCCACAGCCACACCTTCATCGGAACTCTCCTCGTCGCTACCAATGGCAGCCAAGGCAATCACAGCTCCAACTACAAGCGCCGCGGCGATGATGACATATATTATCCGCGATGGCTTCTTCCTCTCCTGTCTCGCGTGAACAGAAGGAACGACAGGAGGAGCAACGGGAGCGACCGGCGGTTGCGGCGGACTCGCAGCATCCGGCTTCCTCACCTCGGCTTTCTCCTCCTTCCGTGGCTTGCGGTCCGGGTTGATAATAACCGTTTCCTCGCTCTCCACGACCGGAGGGATGACCTCAACCGTTTCGATGGCCGCGTCAGATTCGCCGTTGATGTCAAGTTCCTCGATGGATTTCGGGCGCGTATGGATGTCGAGGGTCATGCGTTCTATGAGGCGGCGCATCTGCGGCGAGACGGTTTCCGGCAGTTCGGCGGCCAGCTCGCCGTCGCGCAGCATCAGCGACGATTTAGGCTGAAGCCCCGTGAGGCAAAACCATAGCGTGGCACCAAGGGCGTAGATATCCGACTCCGGCGAGAACGCCGATATGCCGGAATACTGCTCGCGCGGCGAGTACCCTTCGCTCACCCCGAGCGTCTTGACGGTGGTGGTGGGACGTCCGGCCTGGTCGTAATGTTTGGAAAGGCCAAAGTCGATGAGCACAGGACGCAGTTCGCCGTTTTCTTCATGCCCGAGCATGATGTTTCCGGGCTTTATGTCGAGGTGGCAGATGTGCGACTTGTGCAAGAGACTCATGGCGTCGAGGATAGGCCACATCAGGCTGCGCGTCTCCTCTTCGCTCAGTGCGCCGCGCCGCTCCACATACTCGCGCAGGCTCTCGCCGTCGACAAACTCCATGACGTAATACGCGGTATTGTTGGCCTCGAAAACCTCGTCGAAGCCCACGATGTTATGGTGCGTGAATCCTATCTTTTTCAACCGCGAGGCCTCGGATATGAAGTCGCGGCGTGCATTCTCCACGCGCTCGCGCGCCGGATTGGAGTAATTGATGCGCGAGTCGGCGAGGCGTTCGCAGTCGCTGGCGGGGAAAAATTCCTTGATGCAGAAATTGGCCGTCATGCGGATAGTGCCTACCGTCACGGGAGCCTTCACCTTATAAGTGATACCGAAACCTCCGGCACCCAACTTTTTGATAATGGTATATTTACGCGAATTGCCCGATAACTCGAAGCCATTGGGGAGTTCGTTTTCGATGCGTGGCATAGCAGAAAAAATTTATGATTAGGGTAATAAAAGCAACAAAGCCTTACATCCCTTTTGCAAAGTTACACACTTTTCTTTAAAATGGCAAACTTCCGGATGAGAAAAACAACCGGAAGTCTGCTATTTGCCGTTAATGTAGCGTGTCAATGCCGTTCCTTGCGGCTGGCATCGATGCGCAACAGTATGAATATCAGTATGGTAAAGCCCCACAAAGCCGAGCCGCCGTAGCTCAGGAACGGCAACGGTATGCCTATGACGGGGCATAATCCGATGACCATCCCCACGTTCACCGCAAGGTGGAATATCAGGAACGACACCACGCAGTAGGCATAAACCCTCCCGAAGGGGGTATGTTGTCGCTCCGCTATGTGTATAAGCCTCAGTATCAGTGCCAGGAAAAGCACGAGCACAGTCACGGTGCCGATGAATCCTTCCTCCTCGCCGATGGTGCAGAAGATGAAGTCTGTGTGCTGTTCCGGCACATATTTCAGCTTGGTCTGGGTGCCGTTGAGAAACCCTTTGCCGGTGACTCCGCCCGAGCCGATGGCTATCTTCGACTGGTTGACGTTGTAGCCCGACTTCCTGACGTCGTCCTCGATGCCGACGGCGACCTTGATGCGCACCTGCTGGTGCGGCTGCAGCACACTGCCGAAGACGTAGCCTACGGAGAAGAGGAACGATACCGAGACGAGCATGAAGCCGAGCGTAATGGCGTATTTCTGCATACGGTGGCGCATCATAGCCAGGGCAACGTATACGGCCGTTCCGCCGAGCATTATCAGGAAGAAGGCCACGCCGGGGACATTCACGCCGCAGAGCGCCAGGACGGTGACTACCGCGCCGCCGCCCAGGAAGGCGAAAAGCACGTTGCGTGCCACGAAGCGGTCGCGACAATAAAACCACAGCATCCCGATGAAGATGGCCACTATGAAGATGAAGACGGTGAACTGCCCCACGGGCATACCCAGCAGCAACGGCGTGGCATACTTCACCGCCACCACAAAATAAGTGACGGCACATACCACCGCAAAGAGTATCATACCGCTCATCCCCTCGCGGTAAAGCACGAAGACAAGAGAGAAATAGACCAGCGCCGAACCCGTCTCCTTCTGCAAAAGTATTAAGATGATGGGCACGAAGATGATGATGAGGGCGCGGAAGTAGTTGCTCGGTTTCTGATTGAGCCGGAAGTTATAGGAGTCAAACAGTTTGGCAAGCGCCAGTGCCGTCGCGAACTTGCCGAACTCTGCGGGCTGGAGGCTCACCGGCCCGAAAGAGAGCCAGGAGCGCGACCCCTTGATGTCGGGCGCAATGAAGATTGTCAGTATCAGCACAAGAATCACCACGCCGTAAATCGGGTAGGCATAAGCCTCGTAGAGGCGGTAGTCGAGCAGCATTATGGCGCAGCCGATGACCAGCGAAAGGCCTATCCACACGAACTGTTTGCCGGAGAACTCCGAAAAGTCGAAGAGCGACGCGTTGTCAAAGTCGTAGCTCGCGGCGTAGATGCTGACGGCGCCAATGACCACCAGCATCAGGTAGAGCACGATTGTCATCCAGTCTATGGACCGGAACATCGAGGTGTTGGCTTCAGTGTTTCTTAACTCCACTGTTCTGAATTGTATTAGAGTGCAGCATAGATTCCTCCATGGCTTTATGGGCCGGTGAAATCTCGCCCTTGAGATACTTTTCCATTATAAGGGCGCCGATGGGGACACCGAAAGCGGCGCCGAAACCGGCGTTCTCCACATAGACGGCGACGGCGATTTTCGGTTTGTCGAAGGGAGCGAAGCCCATGAACGCCGAGTGGTCGCGGCCGTGGGGGTTCTGTGCGGTACCGGTCTTTCCTGCCACCTCAATGTCGCCGAGATTGGCCTTGCGGCAGGTACCGCCGAGTACCGCCATGCGCATGCCGCGCGCCACCATGTCGTAGTATTCGCGGCGTATGTGTATCTGCCGGCGCGTACGGTAGTTCTTGTCGATGACGGTATCCTGCACCTCCTTCACCACATGCGGCGTTATGAACCATCCGCGGTTGGCTATCGTGGCGCAGAGGTTGGCTATCTGTATCGGAGTGGCGAGAACCTCGCCCTGGCCGATGCTCACCGAAATCACGGAGTTGGCCGACCAGTCTCCCTTCAGCATCTTGTTGTAATAGTCGCTGTTGGGAAGGAAACCGCGTGCCTCGCCGGGCAGGTCGATGCCCAGACGGTAGCCGTAACCCATCTCCACAAGGTACTTCTTCCACTTCTCGAACTGCGCCGCCGGTGTGGTGCCGGCTTTGTCAATCATGTTCTTGAATCCCCAGCAGAAGTAGGCGTTACAGGAGGTTTCGAGGGCCGGAAGCAGGGCGATGGGAGAACCGTGGCCGTGGCATCCCACGCGCAGTCCGTTCACGTAGCCGCGGTGGCAGGGATACTGCGTGCCTTCGGTCACCACCCCTTCCTGCAGGAAGATGAGTCCCTGCGTCGGCTTGAAAGTGGAGCCGGGGGGATATGCGCCCTGTATGGCACGGTCGTAGAGCGGCTTGTAGGGGTTCTTCACCAGCTCGGCGTAGTGGTTGCCGCGCTCGCGGCCCACGAGTTCCGAAGGATTGTAACCCGGTGAGGAGACGAGGCAGAGTATCTCGCCCGTCTCCGGTTCTATGGCCACGATGGCGCCTATCTTGCCGGCCATGAGGCGCTCGCCGTACTCCTGTAGCTCGATGTCGAGCGAGAGCTTGAGGTTGCGTCCCGAGCCGGGCTGCACGTCGTGGATGCCGTCTTCATATTTGCCCTTTATGCGGCCGAGGGCGTCCTTCATGAGCACTTCCATACCCTTGGTGCCGCGCAGTGCCTGCTCGTATGAGCGTTCCACGCCGAGGTCGCCGGTGTAGTCGCCGCGGCGGTAATAGCGGTCGCGGTCCACGTCTTCGGCCGAGACCTCCCGGATATTGCCCAGCACGTTGGCGCCGCACTCGTAGTTGTACTGGCGCACGGTACGTTTCTGGATGAAGAAGCCGGGAAATTTGTGTAGTTTCTCCTGCAGACGCCCGTAATCCTCCTGCGATAGTTGCGAAATCAGTTTCTGCGGCGTGTAGGCCGAGTATCCCGGGTTGCGGCGCGGGTTCTTCATGTCGTCCCACTTCTGCTTTAGTTCGGCGGGGGTGATGTTGAGCACGCGGCAGAGCGCCAGGGTGTCGAAGTTGCCGACGTCGCGCGGTATGAGCATGACGTCGTAGGCCGGCTGGTTGAAAACCACCAGCTTGTCGTTGCGGTCGTAGATAAGGCCGCGGGCCGGGTATATGATACGTTCGAGCAGGGCATTGCTCTCCGCGTTGGCCTTATACTTGGTGTCGAGCACCTGAAGGCTGAACAGGCGTACGATGTAGATAAGGACTATGAGGCAGAGGAATCCCCCGATTACGTATTTTCTTTTTTCTAACTTATAATCTTTTCTCACGTTTCGAAAAAGCCAGGCTGTCTACGGCAAGCAGCAACGCGGTTGTAAGCACGCAGCTCGCCGAAGCTTTCAATATTATTTCTTTAACGTCGGAAAACGAAAAATATTCTATCGAGAAAATCAAAACGCAATAAATAGCCACCATCGAGAAGAGGTAACGGAAATAAGCGCCGAATCCCATGGAGGCGATGCCGGGCGTGAAAGTCACCGAGAAGTCGTCCTTCTGCACGAAACTGAAGAATACCTTCTTCTTGCAGACGGCCAGCACAGTGCAGGCCAGTGCGTTCATTCCCGCAGTGTCGCTGAAGAGGTCCACCCCCAGGCCCAGCAGGAACGAGAGGGTGAGCAACAGGTTGGTGGACATGCTTATCGGCTGGCGCACTATGAAATAGATGAAGATAAAGGGGACCGCCGCTCCGAAGAGCACGATATGGTTGCAGACAAGCACCTGCAGCAACAGCAGGGCTATGAAGAGCAACGCGGTTGTGAATATTGTCCTGTTCATTTCAAGTCGTAGTTAGCCAGCGTATCGAGTTCTGCGGCGTAGATGTCGCGGATGATGCTTACGGAGCGGAGGTTGCCCAGGTCGGAGGCCAGCCGCACCTTCAGCGTGAAGTAGTTGTCGTCGTCGCCGCGCACCTGCGCCATCACTATCCCCACGGGTATCCCCCCGGGGAAGGAGGTGGAGAAACCGGAGGTGACGATGGAGTCGCCCAGATGGCAGCGCACATGGCGCGGAATCTCCTCCACGTATGCCACGTGCGGGTCGTTCCCCTTCCACACCAGGGTACCCACGAAGTCGGTGCCCTTAAGCTTCACGGAAAATTTCTGGGCGTCGTTGAGCACCGAAATGATGCGCGCCGTGTGCGGACCGACCACATTCACCACTCCGACGAGGCCGTTGTGGTCCACGACTCCCATTCCGGGGCGCACGCCGTCGGCCGTCCCTTTTTCCACGGTGATGTAATTGCGTTTGCGGTGTGTGCTGCTGGTAATTACCGGTGCCATTATGTAGTCGAAGCGGTACGACTTCATGTCGGCGTTGGTACCCAGCGAGTCGGCCAGCACTGCGCGGTAGGCGGCTATCTGGCGCCGGGAGTTGAGCACTTCGGCCTCGAGCCGGGCCACACGCTGTTCCAGCGACGCGTTGCGGCTTTTAAGCGCAAAATAGCCTGTCACCTCCCCTACGCCGCTGTTGAGCGTCGAGCTCACGGAGTTGGCCGACGTAAGGTAGATGCTCTGCCGGTAAAGCGAGTTGCTGAATATCAGCACACAGCTCAGCAGCACATAGAACAGGAATACGAACCATGTGCTGTATCGCAGTATGAAGTTAAGTAGGTTTCGCACTTTCTTATCATCAACGCGGACACGCGTCCCGGGTCATCTCCCGGGACGCCGTCCGCACTGTTTTATCGGGCTATATATTCCTTTCAGGGCGCCGGGAATCAGCGGATAAGGAAGTTGAAGCTGCCTATGTTCTTGAGAGCCACGCCGGTGCCGAGGGCTACTGCATGTAACGGATCGTCGGCTATCTTGAACTGGATGCCTATCTTGTCGGTGAAGCGCTTGGAGAGTCCGCGCAGCAGGGCGCCTCCGCCGGCCAGGTAGATGCCGTTGCGCACTATGTCGGCATAGAGTTCCGGAGGTGTCTGGGCCAGCGCTTCGAGCACGGCGTCTTCCATCTTTGAGATGGTGTTCTCGATGCAACGGGAAATCTCGTCATAGGTGACGGCCACCTGCATCGGCAGCGCGCTCATGCGGTTCGGGCCGGTGACGATGAAAGGTTCCGGCTCGTCGTCGAGCTTCGTGAGTGCCGAGCCGACGTTGATTTTTATCTGTTCGGCCATGGTGGTGCCCACCTTCAGGTTGTGCTCGCGGAGCATGTACTCCTTGATGTCCTCTGTCAGGGCGTTCCCGGCCACGCGGATGCTCTTGTTGCTGACGATGCCGCCCAGCGAGATTACGGCGATTTCGGTGGAACCGCCGCCTATGTCGACTATCATGTTGCCTTCAGGCGCCACGACGTCGAGACCGATTCCGAGGGCAGCCGCCATGGGTTCATATATCATGTAGACGTCGCGTCCGCCGGCGTGCTCCGAGGAGTCGCGCACGGCACGGATTTCCACTTCGGTAGAGCCTGAGGGGATGCAGACCACCATGCGGAGCGACGGGGTGAATTTCCAGCGTTTGGAGCCCACCATCTTCACCATACCACGTATCATGGCCTCGGCGGCCTGGAAGTCGGCGATGACGCCGTCGCGCAGCGGGCGCACGGTGCGCAGGCCCGGCGGCTCCTTGCCTTCCATCATGTGTGCTTCCGTGCCCACGGCGCGGAGACGGTCTGTCTTATTTTCGATTGCTACGACCGACGGCTCGTCTACCACAATCTTGTCGTTGTGGATGATGATGGAGTTGGCCGTTCCGAGGTCCATCGCTATCTCCTGCGTGAAGGAGAAGAGGCGCGAGAACCATGATTTTTTATTACTCGGATTTTTTGTCATTTTTTGCGTGTGTTGTAATTAGAGGAGTAAGAAGTGTATTTGTGGTGAGGAGATTAGGAGTTCCAAATCAGTGGCGGAAGTGGCGGAAGCCGGTGATGGCCATGGCCATGTCGTGGGCGTCGCAGAACTCTATGGAATCGTTGTCACGGATGGAGCCCCCCGGATGTGCCACGGCGGTGATTCCGGCTTCGTGGGCTATCTCCACACAGTCGGAGAAGGGGAAGAAAGCGTCTGACGCCATAACTGCACCATTGAGGTCGAAGTCGAAGGAACGGGCCTTCTCTATGGCCTGTTTCAGCGAGTCCACGCGCGAGGTCTGCCCCACTCCGGAAGCCAGCAGACGCCCGTCCTTGGCCAGCACTATGGCGTTGCTCTTGCTGTGTTTCACCACCTTGAGGGCGAAGACCATGTCGGCGAGTTCGCGGTCGGTGGCCTGGCGCTTGCAGGCCATGCGCAGGTCGGCCACTGTCTCGGTCTGCAGGTCGGTCTCCTGGCAGAGTACGCCGTTGACGGCCGAACGGTAGCGGCGCGCGGTCTCCACCGGTTTCTTCTGGATGAGGATGATGCGATTCTTCTTCTTTTCGAGAATAGCGAGCGCCTCGTCGCTGTATTCGGGGGCTATGATTACCTCGAAGAAGATGTTGTTGATTTCCTCGGCAGTCTCGCGGTCCACAGGGCGGTTGGAGATGAGCACACCGCCGAATGCCGAAACGGGATCGCACGCCAGGGCCGTTTTCCACGCTTGCAGAATATTGTCGGCGGTCGCTATGCCGCAGGCGTTGTTGTGCTTGAGGATGGCGAACGTCGGCTCTGTAAAGTCGGCCATAAGTTGCGTGGCGGCGTCTATGTCCAGCAGGTTGTTATAGGAGATTTCCTTGCCGTGGAGCTGGGTGAAGAGTTCGTCGAAGGGGCCGAAGAAGCGGGCCTTCTGGTGCGGGTTCTCGCCGTAGCGGAGCGTCTTCTCGCCGTCGAGCGAGAGGCGCAGGGCCGACTCCTTGGAGCGGTCGAACCAATTGAAGATGGCGCTGTCGTAGGCCGACGAAACGCCGAAGGCCATGCGTGCGAAGTCGCGGCGCTGCTCCAGCGTGGTCTCGGCGCCGTATTCTTCCAGCAGGCGCGTCAACGGCGCATACTGAGCCTTGGAGGCAACTATCACCACGTCGTTGAAGTTCTTTGCCGCACCGCGTATCAGCGAAATGCCGCCTATGTCTATTTTCTCGATGATGTCGGCCTCGGAGGCACCGGATGCCACCGTCTCTTCGAACGGATAGAGGTCCACTATCACCAGGTCTATTTCCGGGATATTGTATCGCTCGGTCTGTTGGCGGTCACCTTCCAGCTCGCGTCGGCACAGGATGCCGCCGAAAATGGTGGGATGCAGTGTCTTGACGCGCCCTCCGAGAATCGAAGGATAACCCGTCAGAGACTCTACCGTGTCGCACTCATAACCCTTGGAGGTGATGAAATCGTGCGTGCCGCCGGTCGAAATCAGACGTACGCCATTGTCATGGAGAAGTTTAAGTATGGTTTCCAGTCCATCCTTGTGATAGACCGAGATTAAAGCTGACTTGATTCTTTTTGTTGACTCCATAATATTGAAGTAGTTTATACCTGTTTACGAATAAGAAAGCCAATGAATCACAAACCATTACAAAACGGCGGAAAACTCTTCATCCAACCTTTCACATTGCATGAACACAACGGGAAGGGGAACCCGTCAGGCCGGTGCGATTCATCACATAACTCAATTAGATTGCAAAGTTAGTGTTTTTTGACGAAAAGTTAAAATGAAATTTCCGTTATGTTAATAAATTTACCCCTATGAGAAAAAGTTTTTTACCATTTTTGCCAAACATGGCCCCTTTCCTTATTATTTTTAACATTACGACGGAGGGTAATTGAGCCAAGTTGACCCACCACATCAATCGGGACACAGATAAGAAACCATTGTGATTAAAAAGGAGCGGAAACCGGACGTCCGCTCCTTTTGTCATTTTTTGTATTTCAGCGGCGCGTTTTTGTGCGCCGGCGGTTCGTGGCCGGTTTCTGGCGCGTGGTTTTCTTTTGCGTGGTCACTTCACGGCCGCCTTCGGTGCGCTTCTCCTCTACCGTCTCGGTTTCCGTGTCGGTTTCGGTGTCAATGCGCTTGTAGCGTGCCGGGAATCCGAAGACCGTCACGCGCAATATGTCCTTCCCTTTCTTGAGGTGAGTGAATTGCGGATTGAAAAGCGTCGCGCAGTTATACTTCATCAGACATTCTACCAACGCCAACTGCTGAGCCTCTTCGAGTGTGATTTTGGAGAGCTTCAACTTTCCTTCCGGCGTGGAGATATCTATCGTGTAAGTGACGCCTTCGGGGTCGAGGTCCATCGTCAGTTCGTTGTAGCTCACGATTTCGGGAGCTACGGTAGCGTGGCTGTTCTCCTCGCGAGAGCCGGTGCGCGTAACGTTGCAAGAGGTCAATGCCAGCAACGCCGACACTGCGGCCGTACAAATCAGGATACCTTTCTTCATGGCTTAGAAATTGAAAGTCATGCCAACGCCAAGAGTGTGCGTCTTGAAGCGGTCGCCGATATAATCCACGCCCATCGATAATGAATTGCCACCGGCGGCAAAGAGTTGCTGACGGAACAAGGGAGCACACGCCAACTCGTCGATTTGCTTCTGCTTGTGCTTGGCAATAAAGTAAAAAGTTGGCATAGCAACTGCACCCAAAGTTGTTGCTGCAATTCCCGGTACCATTGTGCCTGAACATCCATCTTTATCGAGAATCATCATGATTATTCCCCCCGCTATCAATGCCCCTACTCCGATAAATCCTATTAATTTCAAGTTTCTTGGCATATTATTGCCAACTGTTTGAGTGTTATAAAGATTCATCAAATCTGTTTCTGTGACAGCTCCTGATCCTATGGTTGCTCCGGGGAGAATGGAGCCGGGAGTCATTCCGTCTTGGGAGAAGACATCTGACTGTCCGTTTGCGTAGTTGATGCGCATGAGATCTGCTACTTTGATGGTGTAGAGCGGGCCGTCGGGGTTGTCGGCCTTGCGGTATTTCACCTCCGTTTCCGTCACCTCCTCTACCCTTCCGAGCAACGAGGAGCCGTCCTTTTTCACAAGGACATCCTGCGCCAACGCCGACAGGCAACACACCGCCAGCGCAAGCATCACAAAAAATCTTTTGGAAATCATGATATAAATTAGTCCGGCCAAGTGACCCCTCCGTGGCCGATAAGAAAGTCAGTGATTACACATAGAAAACGTGGAATCAGAACTTAATTGCCCGTCCGCAGTATAAAAGCCTTCGCATGCTCATCAAGTCAAGACGGGCAACGAAGAAGACTCCACGTAGACGCATATATAATACCCATAGCCACAACACTTTCTCCAAAGGAGCAAGTGAAGCAGCCATAAGCATACAATGCTACAATGAAGCGTTTTTCGTTGCTATGTTTCTGACTTGATGAAAGAGTTTGCGAAGTTCTTATACCGTCAAAACCAAAGCGATTAGTAACGCATCTATAAAAAAGCGTTCTCGGAGAAGGCACCTCTGTGCGCAACTATAGTCGCGAACGCCACAAAGTTAGCAATAATTTTTCATTCCACAATCATTTTCCGCAAAAAAGTTTTGCACTTACACGACAAACGAATATGGAGGGCAGACCTCCCGGCCTACCGTAAATCGAAAGCGACTCGGTTTTCGCAGCCCGGGATGAAATATGGTATAGTCCGGCACCTTACGGAGGCCAGGAGGCCTCCGCCCCTGTGGCTGCGCGGTGTGTTGCAGGGCTTCTTCTGTTGTGGGGTTAAACGCAAGCAACCGGCGGGCGCGGTGCCTGCCGGTTGCTTTACTTTATTAGATGTGGATTATGCCGTGTCCTCTATTATTTATTTGAGGGAAGTTTTGGCATAGTCGAGCTGTTCCTGGAGATAGTCGAGGGCGGAAGCGTCGCCGTTGGGGGCTATCTTCTTGGCTTCGTCAACAATCTGCTGGGCGAAGTTGAAGTAGTTGTTGCGGATGTTCTCGCGTTCCTGCTGTACATTGGCGTTGCGTGCATCGAGGGTGTTCCATTTGGTGATACCGGCATGGTAGATGTTCTTGGCGGCATTGACCATTGTCTCGTAACCGGGGTTGTTCTCCACAGCCTTGCGGTAGTCGGCAACTGCGGCGTCAGAATTTTCGAGGCGGTCGTTTACATATCCGCGCAGACCGTAGATGAAGCCGGAGTTGGGATATTGCTGGAGCAGTTTGGTGAGCTCGTCGATGGCCTGTTTTTCCTTGCCTTGCTCCACCAGGACGTTAGCCATGTTGGAGATGAAGATGGGCTGTTCGAGTCCGAAACGGCTGAATCCGTCTTTCGAGAGGTCGTAGATAGCGTTCTGGGCCTTTGCCGTGATTGTGGAGTCTTCGCGCATGAGGTTCTGCCAGGAAGCGAGTTCGCGGATGTAGCAGTCGGGGTCCTGGAACCCGGCGTGGCGAGCTTTCACGAAAGCATCGATGGCTTTGGGGAGGTTGTTACCTGCCCAGCCCGAAAGGCCGGCATAATAATAAGAAGTAGCGGCTATGGAGTCGGGGATGTTGACCTGACCTTTCATCATGGGGTTGGTGACGATGTCGCCGAAGTCCATGAATGCCTGATAAGCCTCGGGGTAGTATTTCTTGTTGTCGTAATAGCTGCCGCCGGCCTGATAGTAGTTCTCGACGTAGTTTTTCATACGTTTCACGGCTTCGCCGGCTGCTTTGCCTTTGGGATCGTTGGCCTGGAATTCGATTACTTTCATCAGGTTGGGATAAGCGGTAAGGAGGAAACCGTCCATTGCCATTTTCTCTTCGGGAGTGGCTTTGCTGATGTCGAGGCCGAGTTTTTTGCGGGCGGCGTCGTATGCCTTGAACTCCACGTCGGCAGCCACTACGTAGGTCTGGGGGTCAGTGGCTGTGGAGGGGTCCTGCATGGCGGCGTTGATGGCTGAACGGGCCTCTGAAATTTTTTCGGTCTTGCCGGCGAGTTTCTTGGCGGCGTCGACCTGGGCTTTTTGAGCGTTGGCAGCTGTGAGCGACGCTACACAGAGAGCCATAATGAAAAGCTTCTTCATATCGGTTAAGTTTAATTTATTTCTATCCTTTTTAATGCGGAAACGGCGCGTCAGGTTCAGGAGAGTTCCATATCTATTTCGTCGATGTCCGGCATTTCGACGTCTTTGACCTCGGGGAGCTGTACGTTTTCGTCGGCCGTATCTTCGGCCGTTTCGGTCACTTCTTCCTCTTCGGGTTCGGAGTCTACCTTGCAGACGGATGCGATGCTGTCGTTGCGCTTGGTGAGATCGATGAGGCGGACGCCTTGTGTGGCGCGGCCCATGACGCGGACTCCTTCGACCGGAAGACGCAGTGTGATACCGCTCTTGTTGATGATCATCAGGTCGTTTTCGTTATTGACATTTTTAATGGCGACAAGTTTACCCGTCTTGTCGGTAATTTCCATGGTTTTTACACCTTTTGCGCCACGGTTGGTCATCCGGTAGTCGTCAAGGGCGGAGCGTTTGCCGTATCCTTTCTCGGAAACTACCATCACGGTTTCCTCGACGGTGCCGCTCATGGTGATCATACCTACTACTTCATCCTGGCCGTCTTCGTCGAGGGTCATGCCCTTGACGCCGGTGGAGACGCGGCCCATTTCGCGCACCTTGTCCTCGGGGAACCGGATGGCGCGTCCGTTGCGGTTGGCCATGATAATCTGCGAGGAGCCGTCGGTGAGACGAACTTCGAGCAGGTCGTCGCCTTCGCGGATGATGATGGCATTGACACCCTTGGCGCGCGGACGCGAATATGCGGCCAGCGACGTCTTCTTGATGATACCCTGCTTGGTGGCGAAGACGAGGTTGTGGGTGTTGACATACTCTTCGTCGTCGAGATGCGGGATACGGATGTAGGCGTTCACGGCATCGTCGCTGTCTATGTTGAGCAGGTTCTGTATGGCGCGCCCCTTGGAGTTTTTGGAGCCTTCGGGTATTTCGTAGACCTTGAGCCAGTAGCAGCGTCCCTTGCGGGTAAAGAAGAGCATGTAGTTGTGGTTCGAGGCCGGGTAGATGTGCTCTATGAAGTCGGAGTCGCGCGTGGTGCTGCCTTTTGAGCCGAGGCCGCCGCGGTGCTGCGCGCGGAAGTCGCTCAGCGGCGTGCGCTTGATGTAGCCAAGGTGGGAGATGGTTATAATCATCTCGTCGTCGGGATAGAAGTCTTCGGCGTTGAAGTCGCCGGAGAACTGGTTGATGCGTGTACGGCGTTCGTCGCCGAATTTGTCGCGGATTTCTATCAGTTCGTCTTTCATCACCTTGCGGCATACGGCGTCGTCGTTGAGGATGGAGTTGAGGAACTCTATCTGTTTCATGAGTTCGTCGTATTCGGCGCGGAGTTTGTCCATTTCCAGACCGGTGAGCTGGCGCAGGCGCATCTCCACTATGGCACGGGTCTGGGCTTCATCGAGGCCGAAGCGTTCGCCGAGGCGCTGGCGGGCTATGTCGGCGGTCTGCGACGAGCGGATGATGGCTATCACCTCGTCGATATTGTCGACCGCTATCATCAGGCCTTTGAGGATGTGTGCCCTTTCTTCGGCCTTCTTGAGTTCGTAGCGTGTGCGGCGTATCACCACTTCGTGGCGGTGCTCCACGAATGCCATGAGCAGCTCCTTGAGATTGAGGGTCTTCGGACGGCCGTTGACGAGCGCCACGTTGTTGACCGAGAAGGAGGTCTGGAGTTGCGACATCTTGTAAAGCTTATTGAGGATTACGCGTGCGTTGGCGTCCTGCTTTATGTCTATGGCGATGTGCATCTGTCCGCGGGCGGAGGTGTCGGTGATGTCGGCGATACCCTCTATCTTCTTCTCCTCCACAAGGTCGGCGATGCTGCGCACCAGGTCGTTCTTAACCACGCCGTAGGGTATCTCCGAGATGACGATGACGTCGTGGTTGGCTTCGGTTTCTATTTCGGCTTTTGCGCGCACAATGATGCGGCCGCGTCCGGTCATGAATGCGTCGCGCACACCCTGAAGGCCGAAGATTTCGCCGCCGGTAGGGAAGTCCGGGGCCTTTACATATTCCATAAGCTGCTCAACCTCGAGCCCGGGGTTGTCGATGAGTGCCACGGAGGCGTCGAGACATTCCGTAAGGTTGTGGGGAGGCATATTTGTGGCCATACCCACGGCGATTCCCGAGGCTCCGTTGACCAGGAGGTTGGGGATTCGCGTCGGGAGCACGGAGGGTTCGGAGAGGGTGTTGTCGAAGTTGGGCACGAAGTCGACGGTGTCCTTGTCGAGGTCGCGGAGCATCTCCTCACCCATTTTGGAAAGTTTAACCTCTGTATAACGCATGGCGGCCGGAGAGTCGCCGTCGATGGAGCCGAAGTTGCCCTGTCCGAAGACGAGGGGGTAACGCAGGGACCAGTCCTGGGCCATGCGCACCATGGTTAGATATATTGAAGAGTCGCCGTGCGGGTGGTACTTACCCATGACGTCGCCCACGATACGGGCCGACTTTTTGGTGTCGCCGGAAAAATAGTTGCCGAGCTCGCCCATACCGAAGAGCACACGGCGGTGTACGGGTTTGAAGCCGTCACGCACGTCGGGCAGCGCACGGGACACGATTACAGACATCGAATAGTCTATGTAAGCGCTTTTCATTTCCGACTCAATATTGACCGGAATTATCTTATCCTCTGCTTGCATTTTCTCTTGTTTAGTCTAAATTTCGCAGCAAAACGGAAAATCGGAATCCGACAACCGCTCCGCTCTCAAGCTACAAAGTTACGAAAAATATTTGATAGTGGAAAATTATTTGTTAATTTCGCCGAAAACTTTTGTAAAGAGATGAAAACAGCACTTATCACAGGGGCCACCAGCGGCATAGGCCGCGCCTGCGCTCTGCGCCTGGCCCGCGCCGGTTACCGCATCATCGCGACCGGCCGAAACAGCGAAAAACTTGACAATGTAATGCAGCAGCTCGCCGACTCCGGCGCCGAAGCCCGTGCACTCGTCTTCGACGTGCGCGACCGGGAAGCCGCACGCCTGGCACTCGAATCGCTGCCCGAAGAGTGGCGCGAAATCGACGTCCTGGTCAACAACGCCGGACTCGCCCTCGGCCTCGAACCTGAGTACGAAGGACTATGGGAAGACTGGGAGACGATGATAGACACCAACATAAAGGGACTGCTCGTCATGACGCGCCTCGTGGTGCCCGAGATGGTGAAACGCGGCCGCGGCCACGTGGTGAACATCGGCTCCGTTGCCGGCGACGCCGCTTACGCCGGGGGCAACGTCTACTGCGCCACGAAAGCGGCCGTCAAGACCCTTTCGGACGGCCTGCGCATAGACGTGGCCGGAACGTCGGTGCGCGTCACCAACGTAAAGCCCGGACTAGTGGAGACCAACTTCTCGAACGTGCGTTTCCACGGCGACGACGCCCGCGCCGACAATGTCTACAAAGGCATCAAGCCGCTGACAGGCGATGACATCGCCGACGTTGTGGCATACGCCGTGGAGGCTCCCGAGCATGTCCAGATAGCCGAGGTGCTCGTGCTGGCCACTCACCAGGCTTCCGGCAGCGTAATAGTGCGCAAGTAACTTCCCCGGAAACCTCTACACATTAATTTTAATATCCGTCCGGCAAATTTTCCCGGGCGGATATTTAATTGTTAAAAATCACTATAAAAGGTGAGAGGTAAAGGATTGTTAGCAAAAATTGGCACGTATCTTGCAATAACCTCAGCCATAAATTTGTTAATGTATAAAAATCCCGGACAAAGGAGCAACTCTATGGCGCCCGGGTACAAGATACAAGCTAATGAGAAACGACTTTTCAAGACAGTTCAAACCGATTCTGGACATGGCGCTTGCCGAGTGCAACCGGTTGGGCAACAGCGCGATAACGAGCGAGCATTTCCTGCTTGCCGCCATCAAGCAGCCCGGCAGCTACGTGGTGGACATTCTGCGCCGCCTCAACGTGGACGTTGACTCACTGGTGCGCGAAGTGGAGGAACATCTCCGCGGCCCGCAACCGACGGCCGACGTCACCACCCTCTTCGAGCAGCAGTATAAAATCTGTGTCCCGGCCATCCGTCATCTCCAGCTCGCCACCTCCGAAGCCCGCAAGATGGGCGTTCCCTCCGTGCGTGGCGAACACATTATTTTAGCTCTTATTCACGACCAAAGAAGTATGGACAGCAGCTTCCTGAAAGACATAAAAGGCAAATACCTGAACTTCGACATCTCGGTGCAGAACATCGGGGAAAGCCCCGTGGCGGGTCCCAACTTCGGCAACGAGGAGGAGGAGGAAGAGGATGAAGGGATGCCCCGCTCCGGAGGCGCCGGCGACGAGAAAGGCTCACGCCGTTCCAAAGGGGAACCCGGCTCCGACACTCCCGCCCTCGACAAGTTCAGCTACGACATGACCAAGGCCGCACGCGAAGGACGTCTCGACCCGGTGGTGGGACGCGACAACGAGATAGAACGTCTGGCACAAATCCTGTCGCGCCGCAAGAAAAACAATCCCGTGCTCATCGGCGAGCCGGGCGTCGGCAAGTCGGCCATCGTGGAGGGCCTTGCCCTGCGCATAGTGCAGCGCAAGGTGCCCCGCATCCTCATGGACAAACGGCTCGTGGGCCTCGACATGGCCGGGATGGTGGCCGGAACTAAATACCGCGGCCAGTTCGAGGAACGCATCAAGGCCGTGCTCGACGAACTGGGCAAGAACCCGGACATCATCCTCTTCATCGACGAACTCCACACCATAGTGGGCGCAGGGGGTGCCCCGGGGTCGATGGATGCCGCCAATATGCTGAAACCGGCTCTGGCGCGCGGCGAACTCCAGTGCATCGGCGCGACGACGCTCGACGAATACCGCCAGAACATAGAGAAAGACGGCGCGCTGGAACGCCGTTTCCAGAAAGTGATGGTGGAACCCACCTCTCCGGAGGAGACGCTTGAAATTCTGCGCCGCGTCAAGGATAAATATGAGGAACATCACAACGTGACATACACCGACGAGGCCCTGGAAGCCTGCGTTTCGCTCACCGAACGCTACGTCAGCGACCGCAATTTTCCGGACAAGGCCCTCGACGCCCTCGATGAGGCCGGCTCGCGCGTGCACATCGCCAACATCGTGGTTCCCGAGGAAATCGAAAAGAAAGAGAAGGAGATAGACCTCCTCACCCAGGAGAAACTGGCCGCCGCCAAGAGCCAGGACTTCGAGCGCGCCGCCGCCCTGCGCGACCGCGAAGCCCGCGAAAAGCAGGAACTCGAAAACGCCAAACGCGACTGGGAGAAACGCATCGACGCCGAACGCCGCGAAGTGGATGACGAAAAGGTGGCCGAAGTCGTGGCACTCATGACCGGAGTCCCCACACAGCGGATAGCGCAGGCCGAAGGTACACGTCTGCTTAAAATGGGCGACACCCTGAAGAAAGCCATCATCGGCCAGGACGACGCCATAGCCAAGATTGTGAAGGCAATCCAGCGCAACCGCATCGGCCTCAAGGACCCCGACAAACCCATCGGCACGTTCATGTTCCTCGGCCCCACCGGTGTGGGCAAAACACACCTGGCCAAGAAACTGGCCGAGTACCTCTTCGACTCCTCCGATGCCCTCATCCGCATCGACATGAGCGAGTTCATGGAGAAGTTTACCGTGTCGCGCCTCGTGGGTGCGCCTCCGGGATACGTCGGCTACGAAGAGGGAGGACAGCTTACCGAGAAAGTGCGCCGCCACCCCTACTCCGTGGTGCTTCTCGACGAGATTGAGAAAGCGCATCCCGATGTCTTCAACCTGCTTCTCCAGGTGATGGACGAGGGACGCCTCACCGACTCGCTGGGACGCCGCATCGACTTCAAGAACACCATCATCATCATGACGTCGAACGTCGGCAGCCGCCAGCTCAAGGACTTCGGCGCCGGAGTGGGCTTCAACACTGCCTCACTCTCGAAAGAACAGAGCCACGGCGTGATTTCAAAGGCGCTTAACCGCGCTTTCTCGCCCGAGTTCCTCAACCGCGTGGACGACATCGTGATGTTCGACCAGCTTGACCGCGACGCCATCTTCAAGATCATAGACATCGAACTGGCCGGCTTCTTCACCCGCATCAAGGGGCTGGGCTTCAACCTCCACCTCAGCGAGGAGGCGAAGGACTTCATCGCCGGCAAGGGCTACGACCGCAACTTCGGCGCCCGGCCGCTGAAGCGTTCCATCCAGAAGTATCTTGAAGACGACCTGGCGGAACTGATGCTCAAACTCAACGCCACCGGCAGCCTCGGCGGCGACGTGGACGTCAGCTACAATAAGGGTGACGAGAAACTGACCTTCAACTACCGTCCGCTCGTGGTTCCCGAACCGGAAGAAACTCCGGACAATCAGGCAGACGCGCCGCATCAACCTGCCGGCGGAGAAACTGCCTCCACAACACCGGAACACCCGGCCGAGTAACATTTTTCAACCCCGCAAACAAGGCAACGGAACAGCGCGCTCCGCTGCCTTGTTTTCTTTTGCAAAGGTTGGAAATCCGGGCGGCTTCGGGGCGCTGTTAGCAATTATTCACATTATTAATTTCGGGGTGTGGGGATTTTGACGTAACTTTGCGAAAAAGTTTGCGGAACGGAGATGTGGCGGAATATTTCTTTTTGTCGGAATTATTCGTCTGTTTCACGTTTTTGCAGCCCGTAGTGTGACTGCAAATTTGCCTGTCACAAACATTTTTTGTAACTTTGCCGCGAAATAGGCTCTCCCTCGGGTTCACCCGGTGTGCCGTATTCGCCGCTTCACCGTGTTCAAGAACCTGCTGTTTTTAAATAAATAATATGTCAAAATTCTTTAAAAGAAATATAACCCGCCTACTCACGTTCCTTACCGTAGGATGCGTCGCCGCATTCGCTTTCTCCATCAACGCCAAACAGAAATCCAAGGATTTCGTCGTGGTAATCGACGCCGGCCACGGCGGCAAGGACGTCGGCGCCGAAGACAACGGTGTGTTCGAGAAGGATGTCAACCTCCAGATAGCCAAACGGCTCGAGGAGAACCTGAAAAAGAAAAAAGGCTACAAGGTAATCATGACTCGCACGGGCGACAAGGCCGTCACCCTGAAAGAACGTGCCGAAAAAGCCAACAAGGCGAAAGCCGACCTCTTCATCTCCATACACTGCAATTCCCTGGACCAAGACAACGCCAACCGAAGCAAAGTGGAAGGCGCCATGACTTTCACCCTCGGCCCGACGGGCGAGGAGGCCAACCGCAAAGTGGCGAGACGCGAGAACATGGTCATCGAAATAGAGAAAAACAAGGAAGTCTACGAGAACTACGATCCTGACAGCGACGAGTCCCACATAGCCTTCGAAATGGCTCATAAGGAAGACCTTAACCGCAGTATCGGCCTTGCGGAACTGATTCAGAAGAACCTGCTCGGCACAGCGGGACGCCAGGACCGCGGCGTGCAGCAGGCCGGCTTCCTTGTGCTCCGCGAAACGGCAATGCCCGCGGTGCTCGTGGAGTGCGACTTCCTCTGCAACGCCAACTCGGCAAAATATCTGGGCAGCTCGTCTGGCCAGAAAAAGATAGCGCAAGGTATCGCCACCGCCGTAGTGCAGTATCGCGAGCAACTCAGGAAATACGGCGACCGCGCCTTCCAGGACGTAGGCGAAGACACCGACTCCGGCGAAGTCTTTGTGCTGAGAAACCGCCAGTCTTCTTCGCGACGCACCTCAGCGCCTACAGCCTCAGCCACCACTTCGCGCAACCGCCAAAGCACCCAGCCTCGCCGGCGCCGTTCCGCCGAAGCATGCCGCGCCTCGGCGGAACGCAACCTTGCGACCGACCACATAGAAGTGCGTCTGGAAAATGAAGAATCCCAGGGCCGCGTCTCCCGCCAGCTCACCAGCGACTCCGCCCCGGCCGCCTCTGCGAAGAAAGCCGCGACTCCGGCTCCCGCCACAAATGAAACAAAAACGGTAGCAAAGAAGGAGAACAAAAAACAGGAGGACAAAAAGGACAAGAAGAAGGAAGAGAAAAAGAAAGACAATAAGAATAACGGCGACGAAGAGGAGACCCGCATCGTCAACGGCCACAAAGTAGTGATAAGCCACACCGAACCGGGCGACGACACACGTTCCCTTAAATCGAGAAAAGAAAACGGCACCACGCAGCAGGCACAACCCTCGGCCCAGCCACGCACACGCCGGGAGACAGCAAATAAAGAGGAAATCTCCACTGATGAAATCTCAGCCGACGACGTTCCTGCCGAAGAGCCGGACGAAGAACCCGCCGAGGAGGTGAAACCTGAAAAGAAAGCCAAACAGCAGCAGGCAGCTAAAACCGAAAAAGAAAACAAACATCAGCAAGCAGCAAAAACTGAAAACGAAAAGAAATACCGGGAAACCATCGAGAGGAAAAGCGAAAGCAACCCTCCCCGCTCTCTGAAAAGCAAGAGAACGCGTAAACCTCTCCTATAAGCATTTCGTTAAAACCAATGGTGAGAAGCTGCTAAACATAACCACATCCACACCCACAGGAAATGAAAAAATTATCGTCAAAAGAGTTCATTATCGGGCTTTGCGTCATCGGAGCCCTCGTCATACTGTTCTTCGGAATAGATTACCTGAAAGGTATAAACCTCTTCAAACCGGCCAACTTCTACGTCGCCAACTACGACAATGTGGCCGGACTGGAAGTAGCGTCGCCGGTGACCATCGACGGTTACAAGGTGGGCCAGGTACGCGAAATCAACTTCAACTACGAGAATCCCGGGAAAATAGAGGTGATCCTCGCGCTTAACAAGGACCTGCAGATTCCCGAAGGTTCGGTGGCCACCATCGGCAGCAGCCTGCTGGGCGGGGGCTCCATCAACCTGACGCTCGGCAAATCTAAGAAGATGATTCCCGTGGGCGGCGAGATAGGGACCAACGCCGCGCCCGACCTCATGGCATCGCTCAGCAAAGACATAATGCCGTCGGTCAATTCCATCCTCCCGAAGGTGGACACACTGATGACCAACCTGAATATGCTTACGCTCAACATGAACGCCCTGATGCGCCACCAGGCATTGTTGGCTTCCATGGAAAGGCTCGACGGCATCACGCAGAACGTGCTCTACGCCACCGACGGCCTCAACCGCACGATGAACCGGGACGTGCCCATGATTCTCGGCAACGCCAACGGTGTGGTCTACAACCTCGACACACTGACACGCAGCCTCGGCCGTTTCGGATACTCGCTGAACCAGCTCCCGCTGCAACAGTCCATGGAAAACGTGCAGCGCCTCACGGCAAATCTCGAAGCTTTCTCCGCGCAACTCAACACGGCACTCACCGACAAGAACTCTACCGTCGGCCTGCTCATGAGCGACCCGGAGCTCTACAACCGCCTCACACGCATGTCGGCCGACGTGGATTCGCTGATTCTCGACATACAGCGCAATCCCAAACGCTACATCAGCATCAAGCTTTTCTAAAGCGAAATACAGCACAACGGAAACCGCCGCACCGGGAAATGACTCCTGCGCGGCGGCTTCTTTTATGGATTAAACTGTTTTACTTCGAGGTCTTGGGAACTACGGGAATTGCCGTTGCTCCTATGGGAAATAGCGGGGATTATTACTTCGTGCTTTTGAAAGAAATAGGAATCGTGAACTTCGAGGCAACGGGTTTACCGTCGTTTTCGGCCGGAATCCAGTTGCCGGACGAAAGGTTTACTATCCTGAGAGCTTCGGCATCGCACTCTGGGCTTGAACTCCCTTTCATAATCCTGGCGTTGCGGACACTGCCGTCCGGGCATATTTCAAACTGAACGATCACCCGCTCCGTCTTCTCCAACTGCACGTCCTTAGGATACTTGATGTTGTCGCTCATAAACTTCAGGAGCGCCTGCATACCCCCTTTGTACTCGGCTATTTTCTCTGCCGCCGCTACAGCCTTTTCGGGCGCTTTACCGCCCTGCTTGGTGTAAATCATGATTTTGCCCTGGGGATAAGCGGGGTCGTTCTTCACGATGTTCATCGTCACGATGTCCTCCGGGGAAATATCCAAGATAGAACCGGTGAACAGTTTGTCGTCCACGAAGTAGGCCGGATTCAAGTCTGCGGTCTCTGAAGCGGCTTCCTCCAGAGCCGCTGTCCCTCCTTCGGTTTCCACTGTAGCGGGTTCTTCGGAAGCGTGGTCAAAGAGGGTTTCTTCGGCAACGGCTGCATGCTCGTCGGTGGCGGAAATTTGCCCGTTAACAGAAATTTTCGTAACTTTGCCAACTGTTAAGGAGGTCATGGCCGGTTGGTCGGCCGGGCTCAGGCTTCCGAGTGAGTCGGCAACCACGGGTTGTGAGAGCACCAAGAGTGCCAATGCTCCGGCAGCCGGAAGCATCATCGCCGTCATGCGGCGGATTCCTTTTGATTTTTTTGTCATCATCATAGTTATACGTGTTTTTATTTGACTGTGATTCAGACTGTCGGCAATGGTCGGGAAACTGCTGCCGACGGTCTTTTTTAATAACATCATCTGATATTCCACGCGGCGCGAAGCGTCCACGGCGCCATCTACCTGGAACTCATGCACCAACTTCAGCTCGCGCATCATAAGCCACGCCGCCGGATTGAACCACTGCAATACGGCGGTCAGCTGCGCCGGTATCAGGTCTATCCAATGCCACAACCGCTTGTGCCGTAGCTCGTGGCCCAGCACCATGTCGAAATCCTCGTCACGATCGCCGGGACGCACCACTACAAACCGCGCCCAGCTCAGCGGCGACGGCGCTTTATCATTTATCACCAGCGTATATCCTTCGCAGCGCTCTTTCTCTCCGCCTGCTATCAACCGGAAAAGCTTCACCGCGCCGACCAGCGTAAACGCCGCGGCAACTGCCGCACCGCAAAGGTAAAGCCACTTTACCACCGACGGCCAATGGACGGAGAAACCTGACTCCTGAACAGCGCCTGACGGAGCGTTGTCACCTATCGCTACTAAAGGAAAGCCGACTTCGACCGTCGGCGAATCAACGCTGACCATCAGCGGCAAGAGCGCC
The DNA here is from genome assembly GCA_002491165.1 of Porphyromonadaceae bacterium UBA7180. Lineage (GTDB taxonomy): Bacteria > Bacteroidota > Bacteroidia > Bacteroidales > Muribaculaceae > Lepagella. The sequence goes on from DKVK01000060.1 coordinate 99,861, forward strand.
GGCAACAGCCACGACATGGCGTAAACGAGCAGCAACACGGTGCGGTTGAAGGCATGGAACGTGCTGCCTGCCATCAGCCATTTGTACGCGAGGTAAAGGAACGTCATCACCACCGCGCTCTCGATGAGGTAAATTATTACATCGGACATGGCGGTCACCCCTCCCCGGTGCGTTGCGATTCTATTTTCTCAATGAGTTCGCGGAGCTCGTCGGTGGTTATCTTCTCCTCCGAAACGAGAGCCGAGACAAATCCCAGGTAGGAATTGCCGAAGAAACGGTTGACCAGCCCTTTGAGGGAACGGTCGCGGTATTCCGAACCGTCGGAAGTGGAGAAATAGCGGTAAGAGTTGCCGATCTGCTCATGCGAAAGCCAGCCTTTGGCTTCCAGTGAGCGCACGAAAGTGGAGACGGTGTTGAAGTGAGGCTTCGGCTCGGGAAGCATCTCCACCACCTCGCGCACAAACATAGGCCCCTGCTGCCAGAAGCACGACATAATAGCCTCTTCCTTAGGCGACAGCGCCTTGATGGCACCACGCTTCGGCGACCTTGCGCCACGGTGACCGTCCCCCCCTTCTACCTCGGGTGAAAGCGAGCCGGAAGCACCCGGCTTCCGCGAATTAGCGCCTTGGCGCGCTTCCTCTTCCCGTGAAATAATATCATTATCACTATCTTTCATAATCGTAAGCGAATAGTTACAGCGCAAAGTTAAAACTAAAAAATTAGTTACACAATTAATTTATTAGTTTTTAACATAATTAAATAGTTGGTAACAATTAGAGCAAGATAATTATACTAAACACAGTAAATATCTGTGCATTCTGTTATAATAAGCAAAGTAAGTAAATGTGCATTTTACTGTA
>DKVK01000018.1:0-19723 GCA_002491165.1 Porphyromonadaceae bacterium UBA7180
CGTGGATAGGCTTCCGACTTATGGGTTAAAAACTTGTTTTAGACGGTGGAAAATGCTTATATTTGCAAAAAATTACGGCAATGGAAAATAAACTGGAGGAATTGGTGGGGAGGTACCGCGCACTTGGCATAGACCGGCAGCTGGACTATGACAAGTTTTATCTCTATTCCATTATCACTCAATCCACTGCCATAGAAAGCTCGACTATCACAGAGCTTGAAAACCAGATAATGTTCGACAACGGCATTGCGCTGAAAGGGAAAACCCTCGTCGAACTGAACATGAACCTGGACCTGAAAGCCGCCTACGAGCGAGTGCTGGAGTTTGCCCGGACGCACGTCGATGTTACCGTGGAAAGGCTGAAGGAACTCTCGGCGCTGACGATGAAAAACGGGGCAGCGGCGTAGTTCCGTGGCGGGGGCTATCCGAAGATGACCGTCAAACGGTAGTATTTCTCAACAATATGGGCTAACTTTGCGGCATGATTGACAATGCCCAACTTTCCATGCTGGCGTCGCTGGTGCTGCCGCCCTCGATTTTAGATTTTTTCGATGTCACCGGAGTGGACGTCGAAATAGTTGATCCCAAACCGGGAGAATTCTATACTCAGGTAGTACATATCTACCTTGATGAGAAAGACAATCGAACCGAAGAGTTTCAAGACCTGCGTCCCAATGGATTTACCGAGCCGACGTCCATTGAGGATTTTCCCATACGCGACCGCAAACTTGTGCTTCATGTCAGACGCCGCAGATGGCTTGACAAAGAGAATCATAATGTGATAATCAACCCTTATCCGCTCGTACACGAAGGCACCCGCTACTCCGAGGAGTTTGCGGCTTTTTTAAAACAGGTGTATGGCAACCTCTCCGGTGACCTCCTGTTCGGTAGCTCACCGTTGGGCGATTGACGCCGGCAACTTCAGACGAAACTACAAGGGAGTTCTGAGCGGCTTCAGCCAATGGGAACAGAAAGATCATGCCTCCGACTGGATACTGTTGCCCAGGAACTGCGGGGCGCGACTGAGCATCGATGAGACCTCGCTGCACGATGACCTGTTCACGATACTCTCCAACAAGGACGGTCATGGCAAATCGGGCACGATAGTTGCGATGGTCCGCGGCACAAAAGCATCGGATGTGATTGCGCAGCTGATGAAACTGCCGCAGGAACAGAGGCTTGCGGTCACGGAAGTAACGATGGACTTTTCCGATTCGATGATGCGCATCGTCAGTGCGGTCTTTCCCAACGCCACGATTATCATCGACTGCTTCCACATAATCAAACGGTGCGGTGAGGCCGTGGAGGAAATCCGCCTCAAGGAAAAGCGCAATGCCGTAAAGGAACAGAACAAGGCAAAAGCCGGGCACAAAAAGAAGTTGGGGCAACTGGTCAAGGCTCGCAAGGCCTATCGTAAAAAGCATCCCAAAACATATAAGGGGAAGAAGCGCGGCCGCAAACCTTGCAGGCTCAGCAAGAAGTTTGTGCCGGAAGAACTTTCCAACGGCGATACGAAGATCGAACTGCTTACGCGAAGTCGCGGACTTCTTTCCAAAAGCCGTGACAAGTGGTCGCCAACCCAGAAGGTACGGGCAAAACTGCTGTTTGAACTCTATCCCAAAATAAAGGAAGCATACGATCTGGTCGATTCGCTCAGAGCCATCTTCAGAAATAAAACGATTGACCGCAACCAGGCCGGGACCAGACTGCATGAATGGTATCAGAATGTCGCGGACTCCACTCTCAGGGAAGTGAAATCAGCAAGGGATACAATCAGGGACAAGGAAGACAAAGTGCTCAACTACTTTATAAATCGCTCGACCAATGCCCCCGCTGAATCTCTCAATTCAAAGATAAAGCACTTCCGTGCGCTATTGCATGGGGTCTCCGACTTGCCGTTCTTTATATACCGTTTGACGGTCATCTTCGGATAGCCCCCTGCCACGGAACTACGCCGATGCCCCAATATTTCTTATTTTCATTATGGTTGAGATTTATTCCGTTACTTTTTGCCGAAAACGCCTTTGATTATGGCGGCTCCGATTTTGCGTTCAAGTCCCGCTTTCGACATTGGAATGCCGGTCTTGCGCGATATTTTCTGCTTGGCCGCGGTGATGCCCACGGCACGCTTCCACGAGAAGCTCAGTCCTGGTATTTTCATAATTCTCAGTGTTATAAGTCATAGCCATCGTAGCCGATGGATTTCTTTTTCAGTTCGGCCGGAGGGTCGGGCAACGGCTGCCCGAGGATTGCTTCGTTTGCGACGCGGGCTATCTCACGTGCCAGCAGCAGGCGTTTCTGCGACCACAGCAGCTGCTTCCATTCTATGCGCATCACTATATGGTTGCTGTCGGGGCGTAGCGGCAATTTGCGCAGGAAATGTTTCGCCGATTCGGTGCTGTGATATTTCTGATGGTCAACCGTCAGGTCGAAACCGCGTCCCACAGCCTCGGACAGCGTCTCGTAGAAACGGATGTATGTATCTTCGTCCTTGACAAACAGACCGTCGCCCGCGCGCCGCTCGTCGCCCTTGCGGCCGCCGATGTTCAGGTGTATGTTTGTGGGATAAGCCGGTTCGAGAGCGCCGCTTGAAACGAGCACCGTCAGAGTCCAGGCGCCCGCTCTGTCGGTCAGCCGCCTGAGGTCGTCGGCGTATTCCTTAAGGCCCTCCTCGTCCTCAACGGAGCAGAAAGCATAGAACGACTTGTAAGGGGCACGCCGGCCCACTTCGCGCGAGATGTAGTTGAAGCCTCCGATCATGGCCAGATAGAAGGAGAAATGGCTCAGCCCGGGGTCAACCATATTGGATGGAGACACGATCGTGATGCGGGAGCCCCGGTCGATACAGCATCCGTAGGAGGTGTTCATCGGGAAATGCTCCACGGCTATGCGGTCGGGCACATAGCTCTCATCGGTGGGTATCGTGGCGGCGAGATTCACCATGCGGAACCCTTCGCCGCAGCGCACTGCGTCGCTGAGGTCATCCGACTTCATGTCGAGCCGGGCCATGAGGTCATCGACCGACCAGAACGGCGGCACGACTTGAAAACCTGTAGGGCGGTCGAGCTTGCGTTCGAAGCCGTTCCGCAGGTTGTCGGCGTTCTCTTCGATTGCCCTCTGCTTGTTGCGCTCCTCGATTGCCTCGGTGAAACCGGCGCCGAGGATGCCGGTGGGCACAGCGACGATAGCGATGCCCAACAGTCCGACGGCGCAGGCGATGACGCGTCCGAATACCGTAACCGGCGGTGTGTCGCCGAAGCCCCCCGGGTCGCCGATATACTGGGCGAAGGCCCACATCACCGACGCGAAGCCGTCGCTGTATGCCTCCGGTTGCGCGTCATGCTCGGCAAAGAAGAGCATCAGACTCAGAATGAATGTTATCACAACCAAAAACTGCATGGACACAAGCAGTTCATGGCGTTTGGCGGCAATGGATTCCGTCAGCAGGTTGAACGACTTGGTGTAACGGCCGATGCGCATGGTACGCACCACGCGGGCCGTTCTCAGCGCCTTCAGCGCCATTACCGGCAGCGGCACGAGCCATTGCAGGTAGAAGGGATAGGTGGAGAGAATGTCAATAAGGCCATAGAATGATGTGCAATATCTCAGCCGTCCCTTCAGGCCGCTCCATTTAGAATTGATGACTGGCGCCACCCATATCCGCAGTGACACCTCCACCGTAAAGAATAGCAGGGTGAAGATATCCACGAACCGCAGGATGCGGCGTACTTCGGGACTTACGTCGAATGTCGAGATGAAAATCTCGGCCGTCGATAGCAGGATCATGCCGATGATGAGCCAGTCGACGATGTTGTGCCACTGCCGTGTGTGCAGGTCGTCGTCGAGAGCACGCGCAAGCTCGCGTTTGAGGTCTTTGATGTCGTAACGTTTTTTAGGCGACCGCTCCTCAAAGGCCTCGGGTCGTTCTATGTCGATGGTGTTGTTCAATCTTCAGTTCCTTTCGTTATTATTGTTTCAATTGCCGCCACGAGACCGCGGGTCAGTTCCTCGGGGGCAAGTGTTTTCGGCACGTGGATGAACCCGGCCCTTGTGCCGCTGTTATTCCGGCTGAGGTAGTCGAGCAGCCTGTACATCAGCGTATTGCAGACATACATTCCGGCCGTGTTGCTCAGTTTTGACGGGATTCCTGCACCCTCCATACAGGCCACCATCTCTTTGACAGGCAGAGTGCTGACGTATGCCGCCGGACCGTCGTCGTGTATCGGCAAGTCTACAGGACGGAAGCCGTCATTGTCCGGTTGTCTGGCATTCATCACGTTTATGGCCACGCGTTCGGGAGTGACTTCCAAACGCTTGCCAGCCGCTCCGACGCATACAACCGCATCGGGTCTATGCGTCCCAATGGCTTCTATTGCCGGACAGGCACAACGTCTGAACGATACAGGCAGTCGCAGCTTGATTACATCGGCTGTCCCTATCCGTTCAGGCAATCCTTTCACCGCTTCCCAGGAAGGATTGATCTCATCGCCGCCAAACGGCTCGAATCCCGTAACAAGAACCTTCATACTTTCACAATGCAGTAGTTTAGCTCCACGCCTCCGACTTCCTTGGCATTCCATTTGACGGCATATTCCTTCTCCACATCGAAGTCCGGCCTGCCTTTGGCCGTAGATTTATTCGCGTCGAGCCAATGTTTTCTTTTCGGGTGCGGACCCTCACTCATGGAGAAGCGGCAATTGTTGGATGTCGGCTTGGTCTCGTTGAGATAAAACCTGTCGTTGGTCATGAACACCGCAAGACCGCCCTTGACATTATGGAAACGGTTGCGGACCATTTCAACGCGTCGTACATCCTTCCAAAAATCGTAGCGTCCGAGGTCCTGCGCTCCCTGATTTTTCATCACGGGGATCTTCTCAGAAAGTCTTTCACCGAAGCGGGTCATCGGCCTGCTGACGGCCTTTGTCTTGTATTTCAGCTCAATGGGCACATATTCACCATTCTTGCTGACCACGATGTCGAGGCGCAGTTCGTTCTCCCACAAGTATCTGTCAAGCTCCTTTTGCGGCACATAATACTCTATGTCCACATCGTCATACTTGCCAAGGCTCCGGAGATATACAGCCAAGTGCATCTGAAAGTCACGCTCGTTGAAAAATAGTTCTTCGTCACCTTCGATGAATTGTCTCACATCGGCTTCAACAACATCTTTCAGCATGTCGTTACGATTTTTCGCGGGCGAGCTGGGCGCGGAGCGAGAGCGATGAGTTCGTCCTCTTTCGAGAAATAGCCGTCGAAATTCTCGGGCTGGACCTCAGATATCTTCTCTATGTCGGTGAAATTTTCCTTGACGCCTTTGTCGGGGTTCAGGTTATTTGGAAACGCCGAACGGAGGTCGGCGAGAGTAGCCTCCGGGTGCATTATGACATAGGCGTTCACTATGCCGAGGGCAGTACGGTTCTGCGCTTTGCCGCGCACTCTGATCTTATTCATATCGCTGTATTGTTATTGTTGAGGTATATGCATGACGAAATCCCCGGGCTTCCGGAAGCCTGGGGTGAAATCGCAATGTTATCTTTAATGAGATTGAAATCATTTTACAAACATTCTTTTCTGGGCGCAAGGCGCCTATTGCCAAACCTTGTCTCCAATGGTCTGAAAGTAAATGTTGCAAGACGGGACGCAACTATGTGAGTTTTTAAGGATGAACAGCCGTCCCACATCTTTCCTCCGGCGGTGTACGCCGGCTGAATCGCAAATGATGTGTACTCACCCTCGCCGCAATGGGGGAATATAGTCAGTTGCAAGATTCTGGCGGCGTTTGCAATGCAAAATTATGAAAATGTCTCCAAACTACCTATCCCCCTCCGTTAAAAAATGTTAAATAGAAATATTGTACAGAAATAATCAGTGGAATTTTGGCAGCCCGCCGATCCTGTTTGTCAGTTATCGAACAAATAGTCCATCGTCATTTCGCCATGAACCAAGGATTTGTTCTTGCCATTTGCCACCCCACAGGTGGTGATGACTTCGGGAAGCAATATCTCCTTTTGCAGCATCATGTTATCGTTCTTGATTACGAAGCCCGGGCACGGGTTCTTTCTGATAAGGTCTTTATCAACGGCAGCACACTTGGAATGTGCCTGCGATTCTTGAAACGGGGTACAAAAGGTGTACTTTTTGAGAAAATCGCCCCATTTGCAGGCAAATCACGGAAAAACAGAAACTTGCTAATCCCCTTATACGCTTGCATTTAATTTTATCCCCGTTTTTGCACTTTTATATCGTGGAGAATTACGAATTATTCTTCGATTATCAGTAACCACCGACTGTTTAATCAAGTAGATCAACCAGTTCTTTCTTCATGTCCTCATCAATGTCGCGGTAGCGGGCGAAGGCTTTGCTACCTTCTTTGTGACCGCTGAGTGAGCCGACGAGGTTTGGGTCTTTGACTTTCTTGTAGAGATTGCCGATGAAGGTGCGTCGGGCCAGGTGGCTGCTTGCGATTTCGTTGAGGGGGCGTTTCTCTTCCGCACCTGTTGTCGGATTGAGAACAGTCACCATGTGGTCCACTCCACATACAGTGAAAAACACCGGCACAGTGTACCATACCATGCTTGGCGACTTCTCGGCGGCTGCCGGCGACTTGCGCTTGCTCAACGTTACGGCGGACGTTGGCGGACGGTCGTATATGAGTTTCAACAAGGTGCCGGCTCGCCTTGCGGAGCTGTGCGACAGGATTAACGAGCAGCGCCGCAGTGCTGGAAAGATGACTATGCAGGAGCTTTATGACATGAGTTTCGACGCGCATTCCGACCTTGTAACCATCCATCCGTGGGCTGACGGCAACGGGCGCATGGCGCGTCTGCTGATGAACTGGTTACAGTTTGAATACGGCCTTATCCCCTCGCGCATTTTCGCCGACGATAAAGAGGAATATATCAAGGCGTTGGTGAAAACCCACGAAACGGAAGACCGTGACATTTTCCGCCGCTTCATGACCGGCGCCACGGAGCGCCACCTGGCCCGTGACATAGCCGCCTTCGAAGAATCAACGGAGGAATAAACCTCCACCGTTGGTTGGCTAACTCATCTGTTTTAGCTAAGTTAACTCAGGGAGGTTTGGCGGTTCGGGATATTTTTCGTAACTTTGCGATATGGATCATTTCAACGCTTCGTCATTCAAGTCGCTGCGCATCAAGGAGACGCCTTTCCGCAACCTGATGCAGAAGCGTATCTTCAACGTTCTGCTCATCGCCACCCCTTACGACGCCTTCATGATGGAGGAGGACGGCCGCGTCGAGGAGCAGATCTACTTCGAGTATGCCAACCTCAACCTCTCCTCGCCGCCGCGTTTCACCAAGGTGGCCAACTACGAGGAGGCCTACCCGCGACTGTCGGAACAGCAGTTCGATCTCATCATTGCGATGCCCGGGGTGGACGTTTCGGAAACCTTCGAGCAGGCAAAGCGCATCGACGCCCTTTACCCGCAAATCCCTTTCGTGGTGCTTACTCCGTTCTCCCACGAGGTGAGCCGCCGTCTGGCGTCGGAAGATCTCTCGGGCGTGGACTACGTATTCTCATGGCTCGGCAACGTGGAGCTCATCCTGGCCATCATCAAGCTTATAGAGGACCGCATGAACACCCCGCAGGACGTCGGCGAGACCGGGGTGCGCATGATAATGCTCATAGAAGACTCCGTGCGCTTCTACTCCTCGATGCTGCCGCACCTCTACAAATACCTGCTGAAACAGTCGCTCCTCTTCTCCACCGAAGCGCTGAACGACCACGAGCGGATGCTGCGAATGCGCGGCCGCCCCAAGATAGTGCTGGCACGCAACTATGAGGAGGCGGAATACCTCTTCGGCAAATACGGCGACAAGATGCTTGGTATTATCTCCGACGTGCGGTTCCCCCTCGGGGGCGTGAAGAATGCCGGCGCCGGACTGGAGTTTGCCCGTTCCGTGCGTGAACGCGACCCCTATATCCCCATCATCTTCGAGAGCAGCGAGCTCGCCAACCGCCGCCCGGTGGAGGACTTCGGAAGCACCTTCCTCTACAAGAACGCGCAGACCTTCCCGCAGGACCTCGTGAAGTCCGTCAGCTACGCCTTCGGGTTCGGCGACTTCGTGGTTCGGGACCCGGTGACGGGGCAGGAGGTGATGCGCCTGCACAACCTCAAGGACTTGCAGAAGAATGTGTTCAACATACCGGCCGACGCGCTCTATTCCCACTGCTCGAAGAACGACTTTTCGCGGTGGCTCTACGCCCGGGCGCTCTTCGCAATAGGCGACACCATCTCCAACTTCCGCTTCACCGACATGCGGCAGGCGCCGGCCGTCAGGCAGACCATCTTCGAGTCGATAGTGAAATACCGGCGCCTCAAGAACCGCGGCGTTGTGGCCATCTTCCAGAAAGACCGCTTCGACCGTTACAGCAACTTTGCGCGCATAGGGCAAGGCTCGCTCGGCGGAAAGGCGCGCGGCCTCGCCTTCATTGACCAGATAATAAAGCGCAACTCGATTTGCGACAACTTCCACGGCGTGCAGATTTCCATCCCCCGCACGGTGGTGCTATGTACCGACGTCTTCGACGAGTTCATGGAGACGAACAACCTTTACCCCGTGGCACTCGGCGACATACCCGACGCCGAGATACTGGAAGCCTTCCTCCGGGCACGCCTCCCCGAGGCGGTGCGCGACGACCTCGCGGCTCTGCTCGACGTTATGGAGACGCCTATGGCGGTGCGCTCCTCCTCGCTGCTCGAAGACTCGCATTACCAGCCCTTCGCCGGCGTATACGCCACTTACATGATACCGCACCTCGACGACCGCAAGGCCATGCTGCGCCAGCTCACCGACGCCATAAAGGGTGTCTACGCCTCGGTATTCTACGCCGACTCGAAGGCTTACATGACCGCCACGCGCAACGTCATAGACCAGGAGAAGATGGCCGTAATCCTCCAGGAAGTGGTCGGCATGTACCACCACGACCTCTATTACCCCTCCTTCTCGGGCGTGGGACGTTCGTTGAACTATTACCCGCAGGGCAACGAGACGAGCGAGGACGGCGTGGCGGAGGTGGCCGTAGGACTCGGGAAATACATCGTCGACGGTGGCATGGCGCTTCGTTTCTCGCCGTTGCATCCGCGCAATGTGCTTCAGACTTCGACGCTCGACCTCGCCCTGCGCGACACGCAGACCTCGCTCTACGCCCTGCCGCGAACTTCGGGCGACAATTTCTCCACCGACGACTCCTTCAACATAGTGAAAGTGCCCGTGGGCGACGCCGCCAAGACCGGCGCGCTGCGCTTCATGGTGTCCACTTTCGATGTCAACGACCGTTGCCTGCGCGACACCGACGCCGGCCCGGGACGCAAGGTCGTCACCTTCGCCAACGTCCTGAACCACGACGTCTTCCCGCTGGCCGAGGCCGTGGACTTCATGCTCAAGCGCGGACAGTATGAGATGGGCCGTCCCGTAGAGATAGAGTTCGCCGGCATGATAAGCCCCGACGCTATGCGCGGCGAGGAGAAGGGAAGGCTCTACTGGCTGCAGATGCGCCCCATCGTCGACCGCAAGGAGATGCTCGACGACAAGATAATGGACCGTCCCGACTCGGAACTGTTGCTGCGCTCCGACACCGCACTGGGCCACGGCTTGATGGAGGGCGTAAAGACCGTTGTCTACGTGAAGCCGCAGAACTTCGACTCGCGCCTCAACCCGGAACTCGCCAAGGAGGTGGAACAGATAAACGCACGCCTCAGCGCTACCGACACCCCTTACATCCTTGTGGCGCCGGGTCGTTGGGGAAGTTCCGACCCGGCGTTGGGCATTCCGGTGAAATGGGCGCAGATAGCCGGCGCTCGACTCATAGTGGAGACCGCAATCCCCGGTTACCGCATCGAGCCGAGTCAGGGAACCCATTTCTTTCAGAACCTCACCTCTTTCGGCGTGGGATACTTCACCGTCGATTCTTCGGCCGGGAACGGTTTCTTCGACTCTGAATACCTCGACGCCATGCCGGCCGACTACGAGTCGGAGCATATCCGCATCGTCAGCTTCAAGGAGCCGCTGACCATCGCCATCAACGGTCGCAAAACCACCGGCATAGTGTCGAAACCGGAAGCCGGAAAGTCCCGCAGCGATGATTTCGATATTTGAAGTTTTGCTGCATCCGCAGCGGACCGCACGCCGGGTGGAAGACGCCGAGCGGCGCGCCGAAGATGCCGAACGCCGCCTCGGCGAGCAGCGCGAACGCACAGCCGTCGAGCTGGCGGGGCGCGACCGTCGCCTTGAAGAGGCACGCCTGGTCGTGGAGACTTTGACATCAGAGAAGACGGTGCTGGAGGCACGCGTTGCCACTATTGAGGCTGAAAATGAGGAACTTACTCAAAAAATGTGCGAGGTTGAGGACGAGGACGCACGTTTCGACGAACTCTTCAAACGTCTCGAAGAGTTCGAGGTTGTCAAGGCGAAATATGAAGACCGCATAAAGCGCCTGAAACTTCACCTCCAGGATGCGCGCGACGCCTTGAAAACGCTGCGTCAACCTGACTTCGCCGACCAGCCGCGCTCCATCCCGATGACCGAAACGGTGCGTCCCGAAACTGCTCCGGCCCCGAAACCAGCCGCTCAACGTCCCGCCAAGAAAGAAGCGCCGCTGCCCAAGGTGCTTCCGCCGCGCCATCCCAAACCGAAACCCGCAGTTACGCTTCCGCCCGAGAAACCCTCTGACAGCGACTGGCTGCAGCAACTCCCCGACTTCTGAAAACCATGAAACCACCGATATTCATAATGGGATATATGGCCAGCGGCAAGACCACGCTCGGTCGCGCCCTGGCCAAGACCCTGGGCCGCGGGTTCATTGACCTCGACTTCTACATAGAGCAACGCTTCCGCACCACGATACGCCGGATTTTCGCCACCAAAGGGGAGGGGGAGTTCCGCCGCATGGAACGAGAGATGCTGCGCGAAGTAGGGGAGATGCAGGATGTGGTGATAGCCTGCGGCGGCGGGACGCCATGCTTCCACGGCAATATGGACTATATGCTCTCGCGAGGCACCACTATCTATCTCGAAACGGCCGAAAGCCGCATCCTGGAACGCCTGCTCCGCAACCGCGCGCGCCGACCCCTGATGGCCGAAAAGAAAGAGGAAGAACTTGCCGCCGAAATCCACGCGGGCCTCACGGCGCGCCTTCCGTACTACACCCGCGCCGCCATCTGCCACCGCGGCGAGCAGCTCGAATCCCGCCGCCAGATCTCCGACACCATCGCCGCCATCCTCGCCGCCCATCCCGAACTGTAAAAACTCCGCTTTTAAAGTTGTAATTTTGTGACGGAAAGTTGCGGAGGTGCGGGATTTTTGTTGACTTTGCGAGACATAAGGTAAAAATCTTTTAGTAACCGTCATAGGGGGTACTGATCATAACGTTCACTTTTACATGTCACAAAACAAAGATAAGGTGGTGGAATATTACGACCATCTGGCCAAAGATTACGACCGCGACCGTTTCGGCAATAGCTACGGGCGCTTTATCGACGCCGAGGAACGCGCTGTGCTCTCACGGTGGAAAGTGAAAGACTCCGGACGCGTTCTCGAAGTGGCGTGCGGCACCGGGAGGTTGCTCGACTTTGCCGCGGCCGGATGCGACGCCAGCAGCGAAATGCTCGCCGTGGCCCGCGAAAAGCATCCCGGCAAGGAGCTGATTTGCAGCCGCGCGGAGGCCATGCCGTTGCCGGACGGCTCGCTGGACACCATCTATTCCTTCCACCTGATGATGCACCTGGAGCCGCAGGTAATAAAGAGCATCCTCCGCGAGGCGTCGCGCCTGTTGCGTCCCGGCGGACGCCTGATTTTCGACATACCGTCTGCTCCGCGGCGCCGTCTCCTCCACAAAGAGCGAAGCGACTGGCACGGCTCTACCTCGCTTTCGCGCCGCTACGTCGAGGAAATGTCGCGCGGCCTCTTCACCCTGCGCCGAAGTGCCGGCATAATGATGCTTCCGGTACACAAACTCCCCGCGCGGTTGCGCCCCATGATGCTCGGCGTGGACAAAGCGCTCTGCGCCTCGCCGCTGAAAGCCTACAGCTCCTACTTGATCTACGAACTCATAAAAGACTGACACACCTCATGTTTCCGAAACAATCCACACGCTCGCTGCTGCGCCAGCGGTTGCGTGATCGCGCGACACGTTGCGCCGAGTCCCCTTCGCCCGGCCGCGCGCCGGACAACCCGACTCCATGCCGGTAAGGATAACGGAGCGGCATGTCTTCAAGCCGTCGCCGACGCTCGAAAACAAGAAAGCCAACCTTCGCGAGGCCGCGCGTCGCATCAATGCCGTCACCGTGCTGCCCGGCGAAGTGTTCAGCTTCTGGCACATCGTGGGCAACCCTAACGACAGCAAGCGATTCCGCGAAGGGCGCAGCATCCACGCCGGCAAACCCACACGCGATATGGGCGGCGGCCTGTGCCAGGCTTCAGGTCTGCTCCACCACGTGGCGCTTCTCGGCCACCTCACCGTTTTGGAACGCTACGGCCATTCTGTGGACCTCTACACCGATGAAACGCGCTTCGCCCCGCTCGGCACCGACGCCACGGTGTTTTTCGGATACAAGGATTTGCGCTTGCGCAACAACCTGAACCATCCCATAAAGTTCCGTCTAACCATACTCGAGGACGCTCTGCAGGCCGAACTGCTGACGGAGGCTCCCCTTGAGCGTGACACCCTCCGGACGCGTCTCACCGTAGAACCCGACGGCACCAAAGACGTCACCATCCTGACCTCCGACTCCCGCCCCCTCTGCCACACGCGCTACTTCCCTCTGCCCTAACGCGGAGTTTATAATATAAAAGTCCCGGAAGGCGGTGTGGCTTTCCGGGACTTTTGGTATTGTTTTATAAGGGGGTATCAGGCGGGGGCGAGGCAGGCGTCGAGGGCGGCGGTCAGGGCCGGGCGGTCCATGTCGCGGCCTATGAAGACGAGCTTTATCATGCGGTCGCCGTATTCGGGGTCCCAGTCGCGCGCGAAGTTCGGGTCCATGGCCATGAGGCGTTCACGGTCTTCCTCGGGTGCCGTGGCGTACCATTGGCCGGCTTCCGTGAGGTTTTTCTGCACGCCCGCCTGCTCGAAGAGGTACGACATATTGCGGTTCTCGCTGAAGTATATCACCCCTTTGGTGCGGATAACGTTCTTGGGCCAGCGGCGCGCTATGAAATCGTCGAGCTTGTCGAGTTCGAAAGGACGGCGGCGGAAATATACGAATGTGGAGATGCCGTATTCTTCGGCTTCCCCTTCGTCGTGATGATGGTGGTGGTGATGGTGTCCATGCTCATGTTCGCCGTGCTCATCATGTTCATGTTCATGATGATGTTCGTGATGATGGTGTTCATGTTCTTCTGCGTGCGGCACGTCGCCCTCTATTCCTTGTACCCAGGTGGCTGAGGTGACGGTCTTCTCGAAGTCGAATATGCCGGTGTTGAGCAGTCGCTGCAGGGGTACGTCGCAGTAGTCGCAGTCTATGATTTCGGCTTTCGGCTGTATGGCGCGGATGACGGCGCGTATTTGGCGCGCGTCCTCCTCCGAAACTTCCGATATCTTGTTGAGCAGTATGATGTTGCAGAACTCCATCTGCTGTATCACGAGGTTCTCGATGTCCTCGTCTCCGATGTCGGCTTTCTGCAGGTCGGAGCCCGCGGCGAAGTCGGACTTCATGCGCAGGGCGTCGACGACGGTGACGATGCAGTCGAGCCTCGGGCCGAGTCCGAGCGGCGAGCCGGCCGTCATCTGCTGCATGGTGCAGATGGTCTGCGCAATGGGTTCCGGCTCGCAGATGCCTGAGGCTTCGATGACGATATAATCGAATTTGCGGGAGTCGATGAGTCCGGCTATCTGGCGTACAAGGTCGGTGCGCAGCGTGCAGCAGATGCAACCGTTCTGGAGCGCCACGAGGTCGTCGCCTTCCTGTCCCACGACGCCGCCTTTCTGAATGAGCGACGCGTCGATGTTCACCTCGCCTATGTCGTTGACAATCACGGCAAAGCGTATCCCTTTTTCGTTTTGGAGAATGCGGTTGAGCAGCGTGGTCTTGCCGCTGCCGAGGTATCCGGTGAGCAACAGCACCGGCGTATATACGGGTTTCTTTTCCATAATGGCGCAAATATAATAAAAAAATCGTTGCCGCGGGTGATTCCGGGCAACGATTTTTTTATTTCCGGGGAAGGCCACGATTCTTACTTCACCATGACTTTGTAGGGTTTGTTGTCGACGGTCACGATGTAAACGCCGGCGGCGGGAGCCGTGAAGCGTCGCGAGGCGGAGCCGCGGCTTTCGTGCAGGCGCAGGCCTTTGGCGTCGCTGACGGTGACGAAGGCGTCGGCGGGGCAGTCAACGGTGACGGTGCGGGCGTTGACGCGCACTGCCACGCCGTCGGCTGTCGGCGTGGAGATGCCGGTGCCGTAGGCATAATACGGGTCGGAGGGTGCCGACTCGGCGGTGCCGTAGAGGGCACGCACGGTGTAGCGGTGCTGCTCTCCGGCCGATACTTTGTCCTTATAAGTGCGGATGTCGGCGGGGAGGTCAGCTATGGCCCGGCCGTCGCGGTAGACGCGGAAGCCGGTCAGCGTGAAGGCGTTCCCCTCGTAGTGCTGTATGAAGGCGAGGTCGTCCACGTAGAAGAGGAACTTGTCCTCGGAGTTGTAGTGTATGGCCATATACTTCGCGTCGGCGGGAACCGTGAACTCGTACTTGGTCCAGTCGGATGGCACTTCGCTTACGACGTCGAGCGTGCGGAAAGCGGTGGTGGAAAGCGAGCCGGTGGAGTACATCACCTCGAAGCTCTCGTAACCCCATTCGTAGTTGGCGGTCTTGGCGAAGAACGACAGGGTGGTGCCGGGCACGAGCGCCGGGGTTATCAGCCAGTCGTTGTTCTGCACGGCCTTGCCGGTAGCATAATCCACGGCGGCGAAGGATGCGAGCACCTGGCTGCCGGTGCGTGCGCCGAACTCCGGAAGCACGCCCGTTACGCCCAGGATGTCGGGGTTGAAGACGATGTACGCCATGGGTTCGCCGCTGTTGTCGAAGCTCATCTGCGCGAAGCCGTAGGTGTTGGCGCCGTCGCCGTCAACGAGGGTGTAGTCGCCTATCTCGTCGATGGTGAAGGCGGTGTAGTTCTCGAACGAGTCGTTGATGCGGAGCACGTCGGCGTCGCCCCATGTGAGCACCACGTTGCCCTCTTCGTCGGCGTTACCGTCGAGGCGGTGCACCTCCGGGTACTGGGGTGCCACTACGCGGGTGGTGACGGGCGAGGAGAGGTTGTTGGCGGTGTGGTTGTCGTCGGCATACTCTATGCGCAGGGTGTAGACGTAAGTCTTGCCTATCTCTGCTTCAGTCGGAATTACCTCGAAGCGCACCGGTGCGGTGGTGTTCTTGTCTATGACGGCAGGGTTGTCCTGTCGTGCCACTTCCACACCGTCGCGCAGGAGCACGGCGGAGAACCGGGTTGCTTTCTCCACGCCGTAGTTGGCGATGACTCCCTTGTAGACGGCCTTCTTGCCGGCGGCTACTTCCGCCGGGCCGGCGAAGGTGTAGACGCCGAGGTCATAGAGCGCTTTCGACTGCATCTGCACACGGTCGATGGCTATGTCCTGGCCGGAGTATCCGTTGCCCAGGAAGGAGATACGTCCCCAGCCCAAGTCCTTGAAATCGGAGAGGTCGTAGGTGTACTGGTACCAGCCGCTGCCGCGCTCCTTGTCGTCGATGTAGATGGGCGACGTGAAGGCGCGGAACTCGCCGTCGGGGCCGAGAAGCTCTACCGTCAGGTTGTCCATGAAGGGGTCGTCGTCATAGACATTGTTCACGCTGAGGCTGTGGTAGATGCAGAAGGAGAACTCCGGCACGTCGTAGGCCGAGAGGTCCAGTTTGGGCGAAATCATGCGGCACTGCGAGTCGCGGTTGCCGTAAGTGGACTGGAATACGGCGAGTCCGCCGTCGCCGTCGGCCGGGTCGCATTGCGGGTCGCTGCTGGCGCTCATGAGGGTCCACAGTTGGTTGTTGCCCTTGACGCGGTGGAGCGTCCACGGGTCGTTCTGCACCGCGGCGTCGGAGAAGGACTCGAAGAAGTCGGGCTGATACGGGTCGCCGTAAACGAGGTGGTCGGTGACGGCATATTCTCCCTGGCCGGTGGTGCTCATCGGCGTCACGGCATAGTAGATGAAGTATTGCTTCTCGGCGGGGTCGAGTGTCTCGTCGGTGAAGGAGGTGCCGGTGGCGTTGCGGGTCATTGTGACGCCGTCGTTGCGCACTATCTGGTAGGTGAGCGCGGCGGGGTCAATGTAGCCGCCGTTCTCGCCCTCGGTGGGAGCCTGCCACGAGATTACGGGCTTGCCGGAGGCGTCGCTGAGCGTCAGGCCGGTGACGGGCAGCGGGGTGTCAACGCCCACGAATACGCGGGTTTCGGCCTTCTCGCCGGCATTGTCGCCGTTATTGTAGGCCACCACGCGGTAGTCGTTCCAGCCGCCGCGCGGGTTGTTGTCGGTCCATGTCAGCTTGGTGCCCTTGGCGGGAGCGGAGAAGGAGTGGAGCGGCGTCTGCGCGTTGCCGCGGAAGATGTCGATGTGCGAGATGGAGCCGAGCGTGGCACCGCCCTTCGTCTTGGTCGGGGCGGTGAAGGAAACCGTTGCTGTCAGCGCGCCTCGCTCGCCCGCAGTGGCGGTAAGGTCAGTGACGGGTGCCGGTGCCGAGGCATCGGCCACGGCGTCGACGGTGATGTCGTCGATGAAGAGATAGTAGCGTTTCTTGCCCGAGACTACGTGGAAGCCCACATAGTAGTTGCCAGAAGCCGAGGCGGTGAACTCGTGGCTGAACTGCTGTTTATCCTTGTGGTTGTATTCGGTGGCGGGGTGGATAACGGACTGTGCGGCCACTGTGTTGTGCGGGCCGGCGGTAACTTCCAGTTTCTCCTTGTCGCCGCGTGTCCACAGGGTGTAGGTAACGCGGTATTTCTTACCCTGTTCCACGGTGAAGGAGGGGGAGATGATCCAGTCGTCGGCAGCGTTCTCCGGGCTGTAGCCGTATACTGCGCAGGGCGACGAGCCGGTGCCGTCTTCCTTGCCGGCTACGGCGGGGAACTCCGGCGAATACATCCAGTAGCCCCAGTGGTACTGCGTGTCGGCGTCCTGGTTGGCGTCTATTACGGTGCAGAGGTCGAACTGCTCCTTGGTGTCGAAGCTGAACCTGCAGGGGAGCGAGGAGCCGCGGCCCAGGGGCATTGTCCCGGTGACTGCGGCGGGGCCTTCGCGGCCGTCCATCACGCCGGTGACTTCATAATAATATGAGCCGGCGTCCACGTCCAGCGGGTCGGTGAAGGTGGTTGTGGCGATGCCGGAGGCCACGCGGACGGCGTCGGGCATACGGGTTACGTTGTAGCGCACCTGCGAGGGGACGATGTAGCCGTCGTTGCGCCCCTTCTGCGGGGCTTGCCACGAGATGGTGGCCGTGCCGTCGGCATTGTGGACGAGGGCAACATTGAGCGGTGCTTCCGGCGCGTCGATGCCCACATATTTGCTGTTGCCGGTGCGCGGGCCGGCGCCGGACGTGTTCCCGGCGTATGCCACGAAGCCGTGGATGCCTTCCGTAAGGGTCAGGTCGTGTGAGATTTGCTGTCCGGGCTGCACTTGCTTCGAGGCCACTTCGGCGCCGTCCACCAGCAGGTGGAGCGTAATGTTGCCGCTGAGCTGCGAGCCGTCGTAGGCGAGGGTCGGTGCCGTTACGGTGACGCTGCCGCTGAGCGCGCCGCCGCTGAACGACGGGGTGATGGCCGATACTGCCGCCGGGGCTTTGGCGGCAACGTCGGGCTTCGGTATGTAAAGGCCGGCATATTCCTCCATGTTGTCGAAGTCAGTAATCTTCTCGGCATGGCCCGTGGAGAGGTTCACCTCATAGAGGCCCGTGGTGAAGTTCGCCTGGCACGCAGCCCAGTAGAGCTTGTTGGTCACCGGGTCGAAGGTGGCCGACTGCACGAAGGCCGGGTTCAGCCCCGTGCGGCCGATGGCTGTGCACTCGCCGTTGCTCTTGTTGATGCGGTAGAGGGTGGATTCCGAACCCATCGAGATGCCGTAGAGTTCGCCCGAAAGGGAGCAGGCAATTGCGGCAAGTTGCGGCGTCTCGGCGATGGGGGATACCAGGCCGCTTATCGGGTCTATTTCCGAAATGGCCGGAACGAATTTCTCCAGCGCCCCTTCCACCAATTCTTTCTTGGTGTAGGAAACGGCGAAGATGCGGCCGCTGACCGGGTCGTAGGCCATGTCGTGGGTCACCTGCCGCTGGTCGAAGCCGTCGTTGATGAAGGAGTTGATGATGCGGCTGAACTCCCCCGTCTTGATGTTATAGCTGCAGAAGGTCACGAAGGTGTAACCCATCTCGTCGGTGTAGATGTAATGGTTGTAATGGTAGACGTCTCCGGCCAGGCAACCGCCGCCGTTGGCATCATACTGCTGCGCGGCGAAGAGCGTTGGCGCGGCATAATTGCCGGCGGTGAAGGAGTAGATGCCGAACTGCCCGGTGGTGCCGGCCCATTCGGAGGTGTAGACCAGCGAGCCGTAGATAACGGTGCCGTCGCCCAGCACTTTCACCGGGGCGTTGGCGCGCGGGGCGGAGCCGGTGTCGTCGGCGTCGCGGAGTGAATTACGGTGGTTGGACCCCAAGGTGAAGACGTCCGAAGTCACACGGGGCGAGCCCGGTGCCTTCGGTGCGTTGATGCGCACGGGAGGTTGCGTCAGCGGCTTGCCGGGCGGGAAAATGCCGCGCGACTGTGCCCCGGCCGACAGGACTGTGCCGACGATGAGCACCGCGGAAGCCGCAATGGAAGTAAAAAGATGCATACTTGAGTATTATTGGTTAAATAAGTAAGGATAAAACAGGGTGGAAAAAACATCCGACCGCAAATTTAAACAATAATTCTCGTTCCTCAAAATAAAATAGCCATAAAATTGCAGTTTGTCCGATAAAATGCTATCCGGAGTGGAAAAACAGAAGTCCGTAACCCGGCCGAAGCGGTCGGATCACGGACTTTCTATACATTATGTCCCGCGCTGTTTTTGCGTCAGGGCGCGGGTGCCGGTTTTATTTTACGACTACTTTGGAGACTTTGGAGCCCTGACGGCGGATGAAGATGCCGTCGGCGGGTTCGGATACGCGCACGCCGTTGAGGTTGAAGTATTCCACCGGTGCGTCAAGGTCGGGGTTGATGCTGTCTATACCTGTCTGAGTGGTGCTGTATACGACTTTGACATAGGTGAAAGCCACTATTCCCGATTCGGCGTTGTTTTCCAGCAGGAATTCGTTGGTATCCCCATTCGGCGTCCATACGTATCCGCTTGAGAACGATAGTCCGTCGGGCCATTCTGTGGCAGCCGCGCCTTCATATCCTTCTACAGTAGCCTTGCTGGTGTAACCGGAACCGGAGAGAGAGAGGTCGCTGTACAGGCCTACCGACTCGATGTTGCAGCCCTCGGGAACCGTGATGGTAAGGGTGGATTGCGGATAAATGCGCACGCGGTAGCCGGTAGAGACCTTATAAATGTTGGGACGCGTGTTCATGGGGTCGGCGCCTTCTATCTGTTCGGCCACAAGGGTAACTCCGTTTTCAGTGAACGTTTCACCATCGATGTAATAGGTAGTCTGGCCTTCTTCCCAGGTGAGTCCGGCGGCCATTTCAGGGACATTGAAGTTGGTTTCGGATGTTACGGCCTCCTGTGCCGATGCT
>DKVK01000018.1:20010-52167 GCA_002491165.1 Porphyromonadaceae bacterium UBA7180
TGCTCCTGCGAAGAGCGTGGCGAGAAGTAAAAATCTTTTCATTTTTTCAGTGTTTGGTTTAGTTGGTAATTATAGTGTCGGTTGATTGAAGCCGGAGGGTGGGCAGTCTGTTTCCGGCCCTCCCTCCGGCCGTGATTGTTCTTGTCAGTGCTGTTATTGGACGGCGACTTTCACGGCGTTGCCGCCTACGGTTACTATGTAGACCGCAGGTGAAACGGGGATAGCGGCATCGCCGGTGCCACGGTAAACCGTCATGCCGTCGACCGTGCTGACGGCCACGGCTTTATCACCGGCTCCCTGCACCTGTATGATGCGTCCGAGAACCGATACCTTAGCGCCGTCGGCGAGGTTGCCGAATAAGCCTGAGCTGCTGAGCATCACCGGTGCGGAAAGCTCCGATTCTCCGTTTTCGAACAGTGCCGAAACGCAGTAAGTCAGGCCAAGGCCGTTGTGAGGCGTCGTGAAGGCGTTGGCGGTGACGGTGGCCGGATTGATTTTCTCGTTGTTGCAATAGATATTGTATCCGAACAGTTCGCCGGTTGCCATCGGTACGCGGGTACAGGTGATGTCGTCGATCATCAGCATGAAGGAGTCTTCGGCCATGGAACGTATGGCGAAGTAGCGGGTGCCTTCGGGGAGGGTGGCGGTGACTTCTGCCAGTCGTAGGATCTGAGTTCCACCGTCCCGAACTCCAGGTCTCTGACGAAGTCTTCTATGTCATTGGACTTAGTGCTGTACCAGAGCTGGATTTTTTCGGGAGTGGAGGGGGCATAGGATTTTGCCCAGAAGGAGATTTCCTGTTCGCTGCCGGGGAGTTCGGGAGAGATGAGCCAGTCGTTTACCTCCCCGAAGTCGTGGCGGTAAAGCGAGGCGAGATACTTGGTGCCGCTGTGTGCCTTGAAAGAGTCGGAATAAGTGCCTGCGGCGGTGTCGAATACAAAGAACGAGGCGGTGGTGGTGCCTATTTCGATTCCGGGTATGCTATAGTTTCCGAAACCGCCGACGGGCATTCCGTCCATATCCACGAATGTCCAGCCGTTGAAATTGCGGCCGAAGGGTTCGCCGGATTCGAAGTCTTCGGTTATTTCAGACGTTTCGTAATCGTCGGGATTGTTAGCGTTCCATTTGAGGTTGTCTTCGTTCCCCTTGCGTTCGCCGGTAAACCCGGAAACGGTGGGGAGGAGGGAGGTCCGGCGGTGTACGGTAACGGAACCGGTACGGTTGTTTCCCTTGTTCTCATCGTTGTCCAGCACTGCCTCGGCGGTGAAGACGGCTTCGTCGCCTTGCGCCGGGGTCATGGTCTGGCGGAATCTTACTGCCTTGGAAGTGTAAGGCGTAAGGTCGGCCACTTCGGTTTCGGCGGCTTTTTCGCCGTCGCGGTACAGAATCACGTTGAACTTGCCGGTATTCTTGGCGGCATCGTTGTGCAGCGTCACATCTACATAGAAGGGCTGCCCGTTGTCCGCCAGTTCAGGGGCGGAAATGCTTTTCGCCTTCACGTCATAGCCGGCGTCGTTGATGAATTTTATGTCGTCGAAGTATGAGTACATGACGGTGCGTGACAGGCAATAACCTTCCAGGCGCACCTGGATGTTTTTGCCGCTGTATTCGGACAGGGAGACTTTCAGGTTGTTCCATTCGCCGGGTTTCAGGTCGGTGTTGTAGAACCTTGCCACCTCTTTCTCGACACCCTCGCACGAGACATAGACTGAAATCTCGTTGACGTCGGCGGTGGTGTTTCTGAAAGCCATGAACGAGAGCGCGGGGTTCTCTCCGCTTATGGCCACTTTGCCGGTCATGTATGAGGCACCGGCCTGTATGCCGTTGAAACTGATGACGAAATACTCGTTTCCGGAGTACGGCTTCACGGCGTTCTTATTGTTTCCGATGGGGAAGCGTGCCGAGCCGGAGGTCGTGAGGTTGTAAGCGGTGCCGTCGGCGGCGTCGTCGTACGCCAGGGGCATCGGATAGGCGGGTCCCACTGCCACTGCGAAGGCGGTGGACTCGCCGTACACGTCGCGGTTCACCGGCAGGATGGCATACGGTATGGTGGTCTGCGCCGCGGGAGCATCTATCCCGAACTCGAAATGGTTGTCGGCGATAGGCTCGCTGTTCAGTTTTTCACCGGTTTCTTTGCCGTTGACTATTGTGTAGATGTTGTAGGTCATGCTTCCCTCCGGGAGTGTGTGGCCCAAGATGTCGGCGGTCACGGGTTCCCAGTTCAGTCTTACGAGATTCCCATCGTTGTAGCCCACGCGGCCGGTGACGGGCTGGGGAGGATATGCACCTATGAAGACGTCTACATAGCTCTTGAGTCCTTGGCGGCCGGAGGCATCGGTAGGCACGAAGGTGTAGCGGTACACGCCGGAACCTTCGGTTGTGTCTTGGAAGGATACGGCTTCGCCCGGGTTTCTCTGGACGGTTTTGATTTTGGTTTCCCCTCGGAAGATGTCAAGTGTGACTTTCCCTGAAATATTCGCGCCCTCAAGCGTCTTTTCGGGGAGACGGCATGAAACTGCCGCTTTGGCATATCCCAGTTCGTCGGGCGTCACTTCGGCTTCGGTCACCGCGTCCGGGGCTGCAAGCAGTATTTTCTCCTCGATGTCGTAGGAGCCGATGTAAAGGCGGTCCTGGTTCGCGTCCGAGATGGCGTGGAAACCGATGTTGTAGGTTCCCGTTTCACCCGGCTTCATTATCAGGCGGAAGTGCTGCGCGGTGTCTTCGTTATCGTAAATGTCGGTAGGGGGCAGGAGTTCGGTCGTCATTGCGTCGGCGGTGGCGTTCTTGCCGTAATAAATGGCGATACGTTCCGCGTAGCGCATCGACTGTTCGAAGACAGTGGCGTTGAGTACGTAGGCATATCCGCTTTCCAGGCGTATGTTGGGCGAGAACAGCCAGTCGTCGGCTTGTCCGGCGGCATGATAGCGTATCATGGCACGCTTGTACTGGGAATCATACTGCCATGTGGAACCGTTCTCCGGGTCTTGGTTGGCGTCATAGACGGTGTTGTAATTGAACTCCCTCAGCGAATTGAAGTTCATGGCGTAGGGAGCTTCATACGAGCCGATACCGCAGGGGTATGACTTTACGACGGCGGAGGATACCCCGTGGTTGACCGCCGCAACTTTGTAATAAGCGGTGTAGTAGGTGCTCTTCAGCGGCAGCGAAACGGAGTAGCTGTCGGCGGCGATGTTCTCGGCCACAACGTTGTCCTTGCTGTCGTAGACGGTATAGGTCACCTCCTGCGAGTTGATGTATCCCTCGTCCGCGCAGGTGGTTACAGGCTCCCATGTGAGGGTGCCGGTGCCGTCGTTCCAAAGGAGCTTCACGTTCTTCGGGGAAGAGGGCACACCGTAGCCTGCATAATAAGAGTACTTGGCCACGGGCGACCTGCCTGCGGCGTTGCTGCATTCGGCTTTGAAACGGTGTATGCCGTTCTGCGCCATTGCCGCCGTCTCGGTCACCTTTTGTCCGGCCGTGGCGGTGCCCTCCTTGATGAGCACGTCATCGGCGTAAATGGAGTAGCCCATCGTGGTGCCGGCGGCCGAAGTGCCGTCGTAAAGGGTCGAGGGCATCGTCAGCGAGATGCTCACGTCCAGGGAACCGCCCGCCTACGTCACGGAAAGCGCCGGTTTGGCGGGAGCCTTGTCGGCGGCCGCCGGAAGCGGTATATAGAGGCAGGTGATGTCATCCTTGGGGTCGAGTTCCCTCAGGATGACGGCGTTGCCGGTTGTTATGTCGATTTCCGCGATGCCTGCCGACGCGTCGGTGCAATAACACATCAGGAACGTGTTGTCGCGGTCATTGAAGCAGCCCCCGGTGAGATACTGGAGGTTAAGCTTGGTGTCTCCGATGGGGGTCAGGCGCCCGTTGGTCTTGTCGAGGCTGTAAAATTTACCTGTTTTCCCTACGGCGTAGAAATTGCCGTTCTTGTCGGCGCCGATGCCCGAGAGCATCATGCTCAACTGCGCTATGTCGGTGCGTTGTCCGGTTGCGTAGTCGAGCTGTGCCCAGATAAAGGAGTCGTTCTCCCCGGGGCAGCAGCCGTATGCTTTCCCAGTGGTAGGGTCTACCGCTATGTCGGAGGCCTGCATGTCCTGTTCCACCGGAAGGGAGGCGACGATTTCGCCGGTTTCCATGTCATAGTGGAAGATTCTGTAGACATACTCACCCCCTTCTATCACGCGTGCAAACCCGTAGAAAAGGCCGTCGCCGTTGTCATATCCGCAACCTATGGCAGCCGTGGAGGTGAAAACCGGGCTGAACTGCATCCCCTGCGTGTAAGGGATATTGTAGATGCCGTAGTGATTCTCGTTGTCGCCCCATGAAGACATGAACATCGCGGAGCCGCGCAGCCCGAGGCCTTCGGACGCTGATTTTGCGGTTTTCTTAGGTATCCGCTGCCGCTTGTCCCCTGCAGCGCTACCCTTCCGGACATCGGTGCTGAAAACCATGTCGGGATGATGGACATCAGCGGATTGTGGTTTCTCGCCGGCCCTGCTCCCGGTTCGTCGCCGAACACAGGGGATGCCGCGAATAAGCATGTCGCTATTCCCGTTCCTAACAGAGCCATCAAAGATAGAGTTTTTCGCATAATCTTTGGTGTACTTTGGTTATAATTATAGCTTGAAAGATTCAGTCTATGGAGTTGAAAAATAGGTAATTGTTCACAGCACAAAAGTACATCAAAAAAAGCGTATTACCCCCTCGAAACGTTAAATAGACTTAAATAATACAAATGTACATTAAAACGATGAGATTCTGATTAAAAAGTAAGAACTTTTAAAGAAAATTATCTGAGATTATTTAAAAATTTCAAATTGCATGAAGCACGGTAAGTATAAGCACGTTATTATGCGGATAATGCAGAAAATGCAATGAATCCAGCTATTATAGTAGGCTCATTTACGTACTGCGCCAACTATATATAGTGTGTCGTCTGTAAATTTCTGTTGCTGCTTTTCTCAGCTCTTTCCGCATTTGTGCGGCGTGGCGGTTAGGGTTCTGTGGTGAGTAGCATGTCGGTGAGGTTGAAGCGCACCCGGCGGTAGAGCATCATGGAACGCAGGCCCAGGTTGTTGTCATCCATGTAACCCCCTTCGTGTTGCCGGGTCTGGACGTCGATTTCGGGGAGGATGACGTTGTTGCCCCCAAGTGTGAGCGTCGCGTCAGGCAGTTTGTAGCACAGGACGCTCCACACGCCCCGACGCCCCCTTGCCGCACGGTGTCGCTCTTGCAGTTTTGCGTCAGATATTCCTTGTTACGCTCGAAAAACACGTTGTTGAGCCGGCCGTAAGAGGCGTCGCCGGTGTCGAGTTTTATCAGTAGCGGCTGGCGGTCAACTTCGGCAGTCGCCAATAAATTCATGCCGGAGGAGAAACACATATTGGGACGTACGCCCGTAGGGGCGGCAGGCTCGCGCGGCACCCGGATTTCCTTTGCCCCGAAGTCGAGCGTGACATCCTTGAGCCGGAGCATAAGTTCGCTTCCCACAATGAGTTCCAAAGCAGAGATATACTTGTCGGCCTCCTCGTGGTGGCTGCGGATGTCAATCACATAGAACGGCACATCGCTGACCGTGATGTTTCCCAACGTCAGTTCTCGGGCTATGGCGTAGCGTCCTGCGGAAGTGTCGACGCCTGTCGCCGCGACGTCGGCGTCCAGGAAGGTCAGGCCGAAAGCACGGGCCAGCGAGTCGGTGATGACGTTTACCCCGGCACCGGTGTCGAATGTAACCTTAGCCTGTTTGCCGTTGATTCCGGCATCGGCGAGCCGCATCAGGCACTGCCCGCTCCCGGCCTTGCCAGCCGGTATTATTTCAAAGGGAATTATGCCCTTTTCACCGCCGAAGGCAATGCGGTAAGGGGTATAGGCAGCCAAAGCCTTGTATTGCGCCGCCATATTGGCGTATGGCTTAAGGCTTACGGAGTCAACTGATTGACAGGCAGCCTGCAAGACCGATGACAACAGCTCCGCGGCCTCCGCGTTCCTCCCCGTGCGGCTGAGGTCCATGGAATACATCATGGCGCTTGACAGCAGCAAATTCATGTCGAGAAACTGCGACTGCGTTTTCAGCAGTTCGTCGAAAGCCGGGATGGAAATGTCCGGGCGGTTGAAGCGGTTTCCTATCAGGCAGCGGGAGAATACCTCTAAAAATGGGCTCACGGAATCCTTGTCGGCAGAATTATAAGTGTCATACAACCCGAAATAATCCTGCGAGTTCATGGCCGCGCCGAGTCGCTGGTCCGCACTCTGCGCGTTGGCCGCCAAAGCGAAAACGGCAATGGCCAGAAGAAAAATCAACCTTTTCATAATCAAAGCAATTAGTCCCGCAAATCTAATCAAAAATCCAGCAACCGGCAAATGGTCCCGGAACCGGAAACTTGAGAAAAAGCGTGTTTGGAAGAGGTGAATTTGGTTAAATACTGTTAAATATGATTAAAAATGGGGCGGTTTGGGCGGGGGGAGGGTGATTTCGGGCGGAAAATGACTATCTTTGCAAAAGTGTTCCGGTGCTGCCCTGCGGCAGTGCCGTCTCTCGCGGCCCGGCGGGAGTGTTTCTGCGGGTCCGAAGATTGCTGACACCAAGAAAGCGTGTCAAAAGCCTCAATCTCCAAAACCACATCTGATTTTCAATGAATTGCAGATGAGATTAATGAGAGATTAGCATCTTGTGGTACGGCTTCTTGCGTCAGCCGGCAATGGATGCGGCGGTCGCCTCCCCAAAAGGGGGACAGGTGGTCGCAGCGCCCTTTTTGTATGTGTAAAAAACAACGATTGTGATTGATAAAAAAGATATCGAGGAATTTGTAGAGAAAACCCTGGCGGGCACCGACCTCTTCCCGGTGGGCGTCACCGTGACGCCGGACAATGTCATCGACGTCACCATAGAGTCGGCCCGCGGCGTCACCATCGACGATTGTGTGGAACTTACCCATAAGTTCGAGGCCGAGTTCGACCGTGACAAGGATGACTATGAACTGACGGTAGGATCGGCCGGGCTTACGGCACCGTTCACCGTGCGCCGGCAGTACGAGATTCACCTGGGGGACCCGGTGGAGGTCCTCGCCGCCGACGGTAAGAAATACCGCGGCACACTCGAGAGCGCCGGAGAGGACAGTTTCACCGTAACCGTGGCTGAAAAGGTGAGGAAAGAGGGGGAGAAACGCCCCAAGATGGAGGACGTCACCTACACGTTCCCGTATTCTGAAGTAAAATATACTAAATATCTCTTATAAAGATATGGCAAGAAAAGCAGAGACCGTGAATATGGTCGACCAGTTCGCCGAGTTCAAGGAGCTCAAGAACATAGACAAGACGATGATGATCAGCGTCCTGGAAGAGTCGTTCCGCAACGTACTGGCCAAGATGTTCGGCACCGACGAGAACTTCGACGTAATCATGAACCCCGACAAGGGAGACTGCGAGATTTACCAGAATCTGCGGGTTGTGCCCGACGGCGAGGTAGAGAACAAGGATATGGAGATAGGGCTCACGGCTGCACGCGAGATAGACCCCGAGTGCGAGTTGGGCGAAGAGGTGGCCAAGCAGATTTTCTTCGAGAAATTCGGCCGCCGCGCCATCCTGAACCTGCGCCAGACCTTGCAGTCGAAAATCCTCGACCTCCAGAAGGAAGCCCTCACGGCCAAGTTCAAGGCCCTCGAAGGTGAGATAGTCTCCGGCGAGGTGCATCAGATCTGGAAACGGGAAATACTGCTTCTCGACGAGGACCAGAACGAGCTCATCATGCCCAAGGAGGAGCAGATACCCGGCGACTTCTTCCGCAAGGGCGACGTGGTGCGTGCCGTGGTGGCACGCGTGGAGAACCCCAACAACAACCCCAAGATAATAGTGTCGCGCACCGACGAGCGTTTCCTGCGCCGACTCTTCGAGCAGGAGGTGCCGGAAATCCACGACGGCCTCATCACCATCAAGAAGGTGGCCCGCAAACCCGGCCAGTGCGCCAAGATAGCCGTGGAAAGCTATGACGACCGCATCGACCCGGTAGGCGCCTGCGTGGGCGTCAAGGGCAGCCGCATCCACGGCATCGTGCGCGAACTGCGCAACGAGAACATCGACGTCATCAACTATACCTCCAATCCGCAACTCTTCATACAGCGCGCCCTCAGCCCCGCCAAGATTTCCTCGATACGCCTCAACGCCGAGGAGAAGAAGGCCGAAGTGTTCCTGCACCCCGACGAGGTGTCGCTGGCAATCGGCAAGGGCGGATATAACATCTATCTGGCTACACAGCTTACCGGCTACAGCATAGACGTTTACCGCGACATCGAGGAGGGCGAGGAAGACATCTACCTCGACGAGTTCCGCGACGAGATAGACGAATGGGTGATAGACACCCTGAAGGACCTCGGCCTCGGGACGGCGAAAGCCGTGCTCAACGCCTCGCCCGAAGTGCTGGAACAGGCCGACCTGGAGGAGGAGACTCTCCAGAACCTGCTCTCGGTGCTCCGCGCCGAGTTCGAGGACTGACGCCCCGGGCGGCAGCTCCCGCCGCAGGGACCGCCCGCTCCTATAATTAACCGCTCCCGCCGGCTGCGATACATTCAGCCGCACGGCAGCAATTGAATTAGTAACTCCCAACACGATATATGCCAACAAAAATCAGTAAAGTAGCAAGGGATCTGAACGTCGGTGTCTCGACGGCGGTAGAATTTCTGCGCAAGCACAACATCGAGGTTGACAACAACCCGAATGTGCGTATCGACGACGCGGCGGTAGAGTTGCTGAAAAAGGAATACAGCAACGACAAGGACTCCAAGGACAAGTCCGACAAGATGTCGCAGGCCCGCAAGAGCGAGCGCAAGTCGGCGAAAGGCGAGCCGCGAAATGCCGAAATCAAGACAACAGTACCCAAGCAGGGCCTCAAGATATTGGGCAAGATAGACCTCGACGGCGCTGGAAAGGGAGAGAAACCGGCCAAAGCCGAACCGGCACCGAAGGCCGCGCCCAAGGAGGAGAGGACCGGGCAGCCGGCTCCGAAACCCGCCGAACCGGCGCCCAAGCCCGCGGATGTGAAACCGGAACCGAAGACCGAGCCCAAGCCGGAACCCAAGGTCGAAGCCAAACCCGCCCCACAGCCTCAACCACAGCCCAAACCGGAACCGAAGGCCGAGGCGAATCCCGCTCCTAAACCGAAGCCGGAACCAGAACCGCAGCCCAAACCCGAAGCTAAACCGGAGCCCAAGCCGGAAGCGGCAGCTCCCGCAAAGCCGGCCGTAGAGGCCGCGGAGCCGGAGTCGAAGGTATTCCGCCTTAACCCCGTCACGCCCGCCCCGCAGCTCAAAGTGCTCGGCAAGGTGAACCTCGACGAGATAAACCAGGCCACGCGTCCCAAGAAGAAGGGCAGCGACCGCCGCCGTGACAAGCAGCGCAACGGCGCCGGCGGCGATGCCTCGCAGAACGCCGACCGCAAGAAGCGCAAGCGTATAGGCAAGGAGAAGGTGGACGTTGAAAAGGCCGGGCAGATAGCTGCCAAGGAGAGCGCCGGAGAGAAGAAAGACAACCGCCGCCCGGGCAAAGGCCAGGGCCAGCAGGGCGGTGACCGTCAGGGCCGAGGCGGCGACCGCGACCGCCAGCGCGGCAAGGACCGCAACAAGAACCGCCAGCAGCCCCGCGCCGAAGTCAGCGCCGAGGATGTGCAGAAGCAGATGAAGGAAACCCTGGCCCGCCTTACCAACAAGACCACCAAGAAGAGCGTCAAGTGGCGTAAGGAGAAACGCGAGGAGATGCACAACCGCGAACTCCAGGCACAGGCCCGCGAGGCCGAGGAAAGCAAGATAATTAAAATCACCGAGTTCGTGACCGCCAACGACCTGGCCAACCTCATGGAGGTGCCCATAAACAAGGTCATAGGCACATGTATGAACCTCGGCGTGATGGTATCCATAAACCAGCGCCTCGACGCCGAGACCATCAACCTGGTGGCCGAAGAGTTCGGATTCTCCACGGAGTATGTCAGTGCCGAGGTATCCGAGGCCATCACCGTGGAAGAGGATTCCGAAGAAGACCTGCAGCCGCGTCCCCCCATCGTCACCGTCATGGGCCACGTGGACCACGGCAAGACCTCGCTGCTCGACTATATACGCAAGGCCAACGTCATAGCCGGCGAGGCAGGCGGCATCACGCAACATATCGGCGCCTACAATGTGACGCTCAACAACGGGCGCCACATCACCTTCCTCGACACCCCGGGCCACGAGGCCTTCACCGCCATGCGTGCGCGCGGTGCCAAGGTGACCGACCTCGCCATCATCATAGTGGCGGCCGACGACAGCGTCATGCCCCAGACCGTGGAGGCCATCAACCATGCCGCCGCCGCAGGCGTCCCCATCGTCTTCGCCATCAACAAGATAGACAAACCCACTGCCAACCCCGACAAGATAAAGGAGGAACTCGCCGCCATGAACTATCTGGTGGAAGACTGGGGCGGCAAATACCAGAGCCAGGACATCTCGGCCAAGAAAGGCATCGGTGTCGAAGAACTCATGGAGAAGGTGCTTCTGGAAAGCGACCTTCTGGAACTGCGCGCCAACCCGGATTGCGCCGCCATAGGTTCGGTCATAGAGTCGAGCCTCGACAAGGGTCGGGGCTATGTGGCCACCGTGCTGGTGCAGAACGGCACCCTGCGCGTGGGCGACGTTATCCTGGCAGGAACGCACTACGGCAAAATCAAGGCCATGTTCAACGAGCGCAACCAGCGCATCAAGGAAGCCGGTCCGGCCACCCCGGTGCTCATCCTGGGCCTCAACGGCGCCCCGACGGCCGGCGATACCTTCAACGTAATGGCCACCGAACAGGAGGCCCGCGAGATAGCCAGCAAGCGCGAGCAACTGCAGCGCGAGCTCATCAACCGCACCAAGAAGCGCCCGGGACTCGAGGACATCAGCCACCGCCTCGCCCTCAAGGACTTCCACGAACTCAACCTCGTGGTCAAGGGAGACGTGGACGGCTCGGTGGAGGCTCTTTCCGACTCGCTCATCAAGCTCTCCACCCCGGAAGTGCAGGTCAACGTGCTGCATAAGGGAGTGGGCGCCATCTCCGAGAGCGACGTCACGCTGGCGGCAGCCTCCGACGCCATCATTATCGGCTTCCAGGTACGCCCCTCGGGTGCCGCACGCCGAGAGGCCGAGAAGGAAGGCGTGGACATCCGCCTCTATTCCGTAATCTACAAAGCCATCGAGGAGGTGCGCGACGCAATGGAGGGTATGCTTTCCCCGGAAATCAAGGAGGAAATCACCGGTACCGCCGAAGTGCTCCAGACCTACAAGATTTCCAAGGTGGGCACCATCGCCGGCGCCATGGTGCGCGAAGGGAAGCTCAAACGTACCAACAAGGTGCGCGTAATCCGCGACGGAATCGTTATCTACACCGGCGAACTCGGTTCCCTCAAACGCTTCAAGGATGACGTCAAGGAGGTAATCTCCGGCTACGAGTGCGGTCTCTCCGTGCAGGGCTACAACGACATCCGCGTGGGCGACCTCATAGAGGGATTCGAAGAGGTGGCCGTGAAGAAAACACTTTAATCACCATCATAAAGAAAGGGAGCGACGGGAGGAAACCCGCTTCGCTCTCTTTTTCATAAATACCTGATGATATGGCAATCTACATTATAAACATGGGCTCGAACCTCGGCGACCCGCGCCTCAACCTCAGCCGCGGGATGCGCGCCGTGGCGCAGGAGTTCGGCGACTTCGAGATTTCACACACCGTGCGCTCGCGCAGCTGGGGATACGAGTCGGAGCATCCGTTCCTCAACGTGGCGATGATGTTCCGGAGCGACCTCGAGCCGCCCGAAGTGCTCCGCCGCCTGCAAGAGATAGAGCACCGGCTCTCGCCGGAGTCGCACCGGACCGCCGACGGCGGATATGCCGACCGTGTGCTTGACATTGACATTGTGGCCGTAGACGACCGCGTGATAGACACACCGGAACTGAAAGTGCCGCATCCGCACCTGGCGGAGCGCCGCTTCTTCCTCGAACCGATGGCCGAGATAGCCGACGGCTGGCGTCATCCCGTCACGGGACTCACGCCCTCCGGAATGCTCGCCAAACTTCCTGCCGACGATGGAGAGTGACGCTAAGAACTACTCCCGAGCCGCCGTGATAGGGGAGGGGAAGGTATGGCTGGCCGACGGCGACAAGTTGCCGCTGTATGACGGCCGCTGGCCGGCACTCTTCGACCTCGGCGACGCCGTGTGTGCCTGCCGCCGCGAGGATTTGCCCGGCGATGCCGCTTTGACGTCTGTGGAATTGCGCGCCTCATACCGGCTTCTGGCCGAAGAGGAATATGAAAAGGCTGCGAAAGCCTCGGAATTGCTGTTCTGGGAACGCACCGTGCGCTATTGCCCGCGCTGCGGCACGGCACTTGAACGCGCCACCAATATAAGCAAGAAATGCCCGCAATGCGGGGCAGAACATTTTCCCTCGCCTGCGACCGCCATCATAGTGCTGGTGACCGACGGCAACGGACGTGCACTGCTCGTTCACGCCCGCAGCTTCAAGCATCCCTTCTTCGGCCTCGTGGCCGGTTTCGTGGAGACGGGCGAATCGGCCGAAGAGTGCGTGCGTCGCGAGGTGATGGAGGAGACCTCGCTGCGCGTGCGCGACGTGCGCTATGTAGCCAGCCAGTCATGGCCCTTCCCGTTCCAGTTGATGCTCGGCTTCACGGCGACTGCCGAGAATCCCGAAGAACTCCGATTCGCCGACGGCGAGCTGACCGACGGCGGCTTCTACACCCCCGACGCGCTTCCCCCGCTCGCCACGCCGCCGAGCCTCGCCCGCATCCTGATAGACCGCTGGCTCGCAGCAAAACTCTGAAAACCCCGATTAGAAGCTCGAAAAACAGGCATAAATCAAACCGTGTTACGATGGAGGAGTGTATTGACAAGGTCCTCCCGTAACACGGTATATTTTCCAAGCACATTTTGAGGCTATGTCATTCGTTCAGTAGGAGCTCAACTTCTTTTTTCAAAATGGGCATGTGGTTTATTACAATTCCCCAAAGAATGTCCGGTTTCAGGGAATCGTATGCGTGGATTACAAAATTACGGGTGTCCACAATCTTTCTTGCTGAGGTAATGGAGATATGGGGATTTATTTTGAGAATCTGATTCATAGTTTCGCCCGTTATCTCAATGTTTCTTTCCAGGGCTCTTCTGAAGAGCAAATCATTGCAGAAAGTGGCGTATTCTTTTGGACGGCTTTCCATGAACGACTATATCTCCAAAATTGCAGTAAGAACGTCCGAAAGATATTTTCTCTGTTTCCTATCCATATATAAGGTATCTGGTTTCTTCAAGTTCTTCTTTGAAATAAGGATTTTTGACCGATGATTCGTCCACAAGGTCAATCTCCCTTCCGAACAGAGATTTCAGTGCATAGTAGAAGTCAAAATAGTTGTCGGCGTAATTGTTGTGGTTGATTTCTGCGTTGAAGTCCACTAATATATCTATATCACTCTGCTCATTGAAGCGGGGAGTGAGTATAGAACCGAAAGCATACAGTTTTCTGACTTTGTATTTTTTGCACAAGGAGAAGAGTTTTTGTATGTTATTGTTAATAAGGTGCATATCGCTTCGGTATTGTGTAAAATTGAGGATGAAGTTACCACTGATATTTAGTAGGTGATCCGTTGACGGCAAGGGTAATACTTTATTTGTTATTTTCAAAATTTATGGTAATAAATATACCGGACAGAAATAGAAGAGACGGCTCCGGGAATCCGGGGCCGTCTCTTTAACGGGTATGTGAAATGTGATTATTTACGGATGATGACCTTCTGTGAGCGGCCGTCTTTTACGCGGATGTAAATGCCGCCCTGCGGGTTGAGGACGCGAATACCCTGGAGGTTGTAGTACGTGGCGTCGCCGTCGGCGGCTGCCTCAATCTCCGTGATGCCCGAAGGAGGATTAACCGGGAAGACCGTCTGTATGAACTTGAAGTTGCGTACATAGCATTCTCCCAGCTCGTTGGCGTAGAAGCCCACGCAGATGTTGCCGGCGGGAACGGAGAAGGCGGTGGCAGTATCACCTTCGCCCTCGGCTGTAGCGGCGGGTTCGTCGGCGTCAACGCCGCGGACAGTGAATGTGAACGGCTCTGCCTCGGTAAGTATCTGTGAACCGGTAAGTGTGCCGACTTCTGTGGTCATGGCGTCGTTGGTTGCGGCGTTACCGATGAAGGCCTTGAAGGAGGCGGGGTCGTAGTATTCGCTCATCAGGTAAGGTGTGATGGAGATTTCATACTCGGCACCCTTTTCTACCTGCATCAGCGGCGAGAAGAGCCATGCGTTTGTGGGAGTGGACGTACCCCAGAAATAGGCATAACCGTATGAGTTGATGGACCATGTGCGTGTACCGGTGACGGCCACGGTTTCGAAGTCCTGGAAGTTTTCGGGTTCGTAGGGGGCTTTCACAGCGTCGCCGATCCAGGGAGATAGCACCTTGG
This sequence comes from Porphyromonadaceae bacterium UBA7180, assembly GCA_002491165.1. Lineage (GTDB taxonomy): Bacteria > Bacteroidota > Bacteroidia > Bacteroidales > Muribaculaceae > Lepagella. Next base: position 34,473 of record DKVK01000018.1, read on the forward strand.
GATGGTTGTAGGAGGCTGTGTTTTCGCCGGTATAGGCTTTCACTTCATAGTTGTGCTTGCCCGGGTGTTCGGCGCCTACGCCGGTGTCGGTGTAAGAGCTCATTTCGCCGGCCACGAGACCTTCGGTGACGGTTGCCAGCAGTTCGTCGTCGCGGAGTATTTCAACCTTGGTGATGGCGGGGACGACATCGGGGATATTGCAGGTAGCGGGGTTCTTCCATGTAACCGTGGCGCTGTAGATGTCTTCGGGGTCAACGGTGACGGTGAGGTCAGTGGCGACAGCCGGAGTGACGGGTTGTTCGCGTACCTCGAGATGTGTGATGAAGATGTTCGCGCAGTTGGCTATCTCACCTTCGGCGAGGATTCCGAGGCGGTATTTGCCTGCGGCATCGGCTTTCAGGTAGATTTCCTTGCTCGGCATGACGTAGCCGGTCATGGGAAGTGTCTGCGGGTTGACGAGGATGTGGTTTTCATCGCCGTCGGCCACGAGACCGAATTTGATCGGGAATGCTTCCTTGCCGCCCTTGAGGGATACGGTCACCTTGTAGTAAGCCTCGTCGAGGTCGAACGGCGGGGTCATCAGCAGGTCGTTAAGAGTACGGGTATTGCCGTCGCCGGTCGGGGTTTCGAGTTCGGCGCCGTCGTTGGAGAGGGTCCAGGTGCCTTCGTTCCCGCTCATGCCCACGGCGGTGAAGAGGGAGCGCTCGGTCTGTGTGCCGAAGTTGGTGGTGTAGGGGAGGGTCTGCGTGGGGTCGCCGATCCAGGGCGAGGTCACAGTCGCGGGAGTTCCGCTGGCTTCGTGACCGTCGAAGTAGGGGCGCACGGTATATGTGAATACGCCGTTGCCCGCAGGGGTGTCGGTTGTGGAAACCTCGGCGCCGGCCGCGAGGCGTGCCTCGTCGGTTATGGTCTCGATGAGTTCTTCGCCGCGCAGGATTTCAATCTTCGAGAGGTTGCCGCTCAGTGCGGTGCCCATGTTGTTGGTGGCCGGGTTGGTCCAGGAGATTGTCACGGTACCGTCGGCGTCGGTTACCGTGAGGTCGGTAGGCTGCGAGCAGGTCTCGAAGGACTTCTCTATCTTCATCGACTTTATGCAGAGGTCGGAGGAACCGGTCTTTCCGGAAGCGTATAGGGCGGGGTAGTATTCGCCGGCTTCGGAAACGCGGAAGTAGAGTTCGCGGTCCACGTATGCGGTGGGCATTCTCTCGATGGTTCCTTTGAGGCCGGCCGACAGGTTCTCGATGGTTTTCTCTGAGCCGAGGTAGAAGTCGAGCACCACTTCGTTTACGTCATAGTTGCTGTACTTGCCGTTGAGCGAGAGTTTGTAGACACCTGCTTCGGGAAAGACGAGTTTGGGGAGCACGAGCCAGTTGTCGGCACGTTTGTTGCTGGCACATGACAATATGATTTCATTGCCGTTATAGCTGGAGGAGCTACGTTGCCAGCCGTATGAGCCGGTAAGGGTGCTTACATCGCCGATAAGTTCGGTATAGAAATCGTTGAAGTCGGTTTCCGTCATATTGGCTATCGCGGCATCCCAGGGGATATTCTGTGCCACGATGGGGCCTATCCAGGAGCTTGTCACTCCGGCGCGTGCGCTCTGTGCGTCATTGATTGTGACCTGCACTTCATAGAGGTGCTTGCCCGGGGTGAGGCCGGCTTCGGCGGTGTCGGTCCACGTGGTGGCGCCGCCGTCGAGAGTGGCTACAAGTACGTCATCACGGTAAATCTTTACATTGTTTACCGTGTAGCCTTCGGGAAGCGGTGCGCCATCATTATCGACGGTCGGGAGCGTCCACGACAAGGTAGCGCTCAGAGCGTTGTCGGCACCGGGTGTCACCGTAATGTCGGTGGGAGCGCCGGGAGCGAATACATTTTCCGCTATCGAGAAGCCCGTCACGTACATATAATACATGTCTTTGTCTGAGTGGGCATAGAAAGCGAAGTGGTAGTCTCCTGAGGTTTCGGGAGTGAAGACCCCTGCCGAAAGGGTGGCAGTTTGGAATTTACCATTCTTGTCATCGATTACTCTGCCGGCTGCGAGTGCTTCAGTAGTGTTTGCATCGGCACAGTAAAGTGTACATTTCTCGTTAAATCCACCAGTCTTGAACCAATACTTGATTTTGTACTCTTTGCCGGCTTCGAGTGTGATGGCCGGGGAGATGTACCAGTCGTCGGCAGCTTGGGAGCTGTTCCAGGAATACTTGATGCCGGAGGAGAACCCGGTTCCGGAAAAGTCAGAGGCCGTGTCGTCGGCTTCCCATGTCTTGGCGTCGTCATTGGCGTTTACAACGGTCCAGTCGGCATCGTTAGCGAGAGCGCTGGTGTAGGGCACGCTCTTGCTTTGGGCCGTGGCCAATAGCGGAAGTCCGAGACATGACACAATCATGATTCGTTTCAATAGAGTCATAAAGGTCAGTATTAAAGTTTTAAAAAATGATAATAATGTGCAAGGTAAGCAAAATTTTTTCGTTCTGGCAGAAAAATGCGAAAAAAAGTTGGAGCCGGCCGAAACAGTTGAAGAATGCGGCTGTTAGGCCTAATAAGCTTAATAGACCCAATAAGCGGCGTGTGGCGACCCGGACTGATAGCCCAATAAGCGGTGCCGCTGCTTCGGGGTCATTAGGGACCTTATGGGCCTGGTGCCGCAACTTCCGGAGTCTATCCTTTTTATGTGTGTGTTTCGGGCCGGCGGTTATTCTCCGGCTTCGAAGCGGTAAACCTGGTTCTTGTAACCCTTGCCGCTCTTGAGCATCTTCGGGTAGTTGGGCTGTACCGCCTGCTGGAACTGGCGGGCGTAGTTCTTGGCGTCGTACTTGAAGTTTTCTTTCTTGTTGCCGTTGATTTTGATGGCGTAAACGCCGTCGTCGCCACGGAGCACGAGCACTTTTGCACCCGGTTTGCTGCCAGCCACGCGGCCGATTACGGAAGCGTCGCGCACTGCGCCGTTGCGGCCGAAGCGGAAGTCGGCAACCTCTGAGGGCTCTACCTTCATGGCGGCGGCTATCTGCTCGATGGTGGTTCCTGCTGCCGAGAATTTCTTGACCATTTCGTCGCCGGCTTTCTGACGGCGTATTTTGCCTTCGAGGTAATCCTTCACATTCTTGTTAGAGGCGGGGAGGAAGTCTTCGGTCTCGCTGGTGATGGCCACGGCGTAGAGCATGGGCTGTGCCACGTCGCTCGACTCGTAGATATGACTCACGTCGCCTACTTCACCGTCCATGAGCACCCAGCGGATTACCTGGCGCGAGTCGGGATAGAATCCCATGGGGGACTGCACTGCGGGAGTGGACTGTGTGAGTTCGAGGTTCTGCACGTTGTAGCCGGCTTTCGAGGCGTTGGCGGCGAACTTGTCGGCGGTATTGTTCTTGGCGAGGAATTTCTCGAGTTTGGCGCGGGCGTCGTTGACGGTCTGCGTGGAGGGTTTCAGTTCGTAGGTCACTTCGTCGAACTCGTAGATCTGTTTGGGCGATTTCTCTTCGGAAATCTGAGCGAGGACTGCGCCCTGGGGCGAGGTCATGAGGCTGATGAACTTTCCGTTGGCGTTGCGGAGGCTGTCGAGCTGGCTCTTTTCGATGGCGTTTGTGGCACCGCCGTTGGCGAACAGCGGAATCCACTGTGCCTTCTGGAGCTGCACGCTGTCGGGGTTGAATTTGGTGATGAGCGAGTCGACGGCAAGGCCGCCGTTGAGGGCTGCGAGCACTTGATTGGGCATCTTGGAGCCGGCTACCTGCACTATATTGAGCTGTACGGAGTCAACGAGCTGCTCGCTCTTGTCCATACGGACAACGGTGAATCCCTGCACGGATTCGTTGATGATTTTCACCTCTCCGTGAGCGGCTGCGGTGACAAACTCCTTGACGGGGCCGTTGAGGTCGGTGGCGCGCACCTGGCGGCGGGCTATCGAGACGCCCTCTTTCTTGGTGTTTTTACTGAGCTGGTGCGTGGAGTCGCCGAGTTCTTTCTGCACCTGTGCGGCGAGTTTCTTAGACTTGTTGCGGTCGGCGACCGACGGGCTTACGTTAACGGCGATGAAGGAAACCGACTTGGTGGGTTCCTCAACCTTGAAGAGGTTTTTCTCCTTCTCGTAGAGGGCGTTGAGTTCGGCTGCGCTCACGGGGTATTTCTTAGGGTCGAGGTTGCCGTAAGGCACGAAGGCCACCTGGAGCTGCTTGGTGTTGACGTAGTTGTCGTAGAGGGCTTTCTTGTCGAGGTCGTTTGCCTTGACCGACTGTGTGAGCACGCGCTGGTAGGTATTGCGGGCTATGAGGGTCTGGGTTTCCTTTTCCATAGCCACCCAAATCTGCTGGTACTGCTGCACGTCGGCGTCGGTGAGTCCGTTGCGTTTGGGATTGAAGATAATCTCGTAGGCCTGTGCGGGCGTCTGGGCGCTGAGGCCGTTCTGCTGCATGGCCTGCAGGAGCTGCGACATCTTGTCGCTGATGGGATTGTCTATCATGTAATAGCGCAGTTGGTCGCCGGTGACGCGTATGCCGAGGCGGCTCACTGCGTTGTCTATTATCTTTTCGAGCACGAGCTGGTCGATGGCGAGCTGTGCCAGCTGCTGCTGGTCATACTGTGCGGCCTGCTGCGGGTTCTGCTGGCGCATCTGCTCGAGCTGGTCGTTGAGCTCTTCCCGTTTTTTCTGATACTCGGTGATATCGATCTTCTCTCCGTCAACCTCCGCCACGTTCGAGCCCATGCCGAAGAGGTTGCGGCTGTTGGTCAGCGCATCGCCGACGATGAATGCCAGAAGTGCGAGGCCGATCACTACGATCAGCAGCACAGATTTACTTCTGATTTTCTCTAATGTTGCCATTCTTTCTTTATAGCTGTGTAAGTGTTAGTTATTCGTATTAAGGGTTGCCTTCCGGCACGGAAATTCCGCCCCCGGAAAGGGGTCGGAGCATATCCGGCGGGCACCCCGCAGGCGCTTTTTGCAGCGCAGAGGGTGCATTTGAACATGCAAAGATAATAATTTTGTTACAATCCAACAACTTTTATAACTTTTTTTATGAACAGGCGCTCCCGGCTTTTTGCCCGGAAGCGCCTGAATAACCACTTTAACTTCTTGAGATTAAGATATTTAACTCTCTGAGATTAATTTATTGAAAAAATCGCGCAGGCGCTCGGCGTAATCGAGTTTCTCCCACGTAAAGAGCTCTACGTCCATCTCCACGGCCTTTTCGTCGGCATATTTGGAGTGGAACACTTTGTGTAGGATTTCGGGCTTGCGGCCCATGTGGCCGTAGGTGGCCGTTTCCAGGTAGATGGGCTGGCGCAGCTTGAGGCGTTTCTCGATTCCTGCCGGCGTGAGGTCGAAAATCTGAGGAATGGCGTCGGCTATCTGCCGGTCTGTGAGGCCGGGGCGCGCCGTGCCGTAGGTGTTGACGAAGATGTTGATAGGCTCGGCCTTGCCGATGGCATACGACACCTGGACGAGCACCTGGCGCGCCACTCCGGCGGCCACGAGGTTCTTGGCTATGTGGCGCATGGCGTAGGCGGCCGAGCGGTCCACCTTAGAGGGGTCTTTGCCGGAGAAGGCGCCGCCGCCGTGTGCGCCGCGGCCGCCGTAGGTGTCCACTATTATCTTGCGGCCGGTCAGGCCCGTGTCGGCGTGCGGTCCGCCGAGTACGAACTTGCCCGTCGGGTTTACGTACAGTTTGTAACCCTCCTTGAAGAGGGCCTGCGTGGCCTCGGGGAGGGTGGCGATGACACGCGGAAGAAGCACTTCCTGCACGTCGCGGCGTATCTGCTCCAGCATCTCCTTGTCGGCCGCCGCCTGTGCTTCCGGGGTGTCGTCGAGCGGCAGCACGAACTCGTCGTGCTGCGTCGAAATCACTATGGTGTCGATGCGCAGCGGACGTCCCTGGTCGTCATACTCCACCGTCACCTGGCTCTTTGCGTCCGGACGCAGGTAGGTGGTGAGTTTCCCCTTGCGGTAATAGGTCATCTCTTTCCCCTCGCGTCGGATGTCGGCGAGCTCGCGTAGCAGGCGGTGGGAGAGGTCGAGGGTCAGCGGCATGTAGTTTTCGGTTTCGTCGCAGGCGTATCCGAACATCATACCCTGGTCCCCGGCACCCTGCTCTGCGGGGACGTCGCGCTCCACACCGCGCTTGATGTCGGGGCTCTGCTCGTGGATGGCGCTCAGGATGCCGCACGAGTCGCCGTCGAAGCGGAACGCCCCGCGGTTATAGCCTATGCGGTTGATGAGGTCGCGGATTACAACCGGAACATCGACGTAAGCGTCGGAAGTCACTTCGCCGGCCACCATCACCTGGCCGGTGGTGACCATAGTTTCTACGGCGACTTTGGATGTGGGGTCGAATGCGAGGAACTGGTCGAGCAGCGCGTCGCTTATCTGGTCGGCAACCTTGTCGGGATGCCCTTCGGAAACTGATTCGGATGTGAATAAGTAGCTCATATTTCTTTCTGTGTTTAATAATTTCTTGTTTGGCAGGACTGTTTGGCGGAGATGCGGCAGTGATAAAAAAATCGCGGCACCTGGTATGCTTGTGCAACCGAATGCCGTGTTAAAGTCGTGTTTTCAAATGCAGACACCCCCGGCCCGGAGAAGGGCGCCGCGAGGCCTTGTAACGCGAATTTTAGCATTTTTTTGAGTGGTTGCAAGCAGCCAAATTTGTCCACTTCCGTCGTCAGACCGAGGTCTGCTCCGAAATTGCGCCGCAAAGATAATGCATTTTTTTCGCGCCCGCAAGCATTTTAACATTTTTTACACCATTACCTCTATTATTTAAATTAGAGCACTGTATAGATAGGTATTTTGGATTAAGGATTAATCCTTCCATTCGCAGTATTTCTTATAGTAAGCAAAGAAAGTAAATGTGAATTTTACTGTGCCTGAATTGCGTCAGCGCCTCCGCCAGGAGGCTGATTTTTCCGTAACCCCGTACGCCGCCAGGCGTGCGGGGACCAAAGCGTACATAAATACAGGCCTCTGGAAGGAGGCCGAAATTTACATCAGGAAGAGTTGTTGGAGGTATAAATAATTGTAAATCAACCTCCTATGGAGGCTATATCTTAGATGGTACCTCTTACCCCGCACGCCTGGCGGCGTACGGGGTTACGGAAAAATCTGCTTCCTGACGGAAGCGCTACGCAATACATATAACGGCAAACTATTGGCATTATACTTCAGGAACCTGGGTTAACCAAAATGCACATTTACTTACTGCGTTACCTATAAATGCGTTACCTATAAATAAGAGTCGCATCGGTTGCTTTTTGCAGAACAGCACAGAAGATAATTTGGAGGTCGCAGATGGAGAGTGAGCTTCTCCTCGTAGTGGAATGCTTGCGGAACGGCCAGACCGGTGGTGCTGAAAATAATCAACAGATGGCATAATTGTATTATATTGGGTATAAATTTGGATTATTGGATAATTAATCTCTTGATTTTGAACAAATAACTGCGTTATAGAAGAGTTATCTCAATTTCTGTTACTTTAAATTTAATAATTTAAAAATATTTTTCAAAAAAACTTGCAAGAGTAAAAGATGCTATGTAATTTTGCAGAAACTCAAAATAACCTATCTATTAACAATCATTATGAAACAGGTATATAAAGTTCTCGCAACATTGTTGCTTATAGTGGCTTGCGCCGCTTCGGCTTATGCCGCTGATTTTCTCACAAAACCTCTCGATGTACAGAGAATGGAGGGAGATGCTAACTTCGGGTTCTCTTTCCCTGCCGACAGCTATCACGATATGCACGCAAGAGCGGGCCTCAACATGGGTGTCGCGCTGAGATACAACATACCCAACTCAGGCTTCGACTGCGGCATTGCCGCAGATTTTACAGGAGTTATGAGGGGTTGGGATTATCCCGGACATCCCGAGTATGACATGCACCAGACCAACCGCATATTGGGATTCTCCCTGACCGGAGGTTATAATTTCAGACAAGGACGGAAAGTCAATCCCTTTGCGGAAATCGGCATAGGCGTAGGTTTATATGACACAGTCGGCGACCGTCTGTATGATGTCTCCGGAACAGGCGTCCTCTTCACTCCGAAAATAGGTGTGGAACTGTGGCATCACCTGCGCATATATGCTTCCTCCCACATTATACGCAAAGGATTCAACTCTCTTGACATAGGCATAGCGGTAACCATCGGCGGCCGCGCTAAGAAACACTGATTTCCCAAATACAATATAAACCTCCGGAAGTGCTTCACCCCCGGAGGTTTTGTATTTATGGACGCGTCTTAAACTAATTGTCGGACACGGCGTTTTTATTTTAAAAGCACAGTTATGAAAAGAGTTATCATCATGGGCGCCTCGTCGGGCATCGGATATGCCGTGGCGGAGGCATTGGCCTCGCGCGGAGTGCGCGTGGGACTGGCGGCACGGCACACCGAGCCGATGCACCGCCTGCAACAGAAGTATCCCGAGTTTGTGGAATATATGGACATCGACGTAACCAAACCGCAGGCTCCGGACCGGCTTAAATTGCTCATCGAGCGCACCGGCGGAATGGACATATACTTCCATGTGGCCGGCATTGGCTACGAAAACGTGGAGCTCAACCCCGAGCGCGAAGTGCAGATTATAGAGACTAACGCGAGCGGATTCGCCCGGATGCTTTGCGCCGCCTACCGCTGGCTGCGCGACAACGGCGTGCGCGGCCAGATAGCCGCCATCACCTCGGTGGCCGGAACGAACGGCATCGGAAGGCTTTCGGCATATTCCTCCTCCAAGAAATTTGCGCAGACATATATGGTGGCGCTCGAGCAGCTGGCGCATGCCGAGCACGCGCAGATAAGCTTCACCGACATACGTCCCGGATGGGTGCGCACGCCGTTGCTCGTACCGGGGCTGAACTACCCCATGGAGATGACGACGGAAGAGGTGCTTCCGCAGATACTGCGCGCCATAGTGCGCCGCGAGCGTGTGGCGGTCATCGACGGCCGCTGGCGTGCCCTCGCCGCGCTGTGGCGTCTGCTCCCGGACTGCCTGTGGGTGCGCATACCCGTCAAAATATCCACCCCCGACGTCGCCCTCTCCACCTCGCTGTAATTGCCGGACAATTATAAACGACGAGGTGTTTATGGGCGGAGTCGGCGGTTTCGTATGGTTTTCTTGGCTGCGGTTTTGCCGTTTCGGGGATTTTTCCTAATTTTGCGGTGATAACCATTTTCAACCCCATGAACAAGCAACAGAAGATTATACTTTTCTCCGGTATAGGTGTCGTGGCGATTATCGTCGCCCTCATTGTTTATGTCATTATGACACCGCAGGAGACCGAACCCGAGCAAAAGGAAGTGCCGCTTCTCGACGCCACCGAGCAGCGTGACTCGCTGCAAAACGCCTACGACCAGCTTGAGCTTACCAACCAGTTCGAGCAACTCGAAGCGCAGGTAGAGCAGTTCGAGGGTCAGGAAAAGTATCTTAAGGACGACAAGATAGTCAAGGAATACAACGACGCCAAGGAGCGCATCAACAAGTTGTTGGGCGAGCTGAACAGCGAGAAATCCTCCAACAAGCAGAACCGCGAGAAAATCAAGCAACTGGAAGCTGAAATCGCGACGCTGAAGGACATCGTGCGCCATTACCTGCAAGAGATGGAGCGCCTCAGCAACGAGAACGCCGAGCTGCGCACGCAGCTGCAGCAATCGGCCTCGCGCAACGAGGAGCTCACCACGCAGGTGCAGCAGACCGCCTCGCGCAACGAGCAGCTTACCAACCAGGTGCGCGTGGCAAGCAAGCTAAACATCACGGCCCTCAACCTCACCGCTTATAATAAGAAAGGCAAGGCTGAGAAGAACATCACGAAGGCGCGCCAGCTCGGCGTCTCTTTCTCCGTGGCGCCCAACAACACCGCCTCGGCCGGCATGAAAACCTTCGCCGTGCGCGTGCTCACTCCCGAAGGGACTCTTCTCGGCGGGCAAGGCTCCGTAAGCTTCGACGGCCAGCAGGTGGCAGTCTCGGCCGTGAAACAGGCGGAATATGACAACGGCGAGCTGCGCATGATGATATATGTGAACGTGACCGCCACCCCGACGCCTGGCGACTATACAGTGGACGTGTTCTGCGACGGTCACCGCCTCGGCTCGCGCCGGTTCACCATGAAAAAGTAACCGATACAATATCGCACGACATACGAGCGTTTATAATAAAGGATATGGCATGTGCCGTATCCTTTTGTTACAGAATAAAATGTCGAAAACATCAGCATATATCCTTACGCTCATGGTCCTGCTGTTGCTGCCGTCCTGCAAGGGACCGAAGCTCACGCAGGCCAACGAGCAGTTTGCCCGCGGCGAATACTTCGACGCCTCGAAGACTTACCGAAAGGTCTACAACTCCCTGACCAAGAAGGAAGACCGCGAACTGCGCGGCGAAGTGGCCTTCAAGATGGGGGAGTGCTACACGCGCCTTAGTCAGTTTGCCCGCGCCTCGGCCGCCTACCAGAACGCCATACGCTACCATTACCCGGACTCCACGGCATACTTCCTGCTGGGGCGCGCCCTCCAGGCCGAAGGCAAGTACCGCGACGCCGTGGAGGCTTACGACACCTATCTGGAATGGCAGCCGCAGGACAAGCTCGCCAAGGAGGGTGTGCAGGGTTGCCGCGATGCCATGGAGGCCGCCGACGGCAACAACACGCGCTACGTGGTGAAGAACGCCAAACTCTTCAACTCGCGCCGCGCCGACTATGCCCCGATGTTCCTCGACAAGAACGCCGACGTGCTCTACTTCACCTCCTCCACCGAAAAGGCCACCGGCACCGCCAAGAGCGAAATCACCGGCGCCAAGAAAGCCGACATCTTCTACGCCAAGAAGAACGAGCGCGGCGAATGGCAGCGCCCCGAACCGGCCGAGGGCGAACTGAACTCCGAGATGGAGGAGGGAATATGCAGCTTCTCGCCCGACGCCTCCACCATGTACCTCACCATGGCGCGCCGCTCCCCGGTGGCCAACACCACTGTGGAAATATACACTTCGAAGCGCTCCGAGCAGTCGTGGAGCAAGCCGGTGAAGTATGAAATCACCCCCGACACGCTCTCGGCCGTTGGACATCCGGCAGTAACGCCCGACGGCAAATGGCTCATCTTCTCCTCCGACATGCCGGGCGGATACGGTGGCAAGGACCTCTGGCGCATCAACATAGCCGACACCAAAGGGTCGCTCGAAAACCTCGGACCCGACATCAACACCGGGGGTGACGAGGAGTTCCCCTATATGCGCACCGACTCGCTTCTCTACTTCGCCAGCGACGGCCATCCCGGCTTCGGCGGACTCGACCTCTTCAAGGCGCAGAAACAGCCCGACGGCGGCTGGGCGGTCAGCAATATGGGGAAACCCATTAACAGCTCCGCGGATGACTTCGGCATCACCTTCGGAAAAGGGGAGGAGGGATTCTTCAGTTCCAACCGCGGCGACGCCCGCGGATTCGACCACATCTACTCCTTCATGCTCCCGGACCTGAAAATCACCATCTCCGGTTACGTGCTCGACAAGGATGACGAGCCTATCCCGGATGCCGTGATACGCATCGTGGGCGACGACGGCTCCATACAGAAGGAAGTCTCGCGTGACGACGGCTCCTTCCGCTTCAACCTGGCACGCGGCGTCAAGTATGTGATGATGGCCGGCGCAAAGGGCTATCTTAACGTGAAGGAAGAGTTCGAGAGCGACTCGGCCGAGGAGGACGCCGACTATGCTATAGACTTCGTGCTTGCATCCATCGACAAGCCCAACATGGTGGAGAATATCTTCTACGACTTCGACAAGGCTGACCTTCGCCCCGAATCGGTGGAAGCCCTCAACGGCATTGCGCAGATACTGGAAGACAACCCCACGGTGACGCTCGAAATGGCCAGCCATACCGACCGCCACGGTTCCGAAGAGTACAACATGGACCTTTCGGAGCGTCGCGCCAAGAGCGTTGTGGACTATCTGATTTCCATCGGCATACCGGAGTCACGCCTCTCGTGGCATGGCTACGGCAAGACGGTGCCGAAGGCCGTCACCAAGCGCATCAACTCGCAATACCCGCAGTTCCCCGAAGGGACGGTGCTCGACGAGCAATACATCGAAACCCTTTCGGAGGAGGACAAGGAGGTCGCCGACCAGGTGAACCGCCGCACCGAGTTCAGCGTAACATCCACCGACTACCAGCCCGCTGACCAATGACTCCCGAGAACGAAACCTTCCGCGCCGTGTGCCGCATAGCGCCCTCGCCGCAACCCCTTGACCCCGAGGAGGATGTACTGCTGCTCGGCTCCTGTTTCGCTGAAAACATAGGGAGCAGGATGCGGCGCGCCATGCTCCCGGCCACGGTCAATCCTACGGGAATACTTTTCAATCCGGAATCCGTCCGCACCGTCATAGAGTTCGCCCTTTCGGGCGAAAAGGTGACGCCGCAGCAGGCCGGCGACCTCTGGTTTTCATGGCTTCTGTCAGGAGATTTCACCTGCACCGACCGCGAAACGTTCCAAGAGCAAGCCGACGCCGCCATGCAGCGGCTGCGCACGGGCCTCGCCACAGCCAGAACATTGATAGTCACCTTAGGAACGGCCATCGTCTACGTCCTGGCCGAGCCCCCTTTCACCGCCGTGGCCAACTGCCACAAACAACCGTCGCGCCTCTTCGTGCGTGACATGCTCACGCCGCAGGCCATAGCCGCGCCGTGGCACCGCCTCATAGAACGGTTGCGCGTCCTTAATCCCGGGCTACGCATCATCTTCACCGTCTCGCCGGTGCGGCACCTCAAGGAGGGACAGCACGCCAACACTCTGAGCAAGAGTATACTGCATCTGGCCGTAGACATGCTCACGCACGCGCTTGAGAACGTGGAATACTTCCCCGCCTACGAGCTGCTCATCGACGACCTGCGTGATTACCGTTTCTGCACCGAAGACCTGGCGCATCCCACGCCGCAAGCAGCCGACTACATCTTCGCCCGCTTCCGGGAAACCTACTACAGCGAGGCCTCGCGTCGCCTCCTGAACGAAGCCGAATCGCTGCGCCGGCGCCTTGACCACCGCTTCCTGCACCCCGAAAGCGCCGCAGCCGCCGACTTCCGCCAAGAAACGGTCCGGCTCCTCGCCGCCTTCCAAGCCGCACATCCACGCCTGGTTTTATAACGTTGGCTTCCACTGCGCAAGCGGTGGCGGGAAGTGTGGCCGACGCCGTCAGTTTATCAGGCCCTTGAGCTTCTGGAGGAAGCCTTTCTTCTGCTTTTTGTCGAGATTTTTGTTGGGGTTGCGCAGCAGGGCGTCGGGCTCGGCGTCGAGGCGGATGGCGTTCGGGTCGATGGCGTTGACGCGCGCCACCAGGTCGGCGATGGCGGGCTGCAACTCCGGTGCCGTCGCTGCCGTCACTATTCCTATCTCGTCGCCGCGCGGCGGGTCTTTCTCCAGCTTCCTGGCCTCGGCGACGGTGAGGTATTCCTTGTCGGCGATGTAGATTTCGGCGTATGTGTCGACATAAATCGGTGCGCTTGTGCGGAAGAGGCGTTGCATGTTGCGGCCGCGGCCGGTCGACTCTATATGCACGGCCAGCGACTCCACGTTGTCGGGATAGACGGCGCCTTCCTCAACGTCGTCGAGGCGATAGCGCAGCCTGAAGGTGTCGAAGGTCATGTTGGCGGCCGGGAAGCCGGCAAGCGCGGGAACCCAGCGGTCGAAGTTGTCTTCATTCAGCACGTCGACGTCGACCTGCACCTTGTCGCCGGAGCGTTGCCACACGGAGAGGGGCAGGCGCGCCCCAAAGATGGTGTCGCGCTGTTGTGTGCGCATCATGATGCCGGCGGGCACGTCGGCGTCGCGGAAGAGCCCCACCCAGTCGGACCACGAGAAGTGCTGTCCGAAGAAACGGCTCACGCTGTCCAGCCCCTGGCGGTTGGTGAAGCGGTAATATGACTTCGAGGCGAGCACGCGCGGCGACAGCCATCCCTTGTATTTTTTCTTCACGCCTGCGGCAGGCACCATGAAGTCCACGGTCTTTTCGCGGAAAAGAAGCACCGTGTCGCTGTAAGTGGAGGCGGTGGAGTATTCGCGCACGTAGGCCACGAGGTGCTGCACCTGATGCTTGTCAGACTCCACGACTACTTCGGGCAACTGCGCCGTCTTTTCCACAAGCTCCACCCGTCCCTGGAAGCCGCGCGGTACTTTTTTGGATGAATAACCCAGCGTGCTGACCGTCAGGGGATAAGCTGTGGCTGGAAAATCGGGTACCACGCCTTTGTCATCGGCCATGCCGAGGGTGCGCCCGCGGTTGTCGAAAACCGAAACGCCGGCCAGCGGTTCGCCCGAAAGTGAATCGACCACCACCACGATGCGGCTCTGAGCCCCAGCCGGTGCCGCGCCGAAGGCCGCAGCCAGCAAAACCGCGACAATAGCCGCCGCTCCCCGGCGCCACCGCGCCAAAGAGTACAAAAAACGATGCAAACAATTAACGTCCATGCTCAAATAACGTAAGCCGGTGCCCTTTGTGACATATCCGCCGCAAAAAAAGTTTCCACGTTTGTCCATAAAATGCAGTGAAAATAGCGAAAGGTTTCCTCTCCATGACGCTATACTGTCTGTCCCTGACCAATAAATCTTCTTATCGGTATTTGCAAAGACAACGCAAAGGCAACGCGAAGGTAATTACAAGGAAAATTAAATTCACTAAATCAACAACTTAGAAAACTTATTGAAATTTCGAGATATTTTTGCTAAATATTTTGGATAATTTCGGGATTTGTTTTAACTTTGCAAAAAAGTAATAAATGATGATTACCATAATAAAAACATCCGATTTCAATGTGAAGTTAAAGGCTACAATCCATTCTTCCGGTCGCCTTGGCTTTACAGCGGATACGGCAAATAAACTTAATCTTTCGGAACATAAATATATTAAGTTTGCGAAAGATGATGAGGATGAAAATGAGTTATTTATGGTTTTTGTATCTAACGAAGACGATGACACGTTCAAAGTAACTCGTTCAGGCAAATATTTTTATCTTCCCACAACGGCAATGTTCCAGTCGTTCGGATACGATTTCAAGAAATTCAACATAATGTTTGATTTGGTACGCATGTCCGATCTTGACGAGATTGTTAATGGGAAGGTGTACAAACTAAATAAAAGAGTACTTATGAGAAAGACAAAACAAAGTTAAAAGAAAGGGCGTAAAAAATCCCGTATTCGGGTACCAGCCGAATACAGGATTCGATGGTGAAATTTTTCCAAATTTTCAAGGCCATTGCCCCGAAAACGTAGGAGAAATCACTTAGTCAGTGATGCAAAGTTAGTGAAATTTAATAACTTACACAACTTTTTCTCCATAAAAATTTGAAATTAAATATGTTAAACCCATAATAAATTTTGTTATGGATGAAAATACAGGGAGGCTCTTCTCCCAAAGGGAATTATTCCGAATGGCTCATGATGCCAACGGAAATTCTTATTTATTGAAGTCAATACCTCCTGCTAAACGGCGCAAACAGATGGATGATAACATGCATCTGATGGCAGGTATGGAATTTGAGAAAGGATTCCCAAAACTTAAGCCATATACTGGGACCACTGATTTTCATTTAGTGGCATATTCAGATAGAAAGAATTGTCCGAGTCAACTGGCGGCACTTCATTTCTTTCTTGATGATTATCGCTTTAGAAATGCCGTATGGTACAACCTTGAACGTACTACTTACAGTATTTCTGGATTTAGCCACATGTTTACTCCAGACTTATCACTGTGGTGCAATCTTCAGACAGAATACTATAATCTGAAAAACATCTATAGGACCAGATTCGTTGGGGCCTATTGGTCTCTCTGCGGGTTTCATGTTATCCCTACTGCTAGTTGGGGCGGCCTACAATCTTTCTCTTATTGCTTCTTAGGTTTGCCTTCAAAAAGCATCATAGCGGTAAGTGCAATGGGTGTAAGAAAAAATGCTGCCGCTTTCGACTTGTGGCTGTATGGACTTAATCGTCTGATACTCGAAAAAAGTCCGATTCTGCTGCTAATCTACGGAGAAGAGTTTGATATACCGCAAATAACGACTCCGGTGAAATTTCTTTCGACTTTTGTAACTAAACATTTTAGAAATGAGAAAAGCAAATGAGCTATGGGATGCAGATAAAGAATTGTTTGCTTTCATGCGAACGCACTGCATCACCCCCGAAGAATGCAATTTCTTTGAGAATATGCGTTTCAAAGAAGAAAACGAAGTAACACTATCCAACGACCTTATCCTGTCAGAAAATGACAATCCGGATCAGATTTATATCGTACGGGAAGTTTATGATGAATACATCGTTGGTTGTGCTGAAAACCCTGATCAGGAGTGTCATCTAATGAATCTCTCGGAAGCACTTAAGGTCAAACTTTCCGATATTGGCGTTAAAGGCAACGCCGAAACTCTGGGAGAATGGCTTCGCTCTATTAACTACAAAGGAGTGTCGTATAACCATAACTATGATACAATGTAACATGGGAAATGGACGAATATATCCTTCTGGAGGATTCTATGGATCAAATGCAAAATACAATCGTGTAGGAGACTACCAATATGCAAATGGTCTGAGAGGCGCAATCGTCAAACGTAAAGGCGATACTGACGATCATTCTAATCTTCCGCAGTTTGCGAACACTTCTGACATGTATTTCCGTAAGAATGCCAAAGGTGTTTGCCAAGCTCGTGTGTACATTAATCATGCAACATTCCTAGATTTTGACTGGAGTCATAATCATACAAATAAAGGTGATGGACGCAAGTTTGAATGTGGCACTATCCATGTGCAAACGTGGAGTCGCAATAGTGACGGCAGTTTTACCCGATTATCGGATGATGCCCGCATGATGAGTAACGAAGAAATCAAAAAATATGGTCCTCTTATCAGAAAATTCTGTAAAAATGTGAAGTTTCGGTAATTGAGAATCTTCTGCTAAATAACATGGTAAAAGTCAATTATGGCTTTTACCATGTTTCCTTCCCATATTGATTCACTCGAGGTAGCGGCGGAGGAGGTCTTCGAGGGAATCTTTGCGTTCGAGGGAGAAGATGCGGCGCAGGCGGTAGCGGCTTTTGTGCACGGAGTCGACCGTTATGTTCAGGATGCGGGAGAGCTGGGAGTTGGTGAGTCCGGCGGCAATCAGTTGGGCCAGATGGAGTTGGCTTTCCGTGAGTTGCGGATAGTCGGCTTTCAGTCGCCGAATGAACCCTCCGCCGGCTTCGGCCTGTACCTTTACGAAGGCTTTGTGCATTTCCTCGTCGCTGAAATGGCGTGCCAGGATGGCGGAGATTTCGCGTGCAGAGGCGGGGTCGGTCTTCGATGTGCTGTCGAGGAAGCCGGCGAGGTCTTCAACCAGGCTGGTATGCTCGTCCATGGCCATGGCGTAAACGCGCAGGCTCTCGTTGGCCGATTTCAGTTTCAGGTCGCTTTCCAGCCTTTCAAGTCGGTGCCGTGCCTCACGCCGGTGCCACAAAAGCACTATGGTGAAAAGTATCAATACTGCTATTAAAATCATTATCAACGAGCGGTTTAGAATTCTTGCACGGTCGGCCTGCGCGGCGGCGTTCACGGCACGCACGCGGCTGGCGTTCTCGGCGGCGATGACCGCTTCGGGCGACCGCTCGAGCTGCAGCGAGTCGTTCAGGGCCTCTACGCGCCGCATGGCAGTGAGGGTGGGGTAGTGTTTCACTGAGTGTGTCTGAGGCGAGTTCACTCAAGCCT
>DKVK01000058.1 GCA_002491165.1 Porphyromonadaceae bacterium UBA7180
CCTTCATTTTGATACACCCTCTTGTTTTTCACTAAATCGACGAGCGGTTCAGGATTCGAGATACCAACGGGTGAGGCGGTCTATGCCCTCTTCGAGCTCTACGGTGTGGCGCCAGCCGAGATTATGTATCTTGGTTACATCGCAGAGTTTGCGCATCGTGCCGTCGGGCTTGGTGCTGTCCCACTCTATGCGGCCGTTGTAGCCGGCCGATTTTGCGACGAGCGCCGCCGTCTCGGCGATGGTGTGCTCTACGCCTGAGCCGATGTTTATGTGGCAGTTGCGCACTTCGGGATCGGTGCCGCGCACGTCGTCGAAGTCGATGTTTTCGAGAACATAGACCGAAGCGTCGGCCATGTCGCGGCTCCACAGGAACTCGCGGACAGGCGTTCCAGTGCCCCACAGGCGGAGCACGCCGGGCATGATGCCGTATTTCTCGAGTATGGCAACTATCGCGGAGGCAGAGGCGTTGCCGTCGGTTCCCTCCACCGGGCGGCGGTCAAGGTCGCGGCGTATCTCCGCCATGTCGCCTTCCATGAGGGCTTTGGCAAGATGCACCTTGCGGATCATGGCCGGCAAGACGTGGCTCGTCTCGAGATTGAAGTTGTCGCCCGGACCGTAGAGGTTGGTGGGCATAACGGCTATGTAGTCGGTGCCGTACTGGAGGTTGAAGCTTTCGCACATTTTCAGGCCGGCTATCTTGGCTATGGCATACGGCTCGTTTGTATATTCGAGCGGCGAGGTCAGTAGCGCGTCTTCGGTGATGGGTTGCGGCGCCTCGCGCGGATAGATGCAGGTACTGCCCAGGAATAGGAGCTTCTTCACGCCGTGGCGGTAGCTCTCCCCTATCACGTTCTGCTGGATCTGGAGGTTCTGCCAGATGAAGTCGGCGCGGTATTTAAGGTTGGCCATTATGCCTCCCACATGCGCGGCTGCAAGTACCACGTATTCAGGCTTTTCGCGGTCGAAAAACTCGCGCACGGCCACACCGTCGAGCAGGTCGAGTTCCTTGTGGGTGCGGCCTATGACATTGGTATAACCGCGCTCGCGGAGCGACTCCGAGATAGCAGAGCCGACCAGGCCCCGGTGGCCGGCCACATAGATTTTCGCGTCCTTAGCAATCATGGCAGTCCTTTTTTACCAGTTCCACATCGGAGGCCACCATGAGGCGCACCAGTTCCTCGAACGACGTCTTGCGCGGGTTCCAGCCGAGTTTTTTGCGTGCCTTTTCGGGATTGCCGAGCAGCGTTTCCACTTCGGAAGGACGGAAGAAACGAGGGTCTACCTCCACCAGAACGCGTCCGGTGGCGGTGTCGATGCCCTTTTCGCCGAGTCCCTCCCCTTCCCAGCGCAGGTGGATGCCTACATGGCGGAAAGCCAGGGTGGTGAACTCGCGCACAGAATGCTGTTCGCCGGTGGCTATGACGTAGTCGTCGGGTTCGGGTTGCTGCAGGATGAGCCACATGCACTCCACGTAGTCGCGGGCATAACCCCAGTCGCGCAGGGCGTTGAGGTTACCGAGATACAGCATATCCTGCTTGCCGGCGGCTATGCGCGCGGCCGCGAGGGTGATTTTCCGGGTCACGAAGTTCTCGCCGCGGCGCTCGCTCTCGTGGTTGAAGAGAATGCCGTTTGAGGCGAACATTCCATAGCTCTGGCGGTAGTTTTTCGTTATCCAGTAGCCGTAGAGCTTGGCGCAGGAGTACGGGCTTTGGGGACGCATCGGGGTGGTTTCGGTCTGAGGCATTTCGGCCACCTTGCCGTAGAGTTCGCTGGTGGAGGCCTGGTAGATGCGTGTCACCTTCTCGCGGCCCAGAATACGCACGGCCTCGAGCAGGCGCAGCGTGCCTATGCCAACTACGTCGGCAGTATATTCCGGCACCTCGAACGACACCTTGACATGGCTCTGCGCCGCCAGGTTGTAAATCTCGTCGGGCTCCGTCTCCTTGATGATGCGGATGAGCGACGAGGAGTCGGTCATGTCGCCGTAATGGAGGTGGAGCAGACGCTTGCGGTGCATGTCGCGCACCCACTCGTCGAGGTAAAGGTGCTCTATGCGTCCGGTGTTGAACGAGGAGCTGCGGCGCATCACTCCGTGCACCTCATACCCTTTTTCGAGGAGAAACTCGGCCAGATACGAGCCGTCCTGGCCGGTGATTCCGGTTATCAATGCTGTTTTCATACTTTATCACAGTCTGAGTTTCAATTCGTTAAGTGAAGAAATAAGAGGGACGTCGGTCTGCGGCTGCGCGTGTATGTTGCCCTTGCGGGCACGCAGGCACAGACATTCCCACCCGCGGCTGCGCGGCACCGTGAAGTCGCGCGCGGGATTGTCTCCTATATATATATAACGTGCGGCGCAGGGATAACGGTTTTCCACGGCGACGAAATTGCCGGATTCCGTCTTCCGAGCGCCGGTTTCTCCGGAGATGAGGATGTCTTCGGGAAGGAAAAATCCGGAGACGCCGAGGGCGCGGAGTTTGGCGCGCTGCGTCAGCGAGCGCCCGTCGGTTATCAGGGCGCGGGGAATACCGCGGCTTTCCAGTTCGCACAATATTTCCAAAGCGTCGGGCCACGGCGTAAGCTTTTCCGGCTGCCACGAGCGGTAAAGGGCAACGAGCGCCGGGATACTTCCGGGATAACTCAGGGAGTTGGCCGCCATGTAGGCTTCGAGGCGGTCGAACGGATTTTCGCGATGCGTCAGGGCATCGGACATCAGCTTTTCGATAGCTGCGGAATGACCGGCGAACTGCGGCTGCGAGGCCACGAGGCGGTAAGCGCCAACAGCCCATTCGCGCTCCGGAAACAGTGTGTCGTCAAGGTCGAAGACCACTACCGTACCCCCGTATTCCTCACGCTCGGTCATAATTCTTCGGTCCTTTCCTGAATGAACCACCGCGGTCGGCGTTTCACCTCTATATATATTTTACCGATGTATTCGCCGATAATTCCCACCGCCATTAGCAGGATGGAGCCGAGGAACCACACCGAAAGCATCAGTGAGGTCCAGCCCTGTATACTATCGCCGCGGAAGTAGGAGATGAAGACGTAGAGCGCCACCGCCACGTCGAGGATGAGCAACACCAGCCCCACGATGAAGATGGCGCGTATGGGACGCGAAGTGAAGGAGGTTATACCGTCGAGGGCAAGAGACACCATGCTGCGTCCGGCATACTTGGAGCGTCCGGCCACGCGCTCGGCGCGGTCGTATTCCACCACGGCGGTTTTTCCGCCGAGCAACGGCAGCAGCCCGCGTAGATATAGGTTGGCCTCGCCGTATTCCGCCAAACGGCGAAGCACCGTGGCCGACATCAGGCGGAAGTCGCTGTGGTCGCGCACGTTGTCGGCGGCGAGCTTGCTGCGCACCGAATAGAAGGCACGTGCGCTCCAGCGTTTGGCACGCGAGTCGGTGTCACGTGAACGTCGCACGCCGTAGACAGTATCCGCTCCGTTGGCAAACTCGCCGAGCATCATGGGAATAACCGAAGGGTCGTCCTGCAGGTCGGCGTCGAGGGTGAGCGCGGCGTCGCAACGGGCGGCCACCTCTTCGAGCCCTGCCATTAGGGCCGTCTGCTGGCCGCAGTTTCGTGCCAGCCGCAGCCCGGTGATGCGCGGCGTCAGCGATGCGCCGCCGGTGATTATGCTCCACGTGGTGTCGGTGCTCCCGTCATCGACGCACAGTATGGCACTCTTTGCCGCAATCTTCCCTTCCGTAGAAAGGCGGTCGAGCAACGCCGTCAGGCGCCGCAGCGTCTGCGGCAACGCGTCTGCCTCGTTGTAGCAAGGCAATACCAAAAATATTTTAGGCCGGTTCCGTTCCATATTTTGCCACAAAGTTAGTCATTATTTCGCGAACAGCCAAGATCCGGGGTCGGTTCATCAAATAATCCGCGGGGTTCGTCATATTTATTGCTTTATATTTGCCCAAATACGAGATTTTTTACTAAATTTGCAACGTAAACGGAACGGGAAAAACCGGACCAAAAGAGACCAGAACCGACCAAAAACTCATAAATCTACCGAAAAATGTCAACGACACGCATCTTTCCGATCTACACCTTCTTTTGGGAATGCACCCTGCGTTGCAACCTGGAGTGCCGCCACTGCGGCAGCGACTGCCTGAAGCGCTCGGAAAGCCACGACATGCCGTTCGCCGACATTGAACCGGTGCTCCGCTCCATCCGCGCACACCAACCCGGAACCCGCTGTGTGGTACATACCATCGGGGGTGAACCCCTGGTGCGCAAGGATCTGCCGGAATGCGGACGCAAGATTACGGAGATGGGATTCCTGTGGGGAACGGTATCGAACGCGATGCTACTCGACGGCCCCATGATGCGCGAACTCTCGAAATCGGGACTGCGCTCGCTGGCAGTAGACCTCGACGGGCTGCGCCCCGAACACGACTGGCTACGACGCCAGCCGGGAAGCTTCGACAAGGTGTTCGACGCCATAGCCCACATACGCCGTGCCCCGCACCTCACCTGGGATGTCATCACCTGCGTCAACCCTCGCAACATCGACTCCCTGCCGGAACTGAAACGCCTCCTGACAGAGGCCGGTGTGCAACAGTGGCGCTGCTTCGCCATCGCCCCTATGGGACGCGCCAAGGACGAACTCGGGCTGCAACTCTCCGCCGACCAGGTACGCCAGCTCATGGAGTTCATCGTCGAAACGCGCCACGAGGGCAAGATCAACCTCAGCTTCTCGTGCGAAGGCTATCTGGGCGACTACGAGAAACGCGTGCGCAGCTACGGCTACAACTGCCAGGCGGGCATCTCCTGCGCTTCGGTCCGCGAGAACGGCGACATCTCGGGTTGCCTCTCCATACGATCACATTACACGCAGGGCAACATCTATCAGGACGATTTCTGGGATGTGTGGGTGAACCGCTTCGTGCCTTTCCGCACCTTCGACTGGCGCCGCAACGGCGACTGCCGCGACTGTGACGTTTTCCTCAAATGCAAAGGTGGCCCGATGCACCTGCGCGACGACGAGGGAAACCTCATGCTCTGCAATTACCAACGATTATTCAAACAAAACATATAACGTAAAAACTCAGGAAGTTATGAACGACGACACTTACAACATGATGAGCCACAAAGCTCCGAAGAGCCCCCGACACGGTGACAACCAGGCCGCTAAAATAGCCGCGGTAGCCGGTGGAGCAGCCATACTCGGCGCCGGCGGCGCTTACGCAGTGACACATCTCCCCCAAGGAGAAGAGCAGGATGACAAGGATGAACAGAAAGTGGAAGAACAGCCCAAGGCTGAAGAGCAACACGAACCCACCACAGTGATTGAACACCACTACCACGAAGCCCCCGTCCACATAGTGGAACCCACAGACCTCTCAGAAGAGCCGCAGATTGACTCCATCGTGGAAACCATCGACAACGAAGACGGCGACCAGCCCGGAGTAAACCTCGGCACAGTCAATATGATTCCGCCTAATATCTTCGGCTCAGAGCCTGTAACAATCGTAGATCCCGGCGCCGACCCCGGTTATGAGCCCGGTAATGAACCCGGCATAAATCCCGGTGCCGACCCCGGTAATGAACCCGGCATCGATCCCGGTTTCAATCCAGGCGGAAACCCCTCTGGTCCTGCCGTATTACCGACCAACATCGACGGTCCCGAACCCGAACCGGATCCTTACCCCATCATGGAATACGCAGGCCCGGATCCAGATCCGGAACCTTGGGAAGACGACATCTTCACAGACATCGACGACGATATAGACATCGACGCTGAAACTGACATCGTTGACTTCTGAAGGATTCCACCATATTTTAGTATCGCCACCTCGGTCGCCGCTTCGGCGCCCTGGGTGGTTGAACGCTTTTATGGCATCCACTATTATTCACGCCGGTCAAGCAACTGAGTGTCATCGCTTTACTCAAGATTCATCAGTTTTCTTGACATTCTTTCCTTGCCTCTCTTTCCGACTCCTTTCCTCCTCTGACTGACGTCATTCATCACTTTCCATACCATACAATTGAAATGAAACAGAAATACGGACTCCTCCTCGCCCTGGGAATAGCGGGTGCCGCCGGAATAACCGGCTACAGCATCCCCGCTGCGGAATACCCCGCCCCGCAAGTCTCGTACTACGAAGATGAGGAGGAAGCCCCATCGCCCGAAGTCTACGATTTCCACTGCGGCCAAGACACCGTCGACATCACAAGTATGCTGTCGGTTCTGGAACCGTATGCAGACGAGCCGATGGGCAAACTCCTGTGCCGCGCCGCCGAACTGCTTGAAGGTCGCCCCTACGTGGCAAACACTCTCGGCTATGACGACAAAGCGCTGGTTATCAACGTACACGGTCTGGACTGTGTAACCTTCGTGGAATCATGCTACGCACTTGCCAACACTGCGCGCTCCGGCTCCGGTTCGTGGCGCGACTATGCCCGCAGCATCGAGAACATACGCTACCGCCGCGGCCGCCGCGTGGACTACGCCTCGCGCCTCCACTACGCCACCGACTGGTTCGGCGACAACATCTACCGCGGCAACATCACCGACATCACACCCACTATCGCGTGTCACCGCTCCGTGCTCAAGACGCTCGACTTCATGACCAAACACCCGGATTCGTACCCCGCCTTCAAGGATAAGGAGCAACTTCAGAAATGCCGCGACCTGGAGATGGGCTTCCGCTCGATGAAGATTCCTTACATACCTAAATCGGCTGCCGGCGAAAAGGCTGTTGTCGAGGCTCTCGAAGACGGCGACATGATCAGCTTCGTATCCAACAAAGAGGGTCTCGACTCAAGCCATGTGGCGCTGTTGCGCAAACGCGACGGCAAGCTCTACATGATGCACGCCTCCTTGAAGAAAGGTAAAGTCACCTTCGAGACAGCCCCGCTTTCCGACTATTTCAAATATTCCAAAAAGGATTCCCCCGGATTCCGGGTGGTCCGTTTCAAATAACGCAAGTTTCTCCCCGTGTTTTGGCGGGGACACCTAAAAACGCACCTATTATGCCACAGCCGCTCCTCTCCTTCATAATAACGATACGTCCGCACCAGCGCGTATTGCGCCGCTGCATCTCCGCCATCACTTCGCAGACTTTCACCGACTTCGAGGTGATAGTCTCCGACCTTTCGGACCACGGTTACCAAAAGGTGATGATAAAGCGCCTCTGTCCCGGGTCCGACAACGTAAAATACGTGGCAACGCAGCCGCAGATTTCCCTGTGGGAACAATTGCGTCTCTGCGTCGGCAATACATCCGGGAAGTACATTATCTTCATCGACACAGATTCGTGGCTCGACACCGACACGGCGGAAACGCTCGTCTCCGCCATGGAGGAGCGCAACATAGACCTTGCGGAGATGCAGACACGCTACCGCGAAAGCGTGCTTAAAAAACGCGGCGCCGAAATGACACAGGGGCTTTCGGAACTCAGCGACACCATCATTTCGGGACAAGAGCTCAGGCAATACATCCGCTTCATCGGCGACGGGAGCTACCTCAATCCGCAGATTCATAACAAGATATACCGCCGTGAACTGTTCTCGGAGGCCTTCGCCATATCCTTCCCCGGGAAGGCCGGTTGTCAGGAATTGCTCAATATACAGTATATGCGCGCGGCACGGTCCATGCTCTTCCTCTCATATGCCGGACTGAATTATAACCGCACGTCGGCCGATTGCCGCCCGGACTACCGCTCGCTGGAAGACGCCAAGCATACCTATTCCTACAAGCTGCTCTGCAACCAGGATCGCTCGTGTGCCGCCACGGAGCTTCTCGACCGGCTGCAACGGCACATGCGGTATCTCATCCAGGAACAGGGATGGACACGCGAAGCTGCGAAATTCTTCCTTGACCGCGAGCTTAAAGACCAGCGCTACAGCGAAGCCGGACTCTCCCAAACCGCCGACGAGATAGTGTCTGCCATACCGCAACGCAGCCCAGGCCAGACCCTCCGCCTGATTCTCAAATCCTCCTGACCTTTCCGCTTTAGCCCGGACGGAGAATAATAAAGCAAAAGCAGCTGAGGAGCCGCAGGCTCGCTTAGCTGCTTTTGGTTATTTGAGGTTGCTTTTTTTTGCTGTCGCGGATTATTTGCCGCTTAGGTTGAAGCGGTAGGTGGTGCCTTTGAAGTTGACCATGCTTCCGGAGATGGAGAGTTTGTTGCCGCTCAGGTGGTAAGTACCGGACCAGTTGCCGCAGTTCTCGCCCATATCATTGTATTCCGAGATATAGAGTTGGCCTTGCGTCTGGCCGCCGCTGCGTTCTCCGGAGATGGTGAGCCAGCCGCCGGCACCCTTCATGCGTGTATAGCGGTATTTGCCCGAGATGTAATTCCCGTCGATGTTGAGCTGCATAACCACGCCATATTTGCCCACGCTGCCGCTCAAGGAATAATTGCCTTCCAACGGACGTTGCATTTCCTCCTTTGCCATCTCGGGAGGTTCCGGTGCCTTAGGTTGTGCTACGGGTGCCGGAGTAGCAGAAGCAGTGTCTACATTGACAGTCCTGGTTTCAACCACTTCGGTATTCTCTGTTTCCTGCGGCGTCGGCTCCTTGTCCTTTACCAGATAGACAACGAGCAACGCCACGACAATGACGAGCAATACGGCTATCACGATGAGAGCCGCCAACACTCCATTGTTCTTTTTCGGAGGGCGGGGATAATTGCCCTGGCCTCCAGTGTACATTTGAGTTTCCGACATATTATTTATT
The DNA here is from genome assembly GCA_002491165.1 of Porphyromonadaceae bacterium UBA7180. Lineage (GTDB taxonomy): Bacteria > Bacteroidota > Bacteroidia > Bacteroidales > Muribaculaceae > Lepagella. The sequence goes on from DKVK01000058.1 coordinate 8,692, forward strand.
TTAAAAAATTTTGTTCCGCTAAGCGGAAGCTGTACGGGGTGCTTTGTAGTTCATTGCACAGGAAACTCAGTTCCATTATTAAGTGCCATGATATTATTCTTTTACAAACTGCAAATTTAGTTAAAAAATTCCAATAGCCCAAATCAAATTCGGTTCATTTCCATCCATTACTCTTTTTGGTGATTGAAATTTATGGAAGCGGCCGGAATCGGGTGTATTCCGGCCGCTTTTATAGAATTAGCGAGCAACTTTGACAGTTGCAGGGTTTCAACTAATTTCAGTCACTCTTGGGTTCGGTCAGCGGACGTTCAGTTTCAATGTTACTGCGCGACCACCGACCGTGGCTTTCACTATGATGATGCCGGAGGCACGGACGTCGTATTCTGCGGCTTCATCGGCCGAGAAGATGGTCTGACCGGACGTGTTGCATATAACGATGTCGCGTGCTCCTTCGGGGAAGGCCACCCTGCCGTCGCGGTAGAGGATGCCGCCGTTGCCGGCAACCACAGTCTCAAGACCGTTCTGGGTGTTCTTCTCTATCGAGAAAGCCGAGAGTTTGAGTGAACCGGTCGAAGTGGGAAGGATACCGAACGATGTCTTTCCGGCGCTGACGTAGTTTGTCTGTTGTTCTTCGACGTCGAGGGTCATGGCTTCGCGCGTAGTGACGTTGAAGTCGTAGACCTGCGCTCCGGGGAGCTCTTCGCTCGATGCCGGAATCGAGAACTCACATACATTCTCGATGGCAGCGAGAACGCGTGCCTTGGAGGCGCAGAAGTTTGCAGTACATGCAGAGTAGGCGCTATTGAGCAGAGTGAAGCTTACCTTATAGTCGGTGTTGGCTTCGAGGTTAAGCATCGGTGCCATGGCGTAAGCCTTCGGTACATTGGAATAGTAGTAATTCCAGTTGAGGGTGTTGTCCTCTTCGTCGAGGGTCCAGGCATAATAGCTGCTCTCGCTCACGGGGAGGAACTCGGTGAACTCTTCGGTAGCGTAGGGAGCATCCTTGGCCGTGCCTATGAAGATACCTGCCACAGCAGGGGCGCTTGTAGCTTCGCCGGCAGACGTCTTCACGGAGATAGTATAGACAAAGTCGCCTTCCGTGGCTTCGGCATCGGTGTAGCTCATCTGCTGTCCGGCTATCGATGCGGAGTTAGGTTCGATGGTTGCGATGGCAGTGCCGTTGCGTTTGATTACGTAGCCAACCTGAGTTTCTGCGGGAAGTACGTTGCCGAGGATGTCGACTGCGGGGTTAACCCATGCGAGATCTACGCCGCCGGCGGCTGCCTCAGTGGCTACGAGAGCCTCGGGCTGTGCCGGGAGTTTGGGATATTCGGCAATATTGAGTGTGCGGACCTTGATATTGTTGTAAGCGCCTTCGCGGATGGCTCCATGGCAGCGGACCGCCAGAGCGTATTCCCCGGTAGCAGGTATCTCGAAGATTACCGCCTGGGTGGTGTTTCCGTAATCCTGCACATTCTCGAAATCTTTGAGAACTTGGAAGGTGTTTACGTCGTTGCGCTTGGTCAGGTATCCCAGCTGGAAATCCGTGAACCGTGCGTTGATGCTTGTGCTGAAGCTGTAATACTTTCCGGCTGCGAGCGTTACGTAGGGCGTAGCGAGATAGTCGTCGGCCGTTCCCTCTTCGGGAAGCGTATTGGTGAAATCGCCCCACCATCCGAATGAGGGAACCCATGTGAGACCGTCGCTGTTAGCGTCAATGACGGTGATTTTCGACACATCTTCATCGCCTGCATCGTCATAATCGCTGATGTCGAAGTCGTAAGGCATCGCTGCCGTGGGTTTGCCCACATAACCGGCCGATACCCTTACAATACCGTCAAGCACGGAACCGTTCTCGTTGTAAGCCAGGACATGGTAGGAGCATGTGCCGGCTTCTTCAGGCATATCGATGTAAGTTTCCGAAGCCCCGGGAGAGGGATTCAGGATGGTGTGGATGAGCACGTCGTTGCGGTAAATTTCAGTTTTGGTAATTGAGGGGAGGGACGCTCCGTGGTGGTCCAGGGAAGGTTCGGTCCATGTGACAGTTGCTTTCAGGGCATCGTCAGGGTCGGCCACAGCCTTGGGGTCGGCTATCGCGGCCGGAACCGGTGCATCGCTGGTTACAGTGAAGTTATTCAGAGGTAACCCATCATGGTGCCGGTTTCGGCACATGCACGTGCTGCCAGGCGGTATTGGCCCGGCGTTTCGATTGTGAACCAATAGGTGAAGACATTATCGAACTCGGAGATTACCCCCGTGCGTCCTATCGAGGTAAACGAAGAGACGTCGGTGGCATCGGTACCGAGCATAAGGTCGAGTTCGCCGTAGACAGAGCCATTGAATTTCACTTTATATGTACCGGCAGCGGGGAAATTCATGGCGGGGGATATGAAGTAGTTGTCTTCCTTATATCCTTCGGCACTGTCGAACTCGGCGCAATTCATGAATGAATTGAAATGCCAGCCAGTTTTGACTACGGCATCCGGTCCGGCAAGCGATGTCCACGTGTTGAAGACGTCGGTGCTGTTGAACGCGATGTTGTAAGGCAACTGCTGTGCTTCGGGATTGTCAGGATTATCCGGGTTTTCGGGATTGTCGGGGTCAACCGGACCGGCGCCCTCTTCGGTAACGCTGAGACCGGTGATGTAGAAGGTGTAAGAATTGGCTTCGCTAAAGCAGTGTATGCCGAAATAGCGGTCACCGCCTTCTGTAACGGTATATGTAGCTGATTGGAGTGTGAAACCGTCCGGCGATTTGAAGAAGGGCTTTTTAATAAGCTCGTCGCCGGCTTTGAGATTAGTGGAATTTTGTTCAGTGCCAGCACGCAATTCAAACGCTTCGGCATCGGCATCGCGCGTTTTAGCCCAGAAAGATACGGTGTATGTTTTTCCGGCTTCCAAAGAGATGGCGGGAGAAATAACCCAGCAGTCTGCGGCATTCTGGGCGTCGTAAGCATGGCTCATTCCACCCTGAGTGCCGGCCACAGATGTATCTGTGCCATCATCGCCATTTGCAAAATAGCTGAACGGGGTACTATTACGGGCAGCGGAAGTTATCCAACCCTCGTCAACACCGTAGTTGACACCGATGTCGGAGGTGTAAGGCACAGTCTTACCGGCCTGAATGGCCGGTACGGCAAGTGCGCAGGCAAGTAATAATGTAACTGTTTTATTCATATATAATGTATTATGGTGTTTACGGAAAAGAAAGGAGGGAATACCCGGGAACCGTTTTTCCCGTCGGTATTCTCTCCTTTATTATAAGGGATTATTTAACGATAACCGTTTCGGAGAATGATTTCTCGGCGGTGCGTACGCGCACGATATATGTTCCGGCGCCCAGCGGGAAGCTGGCTTCGCCGTTCACCTTGGCGCCGTCAAAACGGGTGACACCGTTAAGGTCATAGATTGATACGGAAGCGTCGTCGGCTATGACGGCTATTTCAGAGGGTCGTGTGCCGATAACCACACCGGCCATTTCGGCATCGCCGATACCCTGACCGGAGTCGAACTTGGTGCGGAGCTTGGTGTAGATTCCGGGCATCTCGAACCGGTTGCTTTGCACGGATTCTTCGCCGTTGAGGCTATAACTTACATAATGCCAGTCGGCCTCCGGAGTCGCCTCGATGGTTAGCGGGAGATACTTGGTGACCTTTGAGCCGTGGAAGTATTCGTTACCTTCTGCGTCTACCACACGTATCGTGCCGTGTACCGGCGAGATGATGTCGAGGTAAGCCCATTCGCAACCGCCGTTGGTGCCCTGGAGGCTCGGTGTCCAGTTGCGGTCAATGGCTATCGAGGAGTCACAGCGACGTCCGTCGTTGGGTGTAGCCTCTTCCCCCTGGAGCACACATATGTTCCATGAGAGCGACGGGCCGCCCTCCTCCTGCTCGATGTCCTTGCGGCGCGGCAGGTTGTAGTACACTTCGTTAAGGTCAGCGGCTGTCATGCCGTTGCCGTTCAGATAGATGGTCTGCAGCTCGGGGAGCATGCTCAGGTCTATGGAACGGATGGCGTTGTTGTCGAACATCACGCTCGTCAGTTTGGTGTTGTTCGAGAGGTCAAGGCCGGTGAGCTTGTTGGCGCCCACGTTCAGGTCGAGCAGCTCGGTGTTCTTCGAGAGGTCCACTGCGGTCAGCTCGTTGCGGCTCAGGTTCAGTGATTCGAGAAGCAGGTTGTTGCCTGTGTTGATTGAGGAAAGCAAGTTGCCGTTGGCGTCCAGATAATAGAGGTTGGGCGAGTTGGAGACATCGAGCGTGGTCAACTTGTTGTTGTGCATATCCAGATACTGGAGGTTTGTCTGCTTGGAAAGGTCAATCGAGGCAAGGGAACGGATTCCGCTTTCGGGGTCGTCGAAGCCGTCGCTGTAGGCGCGCAGGTAATAGAGGTTTACCGGGCTTAGGTCGAGTGTCTCGAGGTTGGTGAAGGAGACGTCCAGCAGCTCGAGGCCCTGCATCTTGCTGAGGTCGATGCTTGTGATGGGGTTCCAGTAGAGGTTCAGAAGCTTGAGGCCCGGGGCGTTGGAGCCGTCGAAGCCGGTGATGTGGTTGTCCCAGAGTCCGAAGTCGGCGGCCACGTCGCCGAAGCCCGAGAGGTCGATGGCGGCGATGTCGCCGTATACGGTGACGCGGTTGCCGGCGGCTGTGCCGTCGATGCGGACGCCTCCGATGCGGATGGTACCGCGCTGATAAACATATTGTCCGGCATACTCAGTGCGGGAACCGGTGCCCCAGTCTATCCATACACTGTTGTTCTTGGCGCTGGACACGTTGACCAGGAAAGAGAGTTCCTGACCGGGGGTGACGTCGAAACTTACCGACTCTTCGCCGGTACTGAAGTTCACTTTAATGGTTGAGTTGGGTTCGGTCACCATGAACCACGGGCTGTATATTTCCTTGCCGTTGACAGTAACGCTTTTGAAAGAGAGTCCTTCCTCGGGGTATGCGTAGACGTACATCGGCACGCCCTGATAGGCTTTGTCTCCCACACTCTGAACGCTCTGGAAATACTGCGGCTGCCACTGGCAGAGTATGAATTTACCTCCGGTGGTTTCCATTACGTCCAGGTCATAATCCATACCCATTCCGAAATTGGGATAGAGGCGGTCCAGGTGCCCGGTCCTGTTTTCGCCGGTGTCGGTGGCGTCCTGCAAGGTGACGTCAAGTTTCGGGAGGTTGTCGGCCGTAATTGTGCCGTCGCCGGTGATGTCGCACATCCACTGCATGTCGGCGCCGGTGAGGTATTCTATGTCGCAATGCTCCGCGTTGGAGCCTTCCAGGAAGAGGTTGGTGGAGTATGTCTTCTTGCATGCGGGCAGCGTCTGCAGCGTGTAAGCCATGGACTGCGGCGTGAAGCACTTGTTGTTGCGAAGGTCCACCTTACGCATGATGTTGATGTTCACACCGTTGAAGTCCAGAAACTCCAGTTTGGTGTTTGCAGCCTCGAGGGTGTTGAGATAAAAAAGTTTATGAAGTTCGAGACGCGAGATATCCGTGTTGCTGATGCTGATGGACTTAAGCACGGTGTGATCCTTGATGTCCAGTTCAGTCATGGGGTTTCCGGCTACGTAAATGCTTGAGAGCTTCTTATTGTTGCCAATGTCGATTGAACGGAGTTTATTGTTGGAAGCCGAAAGATTCAGCAACTCGGGGCACTGCGACACGTCGATGCGTTCGAACGAGCAGTCGCTTATATAGAGCTGTTCGAGTTTAGGGAATTTGGTGACGTCAAGGGCGCCGACATGCGGGTTCTCGGCCACGTCGAGACGCGTAAGCTCCGGGTACGTTCCCATGACGAAAGGCTGGTCAGTGCCGCTCGTCATCAGGTTGTTGTGGCGCAGCGAGAGGGTACGCAGGTTGGGGAGCGTCACCGGATAGAAGTTCGAGAGGCTGCAATTGTCGAGGTTTATGCTGCGCAACGCCTCGCGGGAGTCTTCCGGCATACAGATGAAGACCGAAGCCATCTGCGGGCAGTCGTTGGCCGTGAAGTACACCAGATTTGTGAGGTCGCGTATGTCCATGCACTGCAGGTCCGTGTTGTACGAGACATTAAGGTCCGTCAGAGCCGATGCGCAGTTTTCAAGGCTGAGCGTCGGGTTATTGGTGGGAGAGTTCTGCAACTTGTTATGGGCGACGTCAAGGGACTCAAGCGGAGTAAAGTCGAGAAGCATGAAACTGGTGAGTTCATTTTCTCCCAAATCCAGCTTCGTAAGGTTAGCCATTCCGGTGATTTCGGCCGAAGTAAGCTGTGCCTCGGTGAAGGTGAACTCTTTGATGCATGCCCCTTTCACCACAATCGTCTCTCCCTCGACTGCGCCGGTTACCCACCGGGTGTAAGCCGCTTGTTTAGGGTCTGAGGTGTACTTCACCTCCACTCCGTTACCCCAGTCCACGGAGAAAGAAAGTGTGGCCGAAGTGGTCAAAGGCTGGAACTTGACTTCCGTACCCACCGGTGCAGCGGTGGTGAAAGTCATCGTCTGCGCGACACTTGTCAACGCCGAAGCGCTGAGTAACAGTGCCGATAAAGCAATTTTGTAAAATTTTAACATAAAATAAGGTTAATTAGCTCTTCTTTGCAAAGAACATGAATAACAAGAATTTCAAATCAAGTGCAAATCTAACTAAAAAATTCCATACGTACACACCAGTGTCTCTTAAAAAATGTTAATC
>DKVK01000005.1 GCA_002491165.1 Porphyromonadaceae bacterium UBA7180
GCTTCCTTGATGACCGGGAAATTGGGGGAATCGGCCTTTCCGGTGGCGAAGAGGGGCGTCGCCGAAGCGTTCCCTTCCGCGTCCACTTCGTAGACGGCGTAGGAGAGTTTCTTGGTCCCGCTGCCGTCGCCGAAATCGCGCGTCAGCGTTTCGGTCGGGAACTCGGAGATGAAAGTTACCTTACCTCCGTTGGCGTCGGGACCGGCGAGGGGTTCGTCGCTTGAGCAGGAGCTGAGAAGGAAAGCCCCGGCTGCAAGACTTGCAATAAACAATCGGTTCATGTAATAAAATTTTGTGGATTATTAATAAAATATTGCGAAAAACAGTCAGGCGGCGCCCCTCCATAGCCGGAGCGGCGTCGCCGGTGTCATTAAAAGTAAAATAGTTTCGTGAGGTCAGGAACGCGTTACCCCTCCGATTTCACATAATACACTGATTATCAGAGAATTAGATACACTGCTCTTCTCTGTTATATCTGCATTATGGGTGAAGGTAAGCGACATGTGGATTAAATTTTGTGCAAATATAAGCACTTTTAACCGAATAATGAAATAATTTGATAAAAAGTTTCATCCAATCGGGATTTTTAGTTAACTTTGCGGTGTTAACAATCTGAACACTTATGCGAAAATCTTTACTGCTCTTGGGCGCGCTGCTCGCTTCGGCGACCGCACTCCATGCCGAAACACAGCTCATCGGCTGCATGTACGGCTCTTCGGCCGGAAATAAATCCGGCATCTACAAAATTTCCACTACCTCCCCTACCATCACCATGCTGAGCGACAAACCGCAGGCCACGGGCGGCGGAGTCCTTGCCGGCGACACCTATTATTGCCAGTGGTATCTCTCGATAATGGGCTCGGAAGTGTGGTCGAACATGGCCTTCGACACCGAGACATGGGAGATGCAGGGGGCCGTCGGCGCCCGCGACACCTGGGCCTTCGACCTGGCATACGACGACTCCACCGACCGCATATATGGCTGTTTCCACGACCCCGACGAGAATTACGAGGGTCAGCGGCTCGTCTTCGGATGGATTAAACCGCAAGATTACATCACCGACTACGCCACAGTCAATCCGGTGTGCGACGTCTTCGTGAACTATGCCGGCATGGACTTCGACAGCACCGGCCAGCTGTGGGCCATCTCCCGCGAAGGCCTGCTGCTGAAAATAGACAAGGAGACGGGCGCAACGACGCTGGTGGCCTCCACAGGCCTCGTCTCCGACTATAACACCACGGCCGCCATCGACCGCGCCACCGACACGATGTATTACTTCCTTCAACTGAAAGCCGGCTCGGGCGCTACCGTAGACCAGACGTCGCTCTACACCATCTCGCTGGCCGACGGCACCGCGACGAAGGTTTACGACCTCCCCGGCGCCGAGGCCGTGCAGGGACTCGGCATCTTCGTGCCGCTGGCCGAAGACAAGGCTCCCGCCGCTCCCGCGGACCTTGCGCTCTCCTTCACCGACGCGGCGCTGAACGGCTCCATCTCCTTCTCCGTACCGGCAAACACCTACGACGGCGCGACAGCCGCCGGCAATGTGGATTACAAGGTGGCTTACCGCCCGTATGAGGATGAAATGGCAGAGTACCGGCAGCTTGCTACCGGCATCACTACTTTCGGCACAAGGGTAGACGTACCTGTGACGCTGCCCGGCAACGGCTGGTATTCTTTCAGCGTAACGCTGGGCAACGCCACCGGCGACAGCCCGCGCACCCTCATCGACAAGTACGTAGGCTACGACACGCCGCTGTCCCCCTCCGAGGTTACCGCCACCGTAGACGGCGAGAACGTCACGGTTTCGTGGACCGCTCCCACGAAGACGCTCCATAACGGCTATCTCGACGCCGAAGCCTTGACATATAAAGTGGTGCGTATGCCCGACGAAGTGACCGTGGGCGAAAACCTCACCGCCTCGACGCTCACCACCCCGGCTCCGACGCCATCGGAGCGCACGCATTACACATATAACGTCTACGCCGACAACCACGGCATGACATCGGCTCACAGCGCCAGCAACACGCTCGCCATCGGCGCATACGCCGTTCCCTTCCAGTGCGATTTCCTCACCGAGGATGAGTTCAGCGACTTCACCGTATTGCGCAAGGTGGCTTACCCCGACTTCATCTATACGTGGGAATATAACAATGGCGCGAAGGGCGCCAAGCTGTCGAACACCATCCGCGATGACGACGACTGGCTCATCACGCCGGGGCTCGCCCTCGAAGCCGGCCACACCTACGAGCTGACGCTCGAAATCGGCAATAACGACGCCAACAACCCCGGCAAGTTCGAGGTTTCCTGCGGCACGGAGCCGACACGCGAAGGGATGGCACAGCATACCCTCATGGCCGAAACCGGCGTGACGGCGAAACGTCCTGCCTTCGAGACATTTACCGTCACCTTCACTCCCGAAACCTCCGGCACATACCACTTCGGCGTGCACGGCGTGACACCCGCCCGCTCGTGGGATGACCTTTTCCTCTACTCCATCGGCGTGAAAGACAACACCGAGACGTCGGTAAACGGAATCATTCTTGACACGGAAACCGAATACTACAGCATCGACGGACGCCGCCTGAGCGAAGCGCAGGCCCACAGCCTCGTCATAGTGCGCCGCGCCGGGAAAGTCTACAAGATAATCCGCCCGTAACGCCTCCCGCGTGAACGGATTGACGTTCACGACCGTTAATATATAAGCATCTGCGCCCACTCGCGCCGCGCAGGTGCTTATACTCATTTTAAAACACAACAGACTATGTATCAACGGCAAGTAGGATTCTTTGAAGCCATCTCGCGGGCATTCGGCAATTACTGCAACTTCTCTGGGCGCGCCTCGCGCTCGGAGTTCTGGTATTTTTACCTTTTCAACGTGATAATCAACATCATACTGGGCGGCTACGGCGGTGTCAGCGACCTGTGGCAACAGCAGTCGTTCAACTTCTTCAGCGCCGGATTCGGCCTTTACAACCTTATAGTGCTGCTACCGACGCTCGGCCTGTGCTGGCGGCGCCTCCACGACATCGGCAAAGGTGGCGGCTGGTACTTCGTGGGCCTCATCCCGCTTGTCGGCTGGATAATCCTGCTGATATGGTTCTGCCGTGCCAGCGAGCCGGCGCCCAACCGCTTCGGCCCCGTCCCCAACCTCGTAGACCGCGACGGCCGCCGCGTCAACTGACCAGAACCCCATTTTGATCTACATATACAGCGTCCCGGACGGAGGCCATCCAGCCTCCGTCCGCGCCGTATTAATGCAAATATTCAATTATCTTAACATTCTAAATCTGCGCATTATATATGTTTTTAACATTTACTAAAGTGCGCTTTATATCAATATCTTTGTCAAGACGCTGCGGGAAAAGTAT
>DKVK01000012.1 GCA_002491165.1 Porphyromonadaceae bacterium UBA7180
CTTCATTTTGATACACCCTCTTTGGCGTGCGCGGAGGTTCTTGTCAGCGATAATCCGAGATTTTGCCGTCAGTGACGCGGAGGCGTTTGGTGCATTTGATACCCATGTCGAGCATCGAGACCTTGTACCAGCCGTCCCCTTCGGGTGTCACTGAGTTCACTTTTGAGGGGCCGTCGCCGTCTTGCGCCCCGGAACGGAACTCCCACGCGGCATATCCGCCGTCGTCGTATTCGTTGGCCGCGGCCAGCCGACTCAGCACTTTCGCTGTGCATACCTTCTTAAGGTATCCGGCGTTCGGCCCTCCGAATACGCATTTTGAATACAGCGACTTAATCAGCGCTATGTCGGCGGCAGAGGTGTCTTCCTTTACCGGCTCGGCGGCCGCGGAGGGCATCGTGTCTTCAGCGGCGGGGGCTGCCTGAAGCGGAGCCGTGTCTGTAGCAGATGTTTCACGAACCACTGTGTCAGCAGCCGGAGCAGTGTCGGTCCCGGATGCCTGTTTGTTGCCGCACGATGCCAGGACGGCGGTGGCCGCCAATCCCATAATTGAAATAAACTTAGTAATTCTTTCCATTGCTGAGTAGGGTTTTATTTATAGTTATTATCGTCATACAGGGCATTCTCCGGACCTCACAGGTCCGGATGTGCTAAGCCTGCAAGACGGGACTCAGGCAATGTTTTCTCAAGATATCCGGCGCCGGGAACTGTGGTTCCGTTGCGCGGGGAGGGGAAAGAACGCCGTCCCTTCACTTTCCATAGCTTTTGAAAGCATGAAATTGCTGTGGTGAAGAATCTTTCCCATGAGGGGCTTACACCTCCCATTTGCACTGCAAAGTTAGCATATTATTTTCAATCCGCCAATTTTGTGGCAATATTTTTCCCGGACTTCCCCGAAAAATGAGTAACTTTGCACATCCGAAAACAGGTGCCGGGGCCGAACCCCGACACCCAACACCAACATAAAGAGAAACATCATGTTAAAGAAATCAATCGAAGAAGCCATCAACAACCAGATTAACGCAGAGTTCTGGTCAGGCTACCTCTATCTCTCCATGTCAATGCATTTCGAAGCCGCCGGACGCCCCGGCGTGGCCAACTGGTTCAAAATCCAGTTCCAGGAAGAACTCGCCCACGCACAGATATTCATGAACTACGTGAACCAGCGCGGCGGCCGCGTGGTGCTCCGGCCAATCGCCGAAGTCCCCACCGAATGGAAAAACGAGGCCGATGCTTTCGAGGCAACACTTGCCCACGAGCAGAAAGTCACTGCCCTGATCAACGACCTCTTCGCCCTGGCAGAGAAGGAACACGACTACGCCACACGCGAGAAACTCAACTGGTTCGTTTCCGAGCAGGTGGAAGAGGAAGAAACAGCACGTCAGCTCCTGGACACCTACCGTCTGATAGGCGAAAACGGCAATGGCCTCTACCAACTGGACCGCGAGCTCGCCTCGCGCACCTTCAACACCCCGTCGCCCCTCGCCGCCGAATAAAAGGCACGAGAAAAGAGAAAGAGAGAGAAACCTGCGGCGCCCGTACGCGCCGCGCCGACAAAAAAGCCAAGGCCCGAAAGCCCTGGCTTTTATTTTCGTTATCTGGGGGATTGCGATTACTGGCCTACTGTCCAAGTGAAGGTATAACCGTTCTTCTCTACACTGCACGGCACGTATGTGCCGGTCAGCGGAGATACTACAGTAGTAGCACCGTTGGTAACTTTCTCATAAGGCTTGCCGCTGAAATAGCCGCCTGATATCTTCAGGATGCCAAGAGTCTGCCCGGCGGCATCGTTATCACTGCTGACTATACAGCTCAGTCCCTCTGTGACATTACCGGACCAATCGTTCGCTCCGTAAAAATAGCCTCCGTTGATTGTAGCAATGCCTCCATTGGCTGCATAAACACAATAGAAACCATCCCTATGATCCTGTGAGTTATAGGTTCTGAAAAAACCGCCGTTTATAGTAACCTCTCCACCGAAAATGGAGGCCACAATACCTTGTATACCGGTAAAATCACCACCGTTGATTACCAGATTACTACCTTCATTAGCTTGGATTCCATACGCATAGCCAGCGTTTGAATTTTTACTTGTGAGGTTGAATGTACCTCCTTCGATAGTGGCATCTCCATTAAGATAAAATGCCATATACGGGGAGTTGACTGTTCCTGACTTGAAAAGCAAGTTGCCGCCCGGATTCACGGTTATGACAGAGCCCCTGTTTTCCGTAGTGGTATTAAAAGTCGGGCCGTCAACATTCAGCGTACCGTTGGTATCGACTATTCGGTTGTCACCTGATAATGTGCCGTTGCCGGTGAGATTGAGCGTCTTTCCTGCGGCTACTATAATATTAGCCTGATTATTGGTACGTGCCGTTGTCACGGTTACCCCCTCGGGAACGTCGATTGTAATATCGTTATTGATAGTCACATTTCCGGATTCCGCAAGGCTCATATCGGCGGTCGGGCGGATTACGTCTCCGTCCTGCGCGTTTTCGATTGCCGAGGTGAATTCCTCTGCCGTTGCGGCGAAGGTTATCTCCTTATTATACTCGCCGGCGAAAATCGGGTCGATGGTCACGTTGAAGACTTCCGGGTTCGTCAGCAGCGCGCCGTAGATATTCGTGCGGTAGTTCATCTGAACGGGCACGTTGGCGTAAGTGGCGAAACCGGCATTTCCGTTGGCGTAGAGCGATACGTCGACATTCGTCTTGTTGGCAGCGGCACCGTCGCCTACGAGCACGTATATCATCGACAGGTATTGAAGCCTATTGCCCGTATAGCCGGTGATTGCCGGAAAGTCTTTGGCCGAAGAAGCGGCGTTGGACGTCGTGGCCGTAACGGTGCCGGTGGGATTGCTCACGATTCCGCTCTTCAGGTTGATTTCAGTAGCCACGCCGCTGACGGTGATTCCGAACAAGTCGCTGCCCCCGGCGTTGGTGTAGGCCTGCAGGTCGTTGGTGCCGACGTTGATCTGCGCGAACATACGCTTCAGTTGGATGGCCTGGCTGTTCGTGGCGTCGCCGGAGGTGACCGTCTTCGAGGCAAAGAATGCGTCGCGGGCGTCGTTGTAGTTCTGTACCGTGGCGCCCTCACCTTCTCCGTAACCGACTGTCAAGGTCTGGCCCTTCTCAGTGTACTTATAGGAATGGTTGGTCTTGTCCTTCGACCAGAAAACCAGGTCGTAGTGTTTGTTTTTCACAAGGGGCACTTTCACCGTGGCCGTAAGGCCGTCGGAGGCAAACTGCTCCACGGTCATCCCTTCGGATGTCTCGCCGTTGATGGAGGTGAAGAGGGCTTTCTCCGTGTTGCCGGCCTCGTAGATGGCAACGTTGAGTTCCTGGTTGGACGGGGCGTCGCCGAACGAGGCTCGCGTGCCGAGGTCGTCGGGAAGTTTCACCGAAAAGACGGTCATTCCCCCGTCGCCGCCGTAAGGGGCGTCTTCGTTTGAACATGATGTTACGGCGAGCATCGTCCCTGCAAGCAGGGCTGCCGTAGAAAGATAATGTTTCATGTAAAAAATTTTAATTAGTAATTGTGGATTTTTGCCTTCGGAATTATGAGACTTAACTTCTTATCGGACTTAAATCAATAATTCTTCATTTACGGCGACAAAGTTAAGCAAAAAAAATCCGTTTTACCTCCTCCTCGATTAGTTAATTTGTATTAAAATAGCAAAATTATGGAACGGAGGCATTCCTGCCTCCGCCCGGAGTCGCGCCAGCGGCTAATCCACACTCGCTTGCCCCCGCCTTTCACTTAACGCGGTGGAAAAATTCCAGCAACAGGTCGAGGAGTGTCTGCCGGTGACGGTAAATCTGATAGCCGATGACGCAGGCCCATACTAATACCATTATGTTCATAGCGGAATAGATTTTATTTGTTTCGGTATCATAACAGACGGATGCCGTCTCCGGTTTCTATCACCTCCCCGAAAATTATCTATACCCTTCCCCCCGAAGCAGCAGCAAAGGTAGCGGGCTTATCTGCCCCACTCGCCTTATTTGGCCTATTTGGCTTACTACGCCTATCCGGCCTATGCGCCTTGTCTTTCTAAACCTTGTCTTTCTAAAATAGCAAAGCAGCGGCCCCGGAGTGGGGGTCGCTGCTTTATATCGGGTAATGGTTGATTCGCGTGGAATCAACCTTTGTTAACGCGGGTTTGTTTTTCAGCCTTTCTTTTCCTCTTTCTGGAGTTGCTCTTTGAGGGCCTGGAGGGCGCTGAGGTCGCCGAGGGTGGTCTTTTCGATCTGCGGTGCCGCTACGGTCTCTTCGTCGTTGTTGTTATTGCGACGGTTGTTGCGGCGGGCGGCGCGGTTGGCACGGGCTTCGGCCTTGTTGGCGTCTTCGGCGATGCGGCTGTGGCTCAGGATGATGCGGCGGTTGTCTTTGTTGAACTCGATTACCTTGAAGTC
>DKVK01000062.1 GCA_002491165.1 Porphyromonadaceae bacterium UBA7180
TTTTGATTTGTTTTAGACGCAATTAAGCTCTAAATTTGCAATCAGAAGCCCGGATGCTTCCATAGCGATAATTTAGCAATTATCCTTTGAGACTGCAAACATTTATTAATAACTTTAAAATACAGCTTTCATTATGAAACATTATTTACATTCGTTAGGCGTACTGAGTGCCCTTGCAGTGGCATTTCCGGCCCTCGCCGCCGAACCCGTGGCTCCCTCCGGCGTCACCGCCGCAAGCACCGAAGCAGGCGTTGTCATCACCTGGCAACCCGTAACCGAAGACGTGGACGAGAACCCCGTGGACCCCGACGAGGTGATTTATGACGTCTACCGCTGCGACGCGGACGATGTCAAGACCAAGGTGGCCGAAGACATCGTCGAGACTACCTGTACCGACGTGCTGGGCGAAATTACCGGCGAAGTCTTCTACCGCTGGCAGGTGATAGCCAAAACCGCCGACGGCTCAAGCTCTGCCTATGAAGGATATTCGCCGCTGCTGGGATTCGGCGACGGCGCCTCCCTCCCCTACATCGAGACTTTCAACACCGAAAGCGGCTGGAGCATGGCTCCGGACAATTACTGGCTGGCAGAGAACGCCGAGGGTTGGACCGACTTCGACGTTGACTCCGAACTCTATTTCGACGATAACGGCACGGACCGCTATATCTACGGCGAAGACCGCACCCCCGACACCGCCGACGGATTCCTGTACTTCGAGCCGAGCAAGTGGAGCGATACCGACACATCCTTTACCTCCGGGGCCATAAACCTCGCCCAGGCCGTCAATCCGGTCATCTCTTACAGCTATTATACCATCCCCGAATGCCATGTCGCCTATCAGATACGCATAGTGGATGAACACGGCAACGCCAATGAGGTGGTGAACGCTACCCCGGCCGGCGACACCTTCGGCTGGAAGAAGTCAGGCGACATCTCCCTGGAGGCTTACAAGGGTCAGAAGATACGCATCCAGCTCCACTCGGCCTATTACCCGGACAACGCACCCTCCACCGGGCGCCGCGCCCCGGTATGCCTTGACAATATAAAGGTGGAAGAGGGTGAAAACGTGGGCATCCCGGGCATCGAAGCCGGAGAAACCGTTTCCACCGAATACTTCACCGCGGACGGACGCCGCGTAGCGAATCCCGCCAAAGGGCAGCTCGTAATCAAGGTAGAGCGCACCGCCGCCGGCACCGCCCGCGCCTCGAAGGTAATCGTAAGATAAAAGCAAGATACCCCGCTACCATAAATTCCTCAAGGCCGGACACCGCGTGTGCCCGGCCTTTTTTCTTCGGTTAGATTCAGAGAAGCGCGATGCCGCTCTGCCGTCGTAGGGGTTTTTCAGTGCTTGCGGGCCACACGGCGGCGGATGCGGCTCAGGGTCTGCGGCGTGATGTTCAGGTATGAGGCTATCTGCTGCAGCGGTATCTGGTTCAGCACCTCGAAGGTGCGGTATTGCTGCAGGTTCTGGTATTTGGTGTAAGCATCCCCCTGCCCCAGGAATACGAAACGGCGTTCTATCTGGTAAAGGCCGTCGATGAGGTAGCGCGCGGTCCAGAGCGCCCATTCGGGATTCCCGTTTATGAGCCTGTGGATGTCATCCCTGTCGGCCACCAGGAGGTCCATGGCGGTGACGGTCTCGATGGCGCAAGCGGCCGGTTTCCCCTGGACGAACGAGAACATTTCGGCCATAACGTCCCCCTCGAGTCCGAACCAGCGTGTGGTCTCCTTGCCGTCGTAGAGGGAAAAATTACGCGCTATCCCCTCTTTTATGATGAAAAGTTCGCGGCTCACCTCCCCCGGACGCACGAGAAACCGACGTGCCGGCACCTTGTGGGGTGTCAGTATACGGCGCAACTGCTCCATGGCTTCGTCACTCACCGGATGTACGCTCCTTACTATTTCTTCCAATTCCATAGTATTACGGATTATGACTGTTACTTATCTTTTCTTTTTAAGTATTGTAAGCGTGGGTGTGGTGTTGATGCTGTCGGCGGGGACGTCGACGAGGATGGGGTGAGCGGATTTTGGCATCCAGCGCATTATGGAATCCACCCAAAGTACGGCAGCGTCCGGCGTGGGGTGTATATGGTCGCCGCGGCGCGCGAGTTGCATCATCCCGGTGCGGAAGAATGTACCCCGGGGGAGCGTGCGCTCCAGCATGTCGTTGTAGCCGTTATCCTCTTTCCAGTTGGGCGGTCCTACCCAGATGAAGGGGATGTCGCCGATTTTCTCTACTATTTTCTTGACGTATTTGGCACGCGAGTCGAGGTCTTTGGCGAAAAGCTCGTTCGACCCCAGCGATACCATAACGTAGTTGATGTCGTATTTACGTATGAAGTGGGCTATGGTGTCAGACATTGCCCATATCTGCGGCGTGGAGGAGTCCCAGTTGACGCCGTAGACGGTATGGCCGTTCTGCGTGCCGTATTTGGCCATGCGCTGCGCCAGCAGGAACGTCATGGAGTCGCCGAAGATGAGGATGTTCTTGGGCGTCGAGTCGGTCTCCACAACCACGGGTTTCGCTACCGGGAGGGTGTCGGGCGTGGCGGTGTCTTCTTCGGCTTCGGCCAGGAGGGCGTCGCGGAAGGGAGCCTGCTTCACTTCGAGGCCGAAGAGCGTGGGCTCTTCGAGGAAGGAGACGGCCATGACTACT
This sequence comes from Porphyromonadaceae bacterium UBA7180, assembly GCA_002491165.1. Classification (GTDB taxonomy): domain Bacteria; phylum Bacteroidota; class Bacteroidia; order Bacteroidales; family Muribaculaceae; genus Lepagella. Next base: position 2,657 of record DKVK01000062.1, read on the forward strand.
ATGATGGAGAGGGAGACCAGAAGCCACAGCCCGAGGTACGCGTGATGCTTCTTGGGCGGCTCCGGGGCGGAAATATCCTCCACGGAGTGTTCTTCCTCCCCCGGCTCCGATGTGTCTAATGTATCGGATGTGGCGGAGGTCTCTTTGGCATCGGGTTCCTGCCCTTCTATATTGTATTCCGAAAGTCCGGAATCCCGGGTTTCTTCTTCGTTTTCTTCTTTCATCAGAACTGGAAATAAATGAATGGTTGAACTTCAGCCGACATGAACGAGATGACGAGCTGCACGGCACAAAGGAAGACTATGAGCTTGATAATCCACGGTGCGCGGATGAAGACGTCCTGCACGTAGTCGGCCCACCGTTGCGGCACGAAGTGCATGACTATCAGGGCTGCCATCATGATGCACCATGCGGCGCGCTCGGTACAGAACTCGGGGAACTCGCGCAGGTCCCAGCCGGTGAAGAGGCTCTCGATGATGGTTACCGACGCCTGGAAATCGGCCGCGCGGAAGAACACCCAGAGCAGCGAGACGTAGACGAACGTCATGAGCCAGAACAGGAAGTCGGTGGCGAAGTTGTCGGGTATCTTTTTGAGCACCGGCTTGCAGGCCTTGTGAACGGCGAGGCCTACGCCGTGCATCGCTCCCCAGAAGACGAATTTCCACGCGGCGCCGTGCCACAGGCCGCCGATGAGCATCGTCAGGAAGTTGTTGAGGTATGTGCGGAACACCCCTTTGCGGTTGCCGCCCAGCGGGATGTAGACATAGTCGCGCAGCCAGGAGGACAGCGAGATGTGCCAGCGGCGCCAGAACTCCGTCAGATTGCGGCTCTGGTAGGGGGAATCGAAGTTGATGCCCAGGCGGAAGCCCATTATTGAGGCCAGACCGATGGCCATATCGGAGTAACCGGAGAAGTCGCAGTAGATCTGCATGGTGTAGCCTATGACGCCCATGAAGGCCTGCAGCCCGGTATAGAACCCGGGGTCGTTGAACACCAGGTCGTTGTATTGCGCTATATAGTCGGCAATGAGCGCCTTCTTGATTATACCTACGATGATGAGCCACAGGCCTCCCCAAATCATGTTGGGGGTTGCGCGCTCGTTGCGGCGCAGCTGCGGCAGGAAGTAGTCGGCGCGCACTATGGGGCCGGCCACGAGTTGCGGGAAGAAGGACAGGTAGAAGATATAGTCGAGCCACGACCGTGTTGGCGCTATCCTCCGCTTGTAGACGTCCACTACGTAGCTGACAGACTGGAAGGTGTAGAACGAGATACCGACCGGCAGGATGATGTCCATGGGCTGGAAGTTGCCCTGCACCATCGCGTTCCAGTTCCAGAGAAAGAAGTTTGCGTACTTGAAGTAGCCCAATATGGAGAGGGAGAAGCATACCGACAGCCACATGAGCGCGAGCCGCACTCCCTTCTTCCTCGACCTGAATATGTGCCAGGAGAGCATCCAGTCCACCGCCGAAGTGCCGGCGAGCATCAGGAAGAATAGTCCCGACGACTTATAATAGAAATATAGCGAAAAACCAACCACGAAGATGACCATCTTGGTGCGGCTCTTCTTCAAGAGGGCATATACGGGGAGGAAAAAGATGAACAGGAGCCAGAAGATACCCGAGGAGAAAAGCATCGGGGTTTCCGGGTCGTAGGCGAGCATATCGGCGATGTTGCGGAGCGCCAGTTGCACTTGGGTGGCGATTTCTTCCATTATGGGAAACTGTTATTCAGGCGGTGCAGGGTGCGTCTGTATTTCCGGGTTTGCGGGAGATTTGCAGGGCGTGTCAGCCCCGTGCAAATAAAGTCCGTCCCTGCTGGTTTATCAGGCTGCAAAATTATAAAAATTTTTCCGTGAGTGCAAATATTTCCCGTTTTTCGAGGAGGGATGGCTGGATGTTCGGGATTTTTTTGTTAACTTTGCCCGACCAATATCTTTACGCATGGCTAATAACAGTATCGTTTCAATCAATGACCTCTCGAAAGAGGAAATCCTAAAGCTCCTGCACACGGCCTCGCTCTTCGAGGCAAACCCTAACCGCCACATCCTCGACGGCAAGGTGGTGGCTACCCTGTTCTTCGAGCCTTCCACCCGCACGCGCCTCAGCTTCGAGACGGCCGCAAACCGCCTCGGCGCCCGCGTAATAGGCTTCTCCGACCCCGCCGCCACCTCCACCGCAAAGGGGGAGACGCTCAAGGATACCATCAAGATGGTGTCGAACTACGCCGACCTCATAGTGATGCGCCACTACCTGGAAGGGGCCGCGCTCTATGCCACCGAGGTGACCGACGTGCCGGTTATCAACGCCGGCGACGGCGCCCACCAGCATCCCTCGCAAACGATGCTCGACCTCTATTCGATACTGAAAACGCAGGGACGCCTCGACGACCTGACGCTCACGATGGTCGGCGACCTGAAGTACGGCCGCACCGTCCACTCGCTGCTGATGGCGCTGAGCCACTTCCGCGTGCGCTTCAACTTCGTGGCCTGCAAGGAGTTGCAGATGCCCCGCGAGTTCATAGACTTCTGCGGGAAGAACGGCATAGAGTATCACGAAAGCCGCGAGTTCTCCCCCGAAATCATCAACTCTTCGGACATCATTTACATGACTCGCGTGCAGCGCGAACGCTTCACCGACCTGATGGAATACGAGCGCGTGAAGGACCTCTATAACCTGAACAACGCCATGCTGGCCGACTCGCGCCCCAACCTGCGAATCCTGCATCCCCTGCCCCGCGTGGGCGAGATAGCCGAAGATGTGGACGACAATCCAAAGGCTTACTATTTCCAGCAGGCCAAGAACGGCCTTTATGCCCGCCAGGCCATGATTTGCCGCGCACTCGGAATCGAAGTAACTGATTAACACCCAAGACAAATGAACGAGAAAAAAGAACTCGCCGTAGCCGCGCTCCGCAACGGCACGGTTATAGACCATATCCCCTCTGAATCACTCTTCAAGGCCGTGGAGATGCTCGGCATCGCCAATCTCGACAAGAGCGTGACCATCGGCTTCAACCTTGCCAGCCGCCGACTCGGCCGCAAGGGTATCATCAAAATCGCCGACGTGGAGCTCAGCCCCGAGACGGTCAGCCGCATAGCCATACTCGCACCGACGGCCGTCATTAATACCATCCGCGACTACCGCGTGGTGGAGAAACGCCCCGTGGCGCTGCCCGAGGAGATTGTGGACCAGATAGTGTGCAATAACCCGAAGTGCGTGACCCGCAACCAGCCTATTCCCACCCGCTTCAACGTGGTGGACCGCGGGCCGGTGCGCGTGCGTTGCCACTATTGCGGCCACGAGGCCGTGGGCGACCAGATTGTAATCAAGTAAAAACGGTGCAGGACTATGGCAAAACAGAGTTGGCGCCCCGGCACGATGCTCAACCCGCTACCGGCGGTGCTCGTGACCTGCGGCAGGAAGCGCGAAGAGTGGAACATGCTCACCGTGGCATGGACAGGAACCGTATGCTCCGACCCGGCGCTGCTGTTCATCTCCGTGCGTCCGGAACGACATTCTTACCCGCTGATAGTAAGGGACATGCAATTCACCGTCAACCTCACGACGGTGGAGATGGTGCGCGCCGTAGACTGGGCCGGAGTGCGCTCCGGGCGCGATTATGACAAGTGGAAGGAGACGGGGTTCACGCCGCTGCCGGGCGAGGCCGTCTGCTCACCGACGATAGAAGAGAGTCCGCTGAGCATCGAGTGCCGAGTGAAGAGCATAACCCACCTCGGTACCCACGACATGTTCCTGGCCGAAGTGGTGAACGTGCGCGCCGACGACCGGTATATAGACCCGGCTACGGGGCGCTTCGACCTCGAACGCGCCAACCTGCTGGCTTACAGCCACGGCAGCTACCATCCGCTGGGCGCCCCGCTGGGAACCTTCGGCTTCTCGGTCCGCAAAAAGAAGTAATCACTTCGGGCGGAAGGGGTCTTCCTCCGGGTTATAGTCGGGATGCTCGCGGTAGGGCCGGTCCATGTCTATGTAATGGAAATTGTGCTGTATCTGCTTCTCGGGGGGCGGCACCTGCATATAGTCGCCGTACATGGTCTTCAGGTACGGGTCATAATTCTTTATCCCCGACACTTCGTGGCCGCAGAACATTACCGGCCCGAAGGTGCAGGTCACCTCTCGCGGCATCACTTTTTTGAAACTGTCGGTATAGCTGCCGGCGTAGGGCGTCGTGCCCCAGGGCACCGATTTTATGATGCGGCTGATGTGGCGCTGCAGGTAGTCCAGCGAATATAGTCGGCGCATAAGCAGCGGTATCCACGACGAGGGTCCGCGGCCGTGCTTGTAAGGGTCGCGGTGCACGAAGTACATGCACTTGCGCAGATAGTCGTATCGGGCGCATTTGAGCCATCGCGTCACCGGGTTCCCGGCGAACGCCCCGAAGGGGAACACGTCGATGTAGCATCCTCCAAGATAATAGAGATGCCGGCGCTCTATGAGCGTGGTGCGCGCATCCTGTATTTTCCCGAAGGGGAGCGGATAACGCTTGTCATTCTCGTAGCAGATGAACTCGAGGTAACCGGGGAGCCACTCGCGGCTGTGTGCCACGAGGCGCTCGTAGTCGGGCAGCGGCATGGAGATGTCGAGGTCGTCGTCCCAGGGTATGAATCCGCCGTGGCGCACCGCGCCGAGCATGGTGCCTCCGCAAATGCAGTATTGCAGGTTGTGTTCACGTGCCACGCGGTCGAACTCCAGGAGTATGTCCAGGAGCTTGGCGTGGAGTTTTTCTACATCGTAATTAGCCATCGCTTAAAAAATCAACCGATATGTGCAGCCCTTTTATATTGAGGAGCTGCCATAAAGCTTTTTATTCCTCAAATTCATCGATGTGTCGCTGCCGCGCCTCGTTGTCGAGCGAGTCGGTGCGGTAGCTGCCGCTCTTGAAATAGTCCGGTGTGTATTCCGGAGGCAGTATCTTGGCGGGGTTGACGGTATCCACGCGGGTTACCACTATTTTCCGTTCGCCGCGCCAGGGCATCGCCGTATGGTAGACCTCATATTCCACCTTCACCGGCTGCGAGGCGACGGCCATCTCGCGCAGGGTCTCCCCCACACTGCCGTTGGGCACCGAAAAGATGAAGTCTTCCTTATATACGCGCGTGGTGTCCATGATTTCCTTGTAGGGAATCATCACGCACTCATAAGTCTTGAAGACGGTGCCGCGTTTCTCCACGTGGTCCAGGTAGCCGTACTGCACTCCCCGGGTGCCGTAGGGGTTGAGCAGCCAGGTGTAGAGGAAAGCGAGCACACCGGCTGTCAAGGTGCCGCAGAGCAGGTAAATCCAGAAACGGAGGTTGCGCGGCGGCCGCAGGTGTTCCCACCGGTCGTCGTCATCGTCATAATAGTCCGGGTCCTCCGGTTTTTTCTTCGGCGTTTTTTTCTCTACCGTATCCTCCAAGTCCGGTCCCTCGAAATAATCGTTCTTGAGATTTTCGCTGTCTTTATTGTCAAATTTCATCGTTTCATCTTTTTATCGACCGCTATGTAAATCATGGTGAATACCCCGAGCAAAAGCAGCGTTACCGTCTGCGCCGACCATACGAGCATGGAGAAGGCCACACCCTGGCTCTCCGAGATACCGTAGACCGAAAGGCCGAACATCACGGCGATGTTCCACGGGCCGAGGCCGCCGTTCGAGGGGATGGCCATCCCTATAGAGCTGAGCACGAAGGCTACCAGCGCCGGCGTAAGGCCGAAGCCCAGCGAGCTTTCGGCACAGAGTTCGCGCGTGAAAGGGAAGGCGAAGAACGCCAGGTAGAGCTGCATGAAGTAGCACGTCCAGATGCAGAAGGTGAATCCTACGAACTGCCCGCGGCCGCGCATCCTGGCCACGACGGCCAATCCGTCCCAGAGGCCGCGGCACACGTCTTTGAGCCATTTCACCACCCGCGTGTGGCGCAGCAGGCGCAGCAGCCACCATCCGAGACCTACGGCCACTGCGAGGCATATCCACAGCACAGGGTTGGCCAGCAGGTTCAGGAAGTCGCGTCCCACCGGGTATTTAGACAGGAAGGAATTGAGCGCCGGCGCCGCCACTATGAAGGTGAAGAGCGTGATGAGGAGTACCATCAGCGTGTCGCTGAGACGGTCGGCCACCATCGAGCCCACCACCTTGGTGAAAGGGGATTTCTCGCGGCCGGCTATGTAAGTGCATCTCCAGATTTCACCGAGACGCGGGAACACGAGGTTGAGGGCATACGTTCCGAATATGCTGCAACAGAGGGCAAGAAAGGGTGGACGTATCCCCAGCCCGGCGAGTTGCAACCGCCAGCGTGCCGCGCGGAAGACATGCGAGAAGACGCTGACTGCCATCATAGCCAGTATCCACCAATAGTCCACGCCGTGGCGCATGATGTCGAGCATCTGGTAGAAGTCCACCTTCCGGAACATGTACCATACGAGCCAGACGGTGAGCACCAGCGGCAGCCCGTACTGTATGAGTCCCTTGACCACACGTTTGCCTGGCGAGGGCTTTTCGGGAGACGTGTCGGCGCCACCGTCGACAAACTCTTCGGCCTCGCGCACCACGTCGCGTTCCGCGGCATCGGCATCTGTCATTTTACCAGCAGGAAAGGTATTGTTATCTTTTGCCATTATAATCCTTATTTAAAATGCAAAGTTACAACTATTCTCCGTAATTTTCCCAACGACTCCCCGATTTTTTTCATTTACCAAATTTTCTTCATGCTTTAGTGATAGATTTTCGGAGCCAAAGCATTCTTTAATGACAAAAACGACATTGCAGATGAAGACTACTACCCGATTTATGATTGCCGCGCAAGCGCTGATGCTGGGCGCCGGAATGGTTTTCCTGGACAGTTGCGGCAAGAACACCCGCGAAACCCGCGACTCCGATTCCATCTCCGATACTGCCGTTGTGGCGCCCGACTCCGTTACAAAAGGGGATGACACCTCTTCCGTAACAAAATTTTACATCGAAAAGAATGGTGATATTCCAGACGAAAACTCACGGCTGTGGGTCAACGTCGATGGTAAAAAAATTAATTGAATGGCGATGGCATCGCGGAGAAGATTACCACATCATCGTTCCACTTCGGCCGCAATTACAACTTCTCCCTTAACGGCACCGACTATGAGTTCAGCACTTCCGGAATGTGGGGACAAGGGAAACTCGAAATCCTGCGATCCAAGACCAACGGTATGCACGACCTGATAGTGACCGACACCGACGGCATGCGCTACCGCTACAAATGGGACGGCCGTACCTACAACGAATAGCAGTAATTACACGCATAGACGAGACCGGGGCATTGCCGCCCCGGATCTTTTTTCACAATTATTTTCCACACTGCTGCGGGAGAAACCGGCTGAACGACGCGCCGCGAGGTTCTGCGTCAGTAAAATTTCTCACGCGATCAGTAAGAAACCAATTAGCCCCCATCCCACTGCTCCGCGCACAGTCCTGTTTCTGCTTGCCGGGCGTGAAGCGGCACGGAAATACGGGATTTATGCGGCTGGCATACCGGAATTTTGAGGTTTCGGGCCACCGGGCGTCCGCAGGCTTGAAAACAGGGGGAGTAGAGGTTACGTCCCCCTTTTCGGTCAGTTTTTTTATCCATTTCACTATTTCGACTGCCTTTTTTGCGCATTTTAATATTTTTTCACCCTTGGTTACTTGCAGTATGAATTATTTATATTAATTTTGTGCCGATATTAAGATTATATTTTATGTTGAACAGAATAGACAAATTAGACCGTAAAATTCTGAATATTATTATGAAGAATGCACGCATAGCATCGAAAGATGTCGCCGCCGTGTGCGGCGTGTCGCGTGCCGCCATCCATCAGCGCATCCAGCGCCTGATAGAGATGAAAGTCATCGTAGGTTCAGGATATAACGTTAATCCCCGTCGACTCGGCTACAACACTTGCACATACGTCGGCGTGAAACTTGAAAAGGGTTCTCTCTATCGCGAAGTAGTCAAGGAACTCGAAAAAATCAAAGAGGTGGTGGAATGCCACTTCACCACAGGCCCGTACTCCATGCTTATCAAAGTCTATGCCCAGGACAATCAGCACCTCATGGAACTGCTCAACGACCGCATCCAGCACATCGCCGGTGTCACCGAAACGGAGACCCTGATTTCGCTCGAGCAGAGCATGAACCGCCAGATAGACCTCGAGATAGACTGACCCCGCAGCCTGCGGTGACCTACCCCCACACCGGCCCGTGACGGCCGGAAAAAGCATGCCGCCGCCTCCCCACAGTGCGGCGGCATGCAAATCTAATTCCGCCCCGCTCCCCACTCTCCCGAAATCTCCACACCCCGCTCCCCGCTCCCAACGAAGAATATTATGAAGAAATCTGCTGTTTTCGCATTAATCTCGGTGGCTTTCCTGGCCATTGTCTCACTACTTTTCTTTTTTCCCGACGACGTGCAGGGCAACGTCTTGCAGCAAGCCGACATCCAGCAAGGCCTCGCCAACGGCCAGGAGGTGAAAGCCTACGCCGAACAGACCGGCGAATCGTCTCGCTGGACCAACTCGCTGTTCTCCGGAATGCCAAACTTCCAGATTTCCCCGTCATACGCCTCCTCGTCGCTGCTCGACTGGGTGGCAAAGCTCTACACCCTGTGGCTCCCCTCCCCCGCCAACCTGCTCTTCGCCATGATGCTGGGTTTCTTCATCATGTGCCTGTGCTTCAGGTTCAAGTGGTACAACGCGCTCTTCGGCGCGCTGGCATGGGGTTTCTCAACCTACTTTATAATCCTCATCGGCGCCGGCCATATCTGGAAATTCGTGACGCTGGCCTACATACCGCCTACCATCGGCGGCCTGGCGCTCTGCTACCGCGGCCGATACCTCGGCGGCGCGGCGCTCACCGCCCTCTTCGGGGCGCTGCAATTGCAATCGAACCATCCGCAGATGACCTACTATTTCCTCTTCGTGGTGCTGGCTATGGTCATAGCATGGCTTATCAACGCCGTCCGCCAGAAGGAGATGAAGCGCTGGGGGATAGCGACGGCCTGCGTCGTCGGTGCCGGGCTGGTGGCCGTGGGTGCCAACGCCACGAGCCTTTATAACAGCTACGAATACTCCAAAGAGACTATCCGCGGCCGCGCCACGGAGCTTTCAGCCCCTGATGCCGGAGGCGCAACGAAAGGGCTCGACAAAGACTATATCACCGGCTGGAGCTACGGCGTGGACGAAACCCTGACGCTGCTCATCCCCAACGTCAAGGGGGGCGCCACCATCAAGCCGGTGGGCGGCGAGAACCGGATACTCTCGCTCGACCAGACCGACCGGGGGCAGCAATACGGAGCCGAGGAGCAATATGTGCTCCAGCAATTCCCGCAATACTTCGGCGACCAGCCGATGACCAACGGCCCGGTCTACGTGGGCGCGTTCGTCCTGCTGCTCGCCGTCCTTTACCTTTTCGTGGGGAAAGGACCCATGCGCTGGGCGCTATTCGCCGTTACCGTGCTGGCCATCTTCCTCTCCTGGGGACACAACTTCATGTGGTTCTCCGACCTCTTCATTGACCATTTCCCGCTCTACAACAAGTTCCGCACCGTATCGTCGATACTCGTGATAGTGGAGTTCACCATACCGCTGCTGGCCATCCTCTGCCTGCGCGAGATAATCAGCACTCCCGACTTCTTCAAGCGCTATTCGCTGCAATTCTATTGCATCTTCGGCATCGGGGCAGTCATCTGCCTCATCGGCTGGGTCGCCCCCGGATTCTTCGGCAACACGTTCTCGGCCAACGAGATGGACTTCCTGCGGCAGCAAGGTGCGCTCGGCAACCCGCAGTTCGCCGGTGCGTTAGGCGCCATCCAGGAAACGCGGCGCTCCCTGGTGAGCGCCGACTCGCTCCGCTCGTTCATCTTCATCCTGCTGGCCTTCGGACTGCTGATGCTATACTTCAAGAAATCGGGCATCAAACCCGCGTGGCTCGTCTGCGGACTCGGAGTGCTCCTGGTGCTCGACCTCGTGTCGGTCAACAAACGCTATGTCAACTCCGACAATTTCGTGGAGCCTTATGAAGAGGCACCGTTCCAGCCTACCGCAGCCGATGTCCGGATTCTCAAAGATACGGCGCAGAACTACCGTGTGCTCGACATTCCCGGCATGACGGCCGCCCGCTCCTCTTATTTCCACAAGACAATCGGCGGATACCACGCCGCCAAGCTGACGCGCTACAACGACCTGCTGGAACACCAGATTGCCAAAAACAACATGGCCGTCCTCAACATGCTCAACGCCAAGTATGTGATAATGCAGGGCGACACCGTTGTGCAGAATCCGGACGCCATGGGCAACGCCTGGTTCGTGGACCACATACGCTACGTCAGCGACGCCAATACCGAGATGAAAGCCCTTGACAGCCTGGATCCCCGCCGAATGGCAGTCGCCGACAGGCAGTTCGAGAAAGTGCTGAAGACATCGGCTCCCGCAGCCGCCGGCGACACTATCTTCGAGACTACCTACGCGCCGAACCGCCTCACCTACCATTCGCGCCTCTCCCGTGCGCGCATCGCCGTCTTCTCGGAAATATACTTCCCCTGGGGCTGGCAGGCAACCGTCGACGGCAAACCGGTGGAAATCGGCCGCGTCAATTATGTGCTGCGCGCCCTTAACCTCCCGGCGGGCAACCATACCGTAACCTTCGAGTTCAAGCCGCAGAGCGTGGAACGCGCCGAGAGTATTTCCGTGGCCTCGATTATCCTTATCTACATAGTCTGCCTCGGTGCGCTGGCCTGCGTCGTGGGGCGCCGCTACATGCCGCGCCGCAAAAAGCACGACGGCGGCAATACGGAAGTACAGGCCACCGAATAATCCCGTCCCACACGCCATGTTCTCTCCGCTCCACTGGCTCCTGCATCCCGCCGACTCCTACAAGCGGCGTCGCCACTACCTCGGCTTCGGCGTCCATTCCCCGATGGCATACCGGCTCATAAACGATGTGGTGCGCCGGCACGGGCGCTATTACCTCTACGACGAGCTGGACTGCCTTCCCTGCAATCCCGGCGGGCGGCACAGCCACCTCGTGAGGATGGCCCACCGACTCTGTGCGCGTTTCCCCTGGCGCAACGTGTGGATTGACCCCGGCCTTCCCGAAATCTACAGCCACGCTCCCGGCACTGTGGAGCGTACGCAAGATGCCTCGGCGGACCTCTGCATAGCCCGCGGACACCTCCCCGCCGCCGCTCTCGAACGCCTTGCCAAGCCGGGGGCAGACACCGTCGCATCGCTCGTCATCGACCCGGAACCCGCTATGCTCCGCGAGATAGAGGAGGCCATGCCGCGCGGCGTTATCCTCGAAGGTCACGATGTCCTCATAGCGGTGGCACGCCGTGACATAGCCTTCATAAAATACGCTATATGACAGACGGTTACCGCCCCCCTCTGCGGCCGCTGAAAGAGGAAGAGCGGATGCTCAGCGAGTTCGCCGCACATCTGCGCCTGGAACGCGGTATGGCCGACAATACCGTGGAAGCATACCTCCGCGACGTCCGCGCCCTGATGCAGTATTGCGACTGCAATTCCCTGCCGCCCGACGAACTGACCCACGACAACATACTTGAGTTCTTCGCCGCCCTGACCGATGCCGGGATAGGGCAGCGCTCGCAGGCACGGATGATGGCCGGCATTCACTCTTACATGCGCTGGCTCGCTCTTGAAAACTATATCGCCGCCGACCCGATGGAGCTTATGGAATCGCCGAAAATAGGGCGACATCTCCCGGAAGTGCTCGACGTGGAAGAAATCGACGCCATGCTCGCCGCCATCCCCGGGGATTCCCCCTTCGCCCTGCGCAACGAGCTGATAATAGAAACCCTCTACGGCAGCGGGCTTCGTGTCAGCGAGTTATGTTCGCTGCGCATCTCGATGCTCCACCTCGACAAGAGCTACGCCATAGTGGAAGGGAAAGGCAGCAAGCAGCGCCTCGTGCCGCTCTCTCCGCGCACGTGCGAGTTGCTGCCGCAATACCTCGAAATACGTTCGCGCGGCCGCATTCGCCCCGGGCAGGAGGACATCCTCTTCCTCAGCCGCCAGGGGCGCGGCATGACACGCGTGATGGTCTTCTACGTGGTGCGCGACCTTGCCGCCGGCGCAGGCGTCAACAAAGAGGTAAGTCCACACACGCTGCGCCACAGCTTCGCGACCCACCTGCTGGAAGGGGGCGCATCGCTGCGCACAATCCAGGAACTGCTCGGCCACGAATCCATCTCCACCACCGAAATATACGTACACGTAAACACCACCCACCTTCTCCACGAACTCGAAGCCCACCATCCCCACTTCCGCCGCCGCTGACGCGCCGGCTCCTTCTGTCTCTTTCCGGACTCTGAAAATCGGGTGTTCGTCAAAAAATCCGCAAGGTTCGTCAATTATTATTAAGAACAATTTGCATTTATCACAACTAATGATTACCTTTGCAACACAAAACGAAAAAAACTCTTCATTATGTATCAAAGACAAGTAAGCTTCGGCGAAGCCATCCAGCGTGCCTTCTCCGACTATTGCAACTTCCGTGGCCGCGCCTCCCGCTCGGAATACTGGTGGTTCTGCCTCTTCAACATTATCGTCATGCTTCCGCTTAACATCGCCAATACGGTCATGGCAAGCTCACAGGCGATTTCAGCGTATGACCCCTACACGGGATATACCTCCGTTCCTGAACCCTCGTTAAACATCTTTGGGATTATCATGTTAATCTACTCCCTGGCAATTCTACTTCCCACACTGGGCCTGATATGGCGCCGTCTCCATGACATTGGCAAAGCCGGTGGCTGGTACTTCATCGGCTTAATCCCCGTCGTGGGCGCAATCGTCCTCATAGTATGGTTCTGCCAGGCAAGCGAGCCCACCGAAAACCGCTTCGGTCCCGTCCCCAACCTCGCAGTACAAAACAACCAGTAGCGCCCCTATTAACCGCCATTCCTAACCCGCAAATAAACAGAAGCCGCGCACAAGCATAGCGCGGCTTCTTTCTTCGTGCATGACATTATCACGGTCGTAAAGATGTACCGACGCCAACTGTTCCTTAATGTCTCGTCTGTCCGTAGCAAACGTTTCCGCAGCTACTGCGTCCGGTCTTCCCGTTCGCAAGACTCCAAAGCGAGGCAAGCCCGGTTCAGCGATGACCCGGTCCCTAATTTTACAGTGGAGTCATGTCGGGAAATGCCAGAATACCGACTGCCTGACCTATAAAAAAACTTAAATTCGGGGGCGCGGCGAAATTCGCGCCGTCCGGATTTGTTAATACGGAAGATATTTTGTAACTTCGCGTGCTCATTGTGCGCTTTTCTCTCTCCACGAAGCCGCACGATACGAGTTTAGATAGAAAAATAAATTTTAATACATATCTTAGACATGAATGTAACATACGACAAGCTGAACGATGTAACAGGCAAAATTGTCATCACGCTTGAAGAAAACGACTACGCAGACAAGGTAAAAAAAGAGCTTCGCAAAATCGGGGAATCACGCCCGGAACCCGGATTCCGCCCCGGCCACACTCCCGAAGGGCTGCTCCGCAGAAAATACGGCAAATCCGTGAAATATGACGTCATCAACGAAACCGTAAGCGATGCCCTATCCAACTATATAAACGACAACAAACTCCGCGTGCTCGGCAACCCGATGCCCAAACGCTCCGAGGATTTCAATATCGAAAACAAGGACTTCACCTTCGAGTTCGAGGTGGGTCTCGCTCCCGAAATCGACGTCAAAATCGACAAGGAGATGCACATCCCCTACTACACCATAGAGGTGAGCGAGGAGATGCTCGACAACCAGGACAAAGCCCTGCGCCGCCGTCTCGGCAAACAGGAACCGGGCGACACCGTCAACGAAGACGCCCTGGTGAAAGGCGTCATCACCGAGCTTAACGAAGACGGCACCGTCAAGGAAGGCGGCATCGTGCAGGAGAACGGCATCGTGGCTCCCAAGTACTTCAAGAACGAGGAACAGCGCCAGCTCTTCATGGGCAAGCACGTAGGCGACGAAATAGTGTTCAACCCCGCCGCAACCTGCGACTCCAACCCCACGGAACTCTCCTCGATGCTCGGAATAGACAAGGGGGACGTGGACGCCCATACCGGCAACTTCCGCTTCGACGTCAAGGAAATCATCGTCCTCAACCCCGCCGAACTCGGCCAGGAATACTATGACGAAGTGTTCGGCAAAGACCAGGTACACGACGAGGAGGAATACCGCAAGGCCCTCAAGGAGATGATTGCACAGCAGCTCGTGGCCGACAGCAACTACCGCTTCAGCATCGACGCGCGCGACGTCATCACCAAAGCCGCCGGCAAGGTCGAGCTTCCCGACGAAGTGCTCAAGGCATACCTGCGCATGAACAACGAGAACCTCAATGACGAGAACATCGACAAGGTGTATGCCGAAGCCGCCGAAGACCTCGTATGGCAGCTCCTCGAAGACCAGTTCGCCGAGAAAGAGGGCCTCAAGCTCGAAGAGAGCGACCTCAAGGAAGTGGCCCGCCTCATGGCACGCAACGAGTTCGCCAAATACGGCATGACCTCCGTGCCCGAAGAGACGCTCGACAAATATGCCGACCAGATTCTGGCCGACAAGAAAGTGCGCGAACGCGTGGCCCGCGACGCCTTCAACATGAAGGTCTTCAGCAAAATCCACGACGTAGTGACCCTTGACAACAAGGACGTCACCGTCGACGAGTTCAACGCCCTGTTCAACACCGGAGAGAAACCCGCGGAAGCATAATAGCCGCGGCCATACGGACGCCACGGCGCGTAGCATTGCTTCGCCCTGACGCTCCCCAAAACATATCATCGGCGGGCTCGCTGCTTTCGCGGTGCGTCCGCCGATTCCCTTTTTGCAACCGTTAACCCTTTCTGGCACGACAATTGTCCCACGGTGCATCTTAAATTATTTTACCGTTAATCTACAAGAATATGACAAGAGATGATTTCCATAAATTCGCCGTCTCCAACGCAGCGGTGAATCCCAACACACTCGACGATTACCGTCGGTTCATAAACACCCGCGCACAGGGCGTATCCCTCTCCTCCACGGCTACGCAGGCCGACTACATGAACCCCTACATCCTCGAAGAGCGCCAGCTCAACGTCACCCAGATGGACGTGTTCTCGCGCCTCATGATGGACCGTATCATCTTCCTCGGAACGCAGGTAACGAGCCAGAGCGCAAACATCATCCAGGCACAGCTCCTCTACCTCGACTCCGTGGACCCCGAGAAGGACATCAGCATCTACATCAACTCCCCCGGCGGCAGCGTCTATGACGGCCTCGGCATCTACGACACCATGCAGTACATCAACAGCGACGTCTCCACCATCTGCACCGGCATGGCGGCCTCCATGGCATCCGTGCTCCTCGTGGCCGGAGAGAAAGGGAAACGCTTCGCCCTCCCCCACTCCCGTGTCATGATCCACCAGCCGATGGGAGGCATCCAGGGACAGGCTTCCGACATAGAAATCACCGCACGCGAAATCCTCAAACTCAAGGAGGAGCTCTACCGCATCATCAGCGACCACTCCGGCCAGCCCTACGACAAGGTCTACGCCGACTCCGACCGCGACTACTGGATGACGGCGCAGGAAGCCAAGGAATACGGCATGATAGACAAGGTACTCGTCAACCCCTCCAAAGAACAGGAATAACGTTATCCGAGCATGGCAAAAAAAACAATCTGCGCAATGTGCGGCCGCGAGGAGTCGGGCTACGTCAAGATGGTGACCATCATCCCGGGGCTCAACCTCTGCTCCGACTGCATCGAGGCCATAGACGAGGCCCGCGACGAAGCCCTTGCCGAGAAATCCGGCGACGCCCCCCTGGAGGAGAAGCACACCATCCCCACGCCGGTGGAAATCAAGGAGTTCCTCGACAACTACGTCATCGGGCAGGACAACGCCAAGAAATACCTCTCCGTGGCCGTCTATAACCACTACAAGCGCCTCGAGGACATCCGTCAGCGTGCCGCTGCCTCAGGCGACGTCGCGCCCAAGAAACGCGGCAGCAAGAAGAAAGACGCCGGAGACGACGGCGTGGAGGTCGAAAAGTCGAACATCATCATGGTGGGACCCACCGGCACCGGCAAGACGCTGCTCGTCCGCTCAATAGCCCGCCTGCTCGACGTCCCCTTCACTATCGTCGATGCAACGGTGCTGACCGAGGCCGGTTACGTAGGCGAGGACATAGAATCGCTGCTGACGCGACTGCTCCAGGCCTGCGACTACGACGTGAAGAAGGCCGAAAAGGGCATCGTCTTCATCGACGAGATAGACAAGATAGCCCGCAAAAGCGACAACCCCTCCATCACCCGCGACGTCAGCGGCGAGGGCGTGCAGCAGGGATTGCTCAAACTCCTGGAAGGTAGCACCGTCCTCGTGCCGCCGAACGGTGGCCGCAAACACCCGGAGCAGAAGATGATTCCGGTGGACACCACGAATATCCTCTTCATCTGCGGCGGCGCTTTCGAGGGGATAGAACGCCGCATCGCCGCCCGACTCAACACGCGCGTCGTAGGCTACGGCAAGGACGAGGTGGCCAAGAAGCACCAGCGCGAAAACCTGATGCGCTACGTCACGCCGCAAGACCTCAAGACCTTCGGCCTCATACCCGAAATCGTGGGGCGTCTGCCGGTGCTGACCAGCCTCGAACCGCTGGACCGCGACGCCCTGCGCCGCATCCTCACCGAGCCTAAGAACGCCATCGTGCGACAGTACGTGAAACTCTTCGCCATGGATGGCACGGAACTGACTTTCAGCGACGAAGCCCTCGACGCCATAGTGGACAAGGCCGTGGAATACAAGCTGGGCGCCCGCGGGCTCCGCTCCATCGTGGAGACCGTGATGGTGGACGCCATGTTCGAGCTCCCGACAACCAAGCCCAAGACATTCGAGGTAACGGCGCAGTATGTCAACGACCAGCTTGAGAAAGCCCGGTTCGGCGAACTGACCGCGAAATAACCAGAACCCGGGCCTCATAGTCTCATAGCCACGGTGCGCAACGAGTGTACCGTGGCTTTATTATGGAACGGAGGCATTCCTGCCTCCGTGAAACACCCCCCGTGCAGCCCAACACCATGTTTTCACCCCCTTGGCTACGCTATACATGCAAATTGTTCCAAATGTCGGATGTTAAAAAAATTAACGAAGAGCTGCAACCGTTGC
>DKVK01000038.1 GCA_002491165.1 Porphyromonadaceae bacterium UBA7180
CTTGGCGTTGAGCTTGCGGTAGCCCCGCAGACCCTGTTGCAGCGCCTTGAGGCGCTTGGCGAAGGCCGGAGGGTCGAGCACTATCAGGTCGTAGGCACCCTTTTCCATGGCGTCGAGGTACTTGAATGCGTCCTCGGCGAAGGTGCGGTGGCGCGGGTCGTCGCCGAAGTTGAGGGCAATGTTTGCGTCGGTGAGTGCGGCCGCCTTGGAGGACGAGTCCACCGAGTCGACGCGCTTGGCGCCGCCGCGCATGGCGTAGACGCTGAAGCCGCCGGTGTAGCAGAACATGTTTAGCACCTCGCGCCCGCGCGCGTACTTTTCAAGAAGGGCTCGGTTGTCGCGCTGGTCAATGAAGAAGCCGGTCTTCTGGCCGCGCAGCCAGTCGATGTTGAACTTGAGGCCGTTCTCTATTGCCACGGAGCCGTCATAACTCCCTATGAGGTATCCGTTCACGGCGTCCAGGTCGGCCTTGGGAGGCAGCGTGGTCTCGCTTTTGTAGTAGACGTTGCGTATGCGGCAGTCGGGGAGTTCGGTGAGGGCGTCGGCTATGGCGTAGCGCTCGAAGTGCATACCGGGGGAGTGTGCCTGCATTACGGCGGTGTCGCCGTAGATGTCGACGACGAGACCGGGGAGGAAGTCGCCCTCGCCGTGCACGAGGCGGAAGCAGTTGTTGTCGTCGCGCGCCAGTGAGAGGGAGCGTCGCATGGCGAGGGCTTCGCGCAGGCGGTCGGCGAAGAAACCGTCGGGAATTTCCTCCGCCCCGGGTCGGAGCATCCTTACGGCGATGCTCCCTATCTGGTAGTGTCCGGCGCCTAAGACGCTGCCGTCGTGGGAGAGGACCGTCACGCGGTCCCCCTCCTCTATGCCGGGTCCCATCGTGGCGATGGCGCCCGAGAATACCCAGGGGTGGAAACGGTGCAACGATTCCTCTTTCCCTTTCTTGAGTCGAATAGTCTTGTATGCCATAGTGTTACTTGAAGAGTCTGACGATGTCCATTCCGTTGGCGTAGACGAGGAGCAGGAGCAGGAGTCCCATGCCTATCATCTGTGCCCATTCCATGAATTTCTCGCTGGGTTTGCGGCGCGTTATCACCTCGTAGAGCAGGAAGAGTACGTGTCCGCCGTCGAGCGCCGGGATGGGGAGTATGTTCATGAAGGCGAGCGCCACTGAGAGGAAAGCCGCTATGTTCCAGAAAGCTATCCAGTCCCACGAGGTGGGGAAGATGCTTCCGATGGCGCCGAAACCGCCTATGCTCTGCGCTCCCTCCTTGGTGAAGACGAGCTTCATGGACTCGGCGTAGCTGGTGAGTTTGTCCACGCCCATCGTGATGCCGCGCGGTATGCTCTGGAAAATGTTGTAGTGCTTCTCTTCGGCCTTGTAGAAGTCGGCCGGGTCGATGTCGAGCCCTATGCCCATCTTCGAGGATGCGTTGAGCTGTACCGGTACCGCGATGGTGTCGTTGTCGCGCACAATCCCGAGGGTTACGGTCCGGTTGGAGTGACCTTCGAGCGTGGGGAAGAAGACGTCGAGCGTCGGGGTTTTGACGGAATCAATCGATATGATTCGGTCCCCTTCCTTCAGACCGGCCTTGGCAGCCCCTTCGCCGGGAGCCACTTGCGTGATTTTCACCGGCATACGGTAAGCCATGAAGTTGACCGTGCTGGTCTTGTCCTTCATCTCCTTGTCAACCTGGAAGATGAGGTCCTTGGGGATTTTTACGGTCACTGTGTCGCGACCGTCGCGGACTACCTGCACCTCCTTGGCCTGGAGCATCATGAGGCGTCCCTCGCCGGGATGCACCAGCGGCTCGCCGTCGGCGGTGAGGGGAATGTCGCCGTCACGGAACCCGGCTTTCTGTGCCGCCGGGGAGAAGGCCATACCCATCTTGGCTTCCCGGAAGGGGACGTATTTCTCGCCAGTGGCCCATACGATGCCGGCGTAGATGACGATGGCAAGCAGGAAGTTGAAGAGCACACCGGCTATCATCACGAGGAGGCGCTGCCATGCGGGGTGGCTGCGGAACTCCCAGGGCTGCGGCGGCTTGGCCATCTGCTCCTTGTCCATCGACTCGTCTATCATGCCCGATATTTTGCAGTAGCCGCCCAGAGGCAGCCAGCCCAGGCCGTATTCGGTGTTGTTCCAGAATCCGGGTTTCCTCTTTTTCTTGGCGGGGAGGTTGTTGCCGGTAGCGTCGGTTTCTTCACCCTGCTGCTGTTCCTCGTCTTCGGGGTAGGCGACGTCCTCGTTCTTTTTGCAGAAACGGGCATATCGCTTCGGGAACCATTTGAATAGGGAAATCCACGGGTTGAAGAAGATGTAGAATTTCTCGACCCTGATTCCGAACATGCGGGCGAAGAGGAAGTGTCCGAACTCGTGGATTATTACCAGTATCGCCAGCGCGAGAATCAGTTGCGCGGCCTTAAGCAGAAATGTTTCCATTCAGTGTTGTTTCAGAGTTGGTAGTTGTCGGCGAGGCACTGCTCTGCGATGCGGCGCGCCTCGGCGTTGGTTTCTATTATGTCGGCGAGCGACGGGTTTTCAATCAAAGGTATGGCATGGAGGGTTTCCTCGGCGATACGCGGCATGGAGGTGAAGCGCGTCTGCCCTCTGAGGAAAGCGGCCACGGCTATCTCGTTTGCGGCGTTGAGTGCGCACGGTGCGTTGCCGCCGGCCTCTATCGCCCGGAAAGCCAGTTGCAGGAGAGGGAAGCGACCGCGGTCGGGAGCCTCGAAGGTGAGGGTGGAGAGGCGTGTCAGGTCAAGGCGCTCCTGCCGCGGGGCCTCCAGGCGGTCGGGATAACCGAGGGCGTAGCGTATGGGGAGGTGCATGTCGGGGACGGCGAGCTGCGCTATCACCGAGCCGTCGCAATACTCCACGGCCGAGTGTATGACCGACTGCGGGTGCACCACGATGTCGATGTCTCGCGGCGCGCAGGAGAAGAGCCAGCGTGCCTCTATCATCTCGAACCCTTTGTTCATCATCGAGGCCGAGTCGATGGTCACCTTCGCACCCATGTCCCAGTTGGGGTTGCGCAGTGCCTGCTCCACGGAGACGTCCTCCAGTTGCCGAGCTGTGAAAGTGCGGAACGGTCCTCCCGAGGCAGTGAGGATAATGCGGCGCAGACGGTCGCGGTTCTCCCCTTGCAGGCATTGGAAGATTGCGGAATGCTCGCTGTCTACCGGAAGGAGCGTGGCGCCGCCCCGGCGTATGCGGGCGGTCACTATCTCTCCGGCGCAGACCAGTGTTTCTTTGTTGGCCAGGGCTATGGTCTTTCCGGCGTCGGCGGCCGCGAGGGTCGGGAGCAGCCCGCTGTAGCCTACCAGCGCCGTCACCACGGTGTCTATCGACGGCAAAGCGGCGGCGTCGGCTATGGCGCCGGCTCCCTGACGGACCTCTATCCCGGTGCCGCGGAGCGCTTCGCGCAGCGGCACGTACCCCTCCTCGCTGTCAATGACCACGAGGCGCGGACGAAACCGCAACGCCTGGCGGGCCAGGAGCTCCCAGTTGCGCCCTGCCGTCAGTACTTCCGCCCGGAAGAGACCGGGATGGTCGGCTATGACGTCGAGGGTCTGTGTGCCGATGCTTCCGGTACTTCCCAAGACGGCTATTTTTTGTGATTTCTTATCCATATTTGCGTTTCGACTGCGAAGTTACTAAAAATTCCCCGAACTATGATTCGATAAGATGTAAAAATATGTTATAGAGGTGTCTTTTGCAACTGTTTGTAATGCCTTATGCGCCGAATGGGCCTGATAAGGGCGACTGCGGAGGGGGTCTTTTTCAGAACGCATTGTGTCAGGCTTTTTGTTAACGTTTGCTTGGCTTGCCCCCCGGAGCCAGGCGTTATCCGGCTGATAGGGTCTATTCGGCTTACCGGGGGTGCACCGGCTGCACTTCTCCTCCGGTTGCGAGATTTTTTTGCTCATTCCGATTTTTATGTTTAACTTTGCTGCACGATTTTAACCTGACATGAAAACTCAACCTAACGAAACTATTGCCGGCACGGCTAAACCTACTGCTAAACGCCGTAGCTTGCTGTCTTTTATCCCCTCGGGCGTCATCTGCCTGTTTATAGTATTAGTGCTCTTCGGTTACCTCGGGTACGAGATGGGTCTCGCCCCGATGATGAAGACTCTCATGGCCACGGCCCACGACCTTCTGCTCAACACGGTATTCTTCCTGCTCAGCGTCTGTGTGCTTACCGGCGCGCTCGGACGCGTGTTCGTTGAGTTCGGAGTGGTTTCGCTGGTAGAGAAGATGCTCCGGCCCGTCATGAAGCCTATCTTCAACCTCCCGGGCGTGGCGTCGCTGGGGGCCATCATGACGTTCCTGAGCGACAACCCCGCCATTATTTCCCTTTCGCGTGACAAGAAATTCTCGGCATATTTCCGTAAGTACCAGCTCATTTCGCTCACAAACTTCGGCACCGCCTTCGGCATGGGTCTGCTCGTGATAGTCTTCATGATAGGTCAGGGCTATCTCATGGAGCCGCTCATCGGCTTCTTCGGCGCCATTGTGGGCTGTGTGGTCAGCACGCGCCTCATGCAGCGCTTCATCTTGAAGGCTTACCCCAACTTCGCCGTGGAGAACGCCGTAGAGGAAACCGCCGAAGAGCTGGAGGAAGAGGCACAGAAAGCCCACGACCCGCACGAGTCGCTGTTCACACGTCTGCTCAACGCGCTGCTCGACGGCGGCAAGAGCGGTGTGGAAGTGGGTATGTGCATTATCCCCGGCGTGCTGCTCATCTCTACCTTCGTTATGATGTTTACCTTCGGTCCCGGTGAAGGCGGTGTCTACGACGGCTCCGCTTACCAGGGTGTGGAACTGTTGCCGTGGCTGGCCGGTCAGGTCAACTTCGTGTTCGACTGGCTCTTCGGTTTCAAGGACTCGCATCTCATCGGTTTCCCGATAACTGCGCTCGGTGCCGTGGGCGCCGCCCTCGGACTCGTTCCCAAGTTCGCCAGCGAAGGTTGGGTAGACGGCAACGCCATCGCCGTGTTTACCGCCATCGGAATGTGCTGGAGCGGCTACCTGAGCACCCACACCGCGATGCTCGACTCGCTGGGTTACCGCCAGCTGACCTCGAAAGCCATCGCCGCCCATACCGTAGGAGGCCTCGTGGCAGCCATTGTTGCCCACGGAGCCTACATGCTCGTAACGCTGCTGCTAAGCCTGTGATACTCAGACGGTGTCAATAACTTCAGCGAATTTTCTGCGTGAAAAATTTGGCCGTCTGAACATTTTGCAGTATCTTTGCGTTGTAAAAACAAAGAGGCGCGAGAGCCTCATATCCCGAGAATTTAAAGTACACCACATCAAATGATTGGGAAACTCATCAAATTTTAACGAAATACCGAGACAAGCTACGCCCCTCGATGGCGGGCCTCGCGCCTCAGGGCGTTGTCCCTCCGGGGGCACGGAGGATTACAAAGAGAGGCGGGCACTCAAATCCTGTCATTCGGAGTTTCATCACATATCCTTTGATGTGGCTTCTTATACGCCGATGGTCGCCTTTGTTCGGCCATCGGCGTTCCTTTTACCCTCATACACGTATATTACCCTGATATGAAAGACGTTAAACAGACACTGCTCGACCGTGTGAGCATCCGCCGCTACGAGCGCGAACCTATTCCCCGGGAAGATATGGACTTCATCTTCGAGGCCATACGTAACACACCCACAAGCTATAACGGCCAGCAATTCTCCGTCATTGACATCGACGACCAGAATCTCAAAGAGGAACTGTACGGTATCACCAACCAGAAGCAACTGAAGACGTGCAACCGCCTGCTGATGTTCCTGGCGGACTTCAACAAGATTTCAAAACTCGCCGCCGCCAAAGGGCTGGTGATGCCTCCCATCGAGAGCCGCATGGACGGTGTCTTCCTCGGAATCATCGACGCCGCGCTGGCCATGATGAGCGCAGTGGTAGCCGCCGAAAGCCTCGGCCTGGGGTGCAACTGCGTGGGTTACCTCCGTACCGCCGACCCCACTAAGATAGCCCGCCTGCTTCACCTCCCGAAGGGCGTATTCGTAGTTTGCGGGCTCGCTATCGGCGTTCCCCGCGAGCATCCCGACCATAAGCCGAAAGAGAGCAAGTCGTTGCTCGTCTTCAAGAACCGCTACCGGGATGACGAAGCGATGCTCGACGAACTCGTGGAGTATGACGAGATAATCAAGCATTATAATCAGACACGCGCCGGCGGCACGAGCGACAACGACTGGGTGGCCCACATCCTGGACTACTACCGCCACGCCTGCGACTACCGCCTGCTTGAATACCTCGCCGACCAAGGGTTTGTCCTCGAACAATAACGCACCGCAAAGCAACGCCACCCGGCGCAATAACCGCCTCGCAGAGCGCCTGAAATGCCGTCTGCGATAGAAACCATCCCGGCCCTGCCAAACGCCCTGAAAGCGCGGCAGAGCCGGTTTTTCATGGACAGGAAGCCGCGAATATAGCCTTTCGCTTCTTGGGAGTTATTAAGATTAATCGGGAAAACCGCTGGCAGCCGCCATTTTTCTTTTCAAAGAAAATTCGCAAAAAGTGTTGCATTAATGTTAGAATTGTAGTACCTTTGCCTATCTATATTAAAAAGATTAAAAGAAAAATACCACTAACCAACCAGCCTATGAAACCGAAGAAACTCTTCCACTGCCTGCTTTTGGCGGCCATAACCCTTCTCGCTGCCGTGACCATATCATGTTCCCGCAATGAAAAGAAAGTTGCCGCCGCCGTGAGTGACGCTAACAGCGAATGTCCCATGAGTGTAAATAAGCTCGGCAAATGTACCGCTATAACTTACGACAAAAAAGGGAAAAAGGTTGTGTTCCACTTTACCGTTGATACGGGAAATATGTTATGGTTCGACCGGGCGAGCAAAAAGCCCGATCTTCTGCTCCGAATCACGGTGTTGGGAGTCATTGATTATGGCATTGAGAACCCGGAATTGACAAAGTTATTCGAGCTGCTTATAAATTGCAAAGCCAATCTTGAGTTCGCTTATCAAAGTCTTTCGGGTAAGGAAATCGTAACAGTTCCATTGACATACAAAAAACTTAAGGAATTGCGTGATAATTTGAGAAGCGAGACTAAGTTTTTCGTGGAATCGCTGGATATTTTAGTCGAAATCAACAGAGCGGCGATGCCAATAGAAATGGGTAACGGTGTCTGGTTGAAAGATATGGAGAATGGTAAAGAAAACCTCAAGATGGTTTATGAACTGGATGAGGTAAATCATGATTTTGATGGTTTTTGGCGTCCTGAAAGCTCAATGAAGGAGGAATATGCTACTGAGATTTTGCCGTCAGATGAGAATCGGGGTTTGCTTGAGATGCTGATAATGACCGGGAAGGGGCTTGAAGTCACTTATAAGAGCAATAAGGGTACGCAAAGCGTTCACCTGGTTTATACAGCAGAGGAATTGAAAAAGATCAAGGAGTTGTGGTTATAACTCCTTGATAAACCTATAGCCGACGTTGCTCCGCGATAATTAACTGACAATAACTATATTACCCATAAATTATGGAAAAAGAAAGAGAAGATGGCGCGACTAAGGCTCCCGTTGTGGACGAGAATGCCACGATGCCGCTAGACGGTATTGCGCAGAACACCGCTGAGCCGATCGTTGCGCCCGAGGAAACCGTAGTTGCCGAGGAAACCATTCCCGAAGGCTATAATACGATAGTGGCCGGTTGCGAAGAGGAATACCCCGAAGAATACGAGGCAGAATGCGGCCCGCTGCGCGGCTGGCTGCTGCTGTTCCTGATTATGGGAGTCGGGATTGGCTCGCTCGTCACTGTGTATGAAGCATTCTCAAACTACCACGACGGTCCGTTTTTCACGTTATCACTGGTGAACGAATTTTATTCCTTGGCATATCTTGCACTGGGAGTCTTCACTATCTTAGCGTTTGTCAAGAGGGATTCAGATGCTGTTCTCCTCGCCAAGAGTTTCATTGTCATTAACGTGCTGAGCAATTGCACTCTACTTTTGTTAATCGGTACTTTAGGAGTTGAGACCGTGTTGCCCGATGCCGTGAAGTCGTTGCTTTGGGGTGGAGTATGGTTTGCGTTCATGTGTAACTCGTCCCAAGTGCAGGAGCGCATACCGGAAGAAACGCGCAAGGCGAAAATCCGTTCCTGGATTCTCGTTGCCGTGGCAGCTGTGCTTCTGATTGCCACCTCGGCTTTTTCCGTTCAGCTGGCCGCCACACTTGACTGATTTACGGGAAAGCTTTGGCG
This sequence comes from Porphyromonadaceae bacterium UBA7180, assembly GCA_002491165.1. GTDB lineage: Bacteria > Bacteroidota > Bacteroidia > Bacteroidales > Muribaculaceae > Lepagella. The sequence continues at coordinate 8,246 of DKVK01000038.1, forward strand.
TCCCGCCGCGAGCAGGGTTTACGCAGGTTGGAAACCTGCGCTCCATATTTCGCGCGGGTCAGAAGTAGATGCCGGCTTTGCGGGCGAGGTCGCGGAGGGCTTCCTGTTCCGGTTTCCCTTTTATCAGGAATCGGCCTTTTGTGACCACTTGCTCGCATTTCTCTTTCCAGACGGGTTGTAACGATTCGTCGCCCTCGTAATCGTCGTCATCGCTATGGTCAACGGCCAGCGGGATGGCGGCGTATAGGAACTCGAGCACTTCCTCGCGGGTTTCGGGCATAGGGTGGGTGCGTATCATGGCGGCCTTGCGGTCAATGTGCTCGGTCTCCAGCTTGTCGGCCTCGAAGTCGAAGGCGTCTGAGAAGAAGGCCATCAACCGTCCCTGGTTTCCTTTCGCGGCTTGGCGCCGCTCCATCTTTTCTGCGAACTCGCGGTCGGCCTCTTCCAGTTTCTTGAGGAGGTGTTTCACGGATCCTTCCGAAACGTTGTCGAACTCGTATCCGCACTCGGGGCAACGGCGCAGCGAGGCGCTGTTGATGGGGGCGTTGCAGGCGGGGCAGCGGCGTACACGGTCGGCTTTGGGCTTCGGTTTCATTGCCGCGGAGGCCTGGGCTTTCTTCTGCTGGCGGGCTTCCTCCTCCTGCTTGAGTTGTTTCTGGCGCTCGAAGAGGCGCGCGTCAACTATGACACAGAACTCCTCGATGTCGATTCCCTCTTGCTGTGCGTTGCGTACCAGCACCTTGCGCTCGAGGTCAGTGATTACGCCGTCGGCGATGGCGGACTCTATTAGATTGTCGAGCTTTGCGCTCATTACGGAGGCCGGGGCAGCTTCGGGTTTGGCGCCGGGTGGCGGCGGAGTAAAGGGCATGGGAGGCGGTGGCGGCACTTTCTCGCCGGTGCTGAAGAGGGCGTTGACCTGAGGCACCTGTCGGGCCGTCTGCCAGTCGGACATCCCCTGGATGAAGACGTAAGTATCGGCCGTCAGTGTGCCGTCGGTTATAAGTTGCATGAGGGATTCCCGGTCGTAGGGGCCGTAAGAGTCGCCGTCGATGGCTATCATGACGCTGAGCTGCGGCTCGCGGCTCGGCGGAGGGGGTGGAGGAGAGAAGGGTGAAGACTGCGGCGGCACGTTCCCGGATGGCCGCGCTCCTACGCTGGACACTATCTCGCGCATCCGTTTGCCTATGCCGAGGGGATCCATGGGGTTGGCGCCTTCGCCGTAGATGCTTTCGGTGATTTTCTTAAAGTATTCCATATATGGAAATGGTTTGTTATTGCCTGTTTATGATTGAAGAAAGCCGTTAAGTTGCGACTGTTTTGCAAAGTTAATATAATTTTCCGGAATAGCGGTAATCGTTGCCGTTTTATTGACAAGCATTAAACGTATGCAGCAGATTTCCGTCCTATATATTTATATCATAGTTTTAATTCCAGCTTGTATGACTGCCAAAGAACGCGCCGCCGTTACCCGAATACTGATTGACCTCGTAAAAGCTGACAAGGTTATAGACAGCCGTGAAATGAATCTCTACGCGTCGCTGAAGCTGAAGTATTCCATCGTCAAGAAAAACGAAGTGGAGGCTTACTCCATGACCCTCGGCGAGGCTGTGGGGGTGCTGAAAGAGATGGACCCCGCTGTTCTCTCCGACCTGCTCTGCACCTTCGAGGAGATGACCGTTAGCGACGGTATAAGCGCCCGCGAGGAAGCGCTGTTGATGCTTGCCCTGAAAGCCTGTCTGGGCGGAGGCGACCGGGACTGCGACGTTATCTCCAATACGGTGGAGGATGTGTGGTTCGACGAGCGGCAGGTGCTTTATGTGGAGTCGCGCTATGACCGGGCCCTCAACGACTCGATAGAAAGGGATTACCGTGCGGTGTCGCGCGAGCTGAAGATGTGCGGCCTCGACTTCGTCTACCTCCCCAAGATAGTGGCCCATTATGCCGGTACGCCCGAGAAACTGTTCAACGAAGTGGCGTCGCTCTTGTCGCCGTCGCTGTCGCAAAACGCTATAACCGGGTTGCTGGAGAAGATAAAGCTGATACAGACCGACACTTTCTGCATAGAACAGTTGCATCACAAACTGGGCTTCCGCGAACTTGCCGACACACCGCCGGCGCTCTTGGTACGCATCAGCCAGTCGAGGGTCGGCGACAAGTTTTATACCAACTTCCTGCGCGTGGAATTGGAGGGCGACGTGCTGCCCACCGTGCAGCGGTTGGTAGATATCTTTCTCGGCTATCACACGGTGGACCAACTGGTTATCTCCAATAAGAAGGATGAACGCGGCAGTTTCCTTTATAAGGGTTTCTACCGCCAGATATTCGAGATATTGCTGTTGCAGAAGTCGGTAACGTGCCACCTGCTGGTTGACTTCGTCCACGGCCGTTTCATGTTTCCTGAAATCGACGTGGTTCTCTCCGGCCTTCACCGCAAGGAGAAGGCTCTCTACGTGCTGTTTCTCTACGAGGCTTACAGCGGGGCAGTGCGCGGCGGGAACGGGGAAATAAAACTTAACGGCGGCATAAGCTTCACGGCGCCGAAGTTCCGCGGGCAAATGGAGAAGTTCGACCGGCGCATGGCGCGCCTGCAACGGCGTTATGCGCGAGTCTACGAGGCGTTCGGCGGCGACGGCGACAAGGCGCCCGATATAACTTCGGCGGAAATACGCCTCCCGATGATCAGCCGGATAAGGCGTGTTATAAACCGTCAGAGCGAGAAAATATACGATGCCGCACGCTTCATAGTTAACCGCGACCCCAACGGCGTGTATTCCCTGACGGTGAATCCTGCTTCGGTCACTTGCAAGGATTTCAGCTCCGCTACGCCCGTTACCCTGACAGAATCCACCCTCTTCGCCGAACTTGACCGCCTGTAATATGTCGGCACTTGCAAGGTTGCAACTTTTTGGACCCTTTTTAGGGTTATTATCAGTATAATATTGTTAAAATTGCTGTGTTCGGGATTTATTTACTAATTTTGTAAGCGTAAACAAAAACCGACTAAACTTTCAAAACATGAGTTACAACCAGACAAATATCAACCTTACTCCCAAACTCGTGAAAGGGATAATCATAGCCGTAGCGGGCATTGTGGTGCTCATTGCCGGAATGGCCTTCGTGCGGCCGTGGTACAACGTATGGTCGCAGGAGATGGAGGGCAAGGCAGAGTTTGCCAAAGCCGAACAGAACCGCAAGATCAAGATAGAGGAGGCGCGCGCCAACCTCGAGGCCGAGAAACTCAACGCGCAGGCTGAAGTGGAACGTGCCAAGGGAGCCGCCGAAGCCATCCGCATAGAGAACGGAAGCATTACGCCTACCTATATACAATACCTGTGGGTGCGTCAGCAGGCCGACCTCAACGACAAGACCGTTATCTACGTCCCGACGGAGACAAACCTCCCCATCCTCGAATCCACCCGCGGCCTGACAAACCAACCCGCCGCTGCGAAATAAGTTCCCGCTCCGGACGATTCACTGTAATTTATTCACCAAACAAATATAACTTATGACACTCTCGCAATCCCTTTCCGTATGCTTTAAGAAAGCGTTTATAACTACCGGCCGTGCCTGCCGCAGCGAGTTCTGGTGGACAGCCCTGATTTATTCACTTTTTTTCGCCGGGTACGCAACGTTTTATTTCTATGCCGTCGTTGCCAAGGAGTACTTGATGGCTTTCCCGATGCTTCTCTTCGTTCCGGGACTGTTAGTATTGTGGCCGATGATGTATGCCGTTACGATTCGGCGCCTGCAGGACTCGGGGCACTCCGGATGGACGCAGTACATCGCCCTGGTGCCGGTGGCCGGCTGGATAGCATTGCTTGTCTTTCTGATAAAGCGAGGCACCCCGGGGCCGAACGAATACGGAGATGAACCATCTCCCGAACCGACTTATAACAACCTAAAATAAAGTATGTCACAAAACAATCGTTACAAAGGCTTGACCGACGCGGAAGTGGCGGAAAGCCGGAGAAAATATGGCGAGAACATACTGACGCCGCCCGAGAAAGACCCGTGGTGGAAGGAGTTCCTCGACAAGTTTTCTGATCCCCTTATCATCATCCTGCTGGTGGCCGGTGTGCTGTCGGTGGGAATTTCCTGTTATGAATATTTCGGGCTCGGCAAGGACTGGAAAGTCTTCTTCGAGCCGATGGGAATCTTCATCGCCATCGGGCTGGCCACGACGCTGGCTTTCCTCTTCGAGCAGAGGGCAAACAAGGCCTTCAAGATACTCAACCAGGTGAACGACGACGAAATGGTGGAGGTGATGCGCAACGGCACCACTACCTCCATACCCCGTAAAGAAGTGGTGGTCGGCGACATCGTGGTCATCAATACCGGCGACGAGATACCGGCGGACGGCGAGTTGCTCGACTCCGTGACGCTGAGCGTCGACGAATCGACCCTCACCGGTGAGCCTCTATGCGCCAAGACCACTGACCCCGCACGCTTCGACAAGGAAGCCACCTATCCCTCCAACCACGTGCTTCGCGGCACCAAGGTGATGGAGGGCCATGGCGTGATGCGCGTGCTGAAAGTTGGCGACGCCACCGAGATGGGCAAAGTGTTCGTGGAGGCGCAGATCGACGACTCCGTGAAGACGCCGCTCAACGAGCAACTCGACGGATTGGCCGACCTCATTACCAACGTCAGCTACATCTTCGCCGGACTCATCATAGTGGGACAGCTCATCCATTTCCTCCATTGGGCTTTGCCGGCATGGTTGCTTATCGTGCCCGTAGCGCTCTTCTTCTGGCTGGTAAGCAAGAAGTTCGATAAATGGTCGCGCGGTGCCTGCATCGCTACTATAGTAGCCTTTTTCGTGGTGTTCTTCGCGATGGTGATAGGGATCTTTGCAATGATGAACCCCGAGGCCGGAAGTGCAGACTGGTCAACCCTCCTTGCCCACACGTTGCAGACGCTGATGGTGGCCGTTACGCTGATAGTCGTCGCCGTCCCCGAGGGATTGCCTATGGCAGTAACCCTCTCGCTGGCCTACTCCATGAGCCGTATGCTCAAGACCAATAACCTGGTGCGCAAGATGCACGCCTGCGAGACCATGGGCGCCACAACAGTTATCTGTACCGACAAGACCGGCACGCTGACACAGAACCAGATGCAGGTCTACAAGACCGACTTCTTCGGCAACCCGGACCCCGTGGTTCTCGAAGAGGGAATAGCCGTAAACTCTACCGCCCAGCTCGACATGAGCGGCGAGAAACCCACCGTTTTGGGTAACCCGACAGAGGGTGCGCTGCTGCTGTGGCTCCACTCCAAAGGCGCTGACTACCGCGACCTGCGCGGCGGCGCAACGCGCCTCGAAGAGCTCCCCTTCACTACCGAACGCAAGTATATGGCAACGGTTGTGCAGTCAGCCACAGGCAAGCGAATCCTCTATGTGAAAGGCGCCCCGGAGATAGTCTTCGGAATGTGCAAGAACACCGCTGGCGTGACCAAAGAGGAGATAGACGCGCTGCTCCTCGGCTACCAGAACCAGGCAATGCGAACGCTCGGTTTCGCCTATCAGGAACTCAATGACGACGACGCCACTATTGCAGACAGTAGAGTGGTTGCCAAAAACCTCACGTTCCTCGGCGTCGTGGCCATCTCCGATCCCGTTCGCGTCGACGTTCCCGACGCCGTGAAAGAGGTTATCGATGCAGGTATAAAGGTGAAGATAGTGACCGGCGACACCCCGGGCACCGCCAAGGAGATTGGGCGCCAGATAGGACTCTGGAACGACGATACCGACTCGGAGCGTAACATTATCACCGGACCGGAGTTCGCCGAACTTACCGAAGCACAGCTCAAGGAGCGTGTCGGCGACCTCAAGATAATAGCCCGCGCGCGTCCGCTCGACAAGAAACGCCTGGTGGAAGCCCTCCAGGCAAATAAAGAGGTGGTGGCCGTGACCGGCGACGGCACGAACGACGCCCCGGCACTCAAAACCGCCCAGGTGGGCCTCTCGATGGGCGACGGCACCTCCGTGGCCAAGGAAGCCTCCGACATTACCATCATTGACAACTCCTTCTCATCCATAGGCCGCGCCGTGATGTGGGGACGCTCGCTCTACAAGAACATTCAGCGCTTCCTGCTCTTCCAGCTGACGGTCAACGTGGCCGCCTGCTTCCTGGTGCTCTTCGGCTCCTTCATGGGCAACGAATCGCCGCTTACCGTGACGCAGATGCTGTGGGTGAACCTAATCATGGACACCTTCGGCGCAATGGCCCTGGCCTCCTTGCCCCCCTCGCGCAGCGTGATGGACGAGCAGCCCCGCAGCCGCACCGCCTCCATCCTGACACGCCCGATGCTTTCGGAACTCATCGGCGTAGGCGTCCTCTTCTTCGCCATAACGCTCGGTTTCTACTGGTTTTTCAACCACTACGAAGTAACTTCCATATCACAAATGTTCCATGCGGTGATAGATTCGGAACAGATAATGACTCCTTATGAAGCGACGTTGCTCTTCTCGATTTTCGTCTGGACACACTTCTGGTATATGTTCAACGCGCGGAGCTTCGAGACCGGCGAGAGCATCTTCAAGCTGAAAATGAGCGGCGGCTTCTGGACCATCGTAATGATAATCGTCATCGGGCAGCTGTTCATCACGGAGATAGCCTACGAGTTCTTCAACGTGCAGCCGATGCTCCACACCGCCGACTGGCACTTCAACGCCTCGGGCGCCCTTGACCTGCTGATAATAGTGGCCGCCTCCTCGCTCGTACTCTGGGTAAGGGAAGTGTACCACCTCTTCGTAAGGAAGTAACCCGCAATGAAGTAACACCCGCGCCATATAGGCGCCAAAAGCAACCGAAAATAAACCAGATAGCGTGCCGGCCAAAAGCCGGTGCGCTATCACCGCAAAAAACAAACTATAGAAATGACCTCTTTTATTGAAGCAGTTTCCGACGGAATGAAAAAATTCCTGTCGACCAGCGGACGCACCACCCGAAGCGGATACTGGTGGTTCGTGCTCTTCTTCGTAGCTGTAATGACGCTTGTGGTTTTAATGTTAATAGGTAAAGCAACTGTCAATTCCTCTTATGCCACAGCGGTGAATCTGATTGTTGACGTGAGTTTCTGGTATCTTCTCATAGTTCCGGGAATCCGTCGGCTCCATGACATAGACCGTTCCCCGGCGAATGCCCTTTGGGTGTTAGTGCCCGTAATCGGATGGATATATCTAATCTACCTGTATTGCCTGCCCTCCGTACCACAAGAATTCGACATTTACGAGGAATAGTTAGCCGAGACTCGTCGTTGAACCAGATACACCCATTCAGATAACTATAATACTCCCCGATTTTCA
>DKVK01000097.1:0-7039 GCA_002491165.1 Porphyromonadaceae bacterium UBA7180
CAACTCAATTACATGTTATACAGCTTATTATCTATTATTCAGTAAACCCTAAATAACCTTATTTCAATACGATCGTTTTTGAGTATTTCGACCAGTGGATCCGACTTGTACTTCAAACAGCGGAATACACGCACTGCATCTGCAACGGCGTGCTCCCATACAATTCTTAAAGGTATAGACACTTACGTGATTGCCGGCCTCCCCGATTTTGCGGGTTGGATTATTTTTGCTAACTTTGCCGAAAATTAGTTGAACTATGGCTGACAAAACTCTTTCACATACCGATTTTAATTTCCCCGGACAAAAATCTGTTTACCACGGCAAGGTGCGCGACGTCTATGACATTGACGACCGTCTCCTCGTCATGGTGGCCTCGGACCGTATCTCCGCCTTCGACGTAGTCCTCCCCGAAGGAATCCCCTCCAAAGGGCAGGTGCTCAACCAGGTGGCAGCACACTTCCTTGACGCTACCTCCGACATCGTCCCCAACTGGAAACTCGCCGTCCCAGACCCCATGGTCACCGTGGGTCTGAAGTGCGAACCCCTTAAGATAGAGATGATTGTGCGCGGCTATCTGGCCGGCAGCGCATGGCGCGACTATGCCGCCGGAGCACGCTCCATCTGCGGCATCGAGCTCCCCGAAGGCCTCCGTGAAAACGAAAAGCTCCCCCACCCCATCCTCACCCCGACCACCAAGGCCGACGAGGGTCACGACCAGAACATCTCGCACGAGGAAATCGTGGCGCAGGGAATAGTCCCGGAGGATGTGCTCCGCCAGGTAGAGGATTATGCACTGAAACTCTTCGAACGCGGCACCGAGATGGCACGCGAGCGCGGCCTCATCCTCGTGGACACCAAATATGAGTTCGGTATGCTCGACGGCAAGGTTATACTCATCGATGAAATCCATACCCCCGACTCGTCGCGCTACTTCTACGCCGACGGCTACGAGGAACGCCAGGCCAAAGGCGAGCCGCAGCGCCAGCTCTCCAAGGAGTTCGTGCGCAAATGGCTGATGGAGAACGGTTTCATGGGCAAAGCCGGCCAGAAGGTGCCCGAGATGACCGAGGAGTATTGCGACAGCGTCAGCCGCCGCTACATTGAGCTATACGAAAGCATCACCGGCAAGAAGTTCGAGCCTGCCGAGGTGGGCGACCTCGCCGCACGCATCGAGAAGAACGTCACCGAGTGCCTGCGTAACCTTTAAGCGATGGGAACTCCGGAGGTAGAGAAAATCACGCCTTACGGGTCGGAAGAGTCGAAGACCGGGCAAGTGGAGCAGATGTTCGACTCCATAGCAGGAGCCTATGACTTCATGAACACGGCCATGACGTTCGGGCTACACCGCTGGTGGCGCAACCGTGCGCTGAGCCGTCTGCGCGGCGTTCCGCACGCCGACATCCTGGACGTGGCAACCGGCACCGGCGACGTGGCCTTCGCGCTGAGCCGCCGCCTCGCTCCGCGCTCCGTGGTGGGAGTGGACCTCTCCGCCGGTATGCTCGAAGTGGCCCGACGTCGCCTCGCCGAACAGCCCGAAGAGGTGCGCCGCCGCATCACCTTCGAGCAGGGCGACTCGCTGCACCTTCGCTTCGCCGACGCCTCGTTCGACGCCGTGACGGTGGCCTACGGAGTGCGCAATTTCGAGCACCTTGAAGAGGGGTTGCGCGAGATGGCACGCGTGCTGCGGCCCGGCGGAACGCTCTGCGTGGTGGAACTCTCCGTGCCCCGCAATCCGCTGGTGCGTGCCGGCTACAACCTCTATGCCAAAGGAATTATCCCGATGGTGGGCCGTATGGTGTCGGGCGACTCGCGCGCATACACCTACCTCCCCGAGAGCATTGCCCGCACGCCGCAACGCGGCGAGATGACCGCGCTGATGACACGCGCCGGACTCTCCGACGCCTCCTGGCGCTCCCTGACGCTGGGCGTAGTGACCATTTACACCGCCACGAAAAGATAGAAAAACGTCCGGGCACCGTCAAAAATACCGTTACGGGGCGCCCGGACCGCTTTTTTCCGGAATTTTTTGACACCGAACGGAAATTTTTAGCTATCTTTGTTCGATAATTAAAAACGGGTGCGGAAAAGGGTTAACCGCCGCCCCGCAATAACCCCCGGAGCCGCCACGCGACTCCGGACATTACAGCATACACAGCTCCGCGGCCACCGGCGGCGGATGTGGATTTTTACCATGGATATCATCAACTTCGCGGAGAGCGACAGCCTCGTCTCCAAGTACATGCTCGAGCTGCGCGACTCCTCAATACAGACAGACCCGCTCCGGTTCCGCACCAATCTGGTGAGGATAGGGGAAATCATGGCCTACGAAATCTCCAAACGCCTCAGCTACAAGGACGTAGAGGTGCAGACGCCGCTGGCTCCCTGCATGTGCCGCGACATAGCCGACCGGGTTGTGCTGGCCACAATCCTGCGTGCCGGACTTCCCTTCCACCAGGGATTCCTCTCCTACTTCGACCGTGCCGAGAACGCTTTCGTGAGCGCATTCCGCCGCTACCACGAGAAGGGGGATGCCTTCGACATTGTAACCGAGTATCTTGCCTCCCCCTCCATCGAGGGGAAGACGCTGGTGCTCGTGGACCCGATGCTGGCCACCGGCGCCTCGATGGAAGTGGCATACCACGCCATGCTCGGCAAAGGGACTCCCGCCAAGGTGCACATAGCCTCCGTGATAGCCTCGCGGCAGAGCATAGACCATATACGCCAAACGCTGCCCGGGAACACCACCGTATGGGTGGGAGCCATTGACGCCGAGCTCAACGCCCACAGCTATATAGTGCCGGGCCTCGGCGACGCCGGCGACCTGGCTTACGGCGAAAAAGACTGACCACCGTTCCCAACACATCACTCCCCCACCCCATGCACCTGCAACACCTGAGCATACTGAACTTCAAGAACATAGCGGAGGCCGAGATAGACCTCTGCCCGGGAGTGAACTGCCTGCTCGGGGCCAACGGCATGGGGAAAAGCAACCTGCTGGAGGCGGTGCATTTCCTGAGCTTCACGCGGCCGATGCGCGCCGTCACGGAGCAGTCGCTCATCCGCCACGGCGAGCAGTCGCTGATGGTGCGCGGGGTCTACGACACCGGCTATACGACCGCCGACACCGTGCTCTGTTCGCTGACGGCCGGAAAGGGTAAGAAAGTGCGCCTCAACGACAAGGAATACGGCCGCATCTCGGAGCACATAGGGCGCTTCCCGGTGGTAACCGTGTCGCCCGACGACACCGACCTGATACGCGGGGGCGCGTCGGAACGGCGGCGCCTCACCGACATGGTGATTTCGCAGACCGACGGCGCCTACCTCTCCACCTTGATGCGCTACAACCGCGCCCTTACCTCGCGCAACAATCTGCTGCGCAGCGGCGTGCGCGACCCTCTGCTCTTCGAGAGCGTGGAGACCACCATGAGCGAAGCCGCCGAGGCCGTCTACCGCCGCCGCAAGGAGTGGGCCGAAGAGATAGCGCCCCTCTTCGCCGGCCATTATGCCGACATCACCGACGGCGCCGAGAAGGCCTCCCTCGCCTACCGCAGCGCCATGGACGAGGCCTCGCCGGAGGAAATCTTCGCCGCCACGCGCGCAAAGGACGAGGCCCTCGGCTACACCTCCAAGGGAATACACCGCGACGATCTGGCCATGGCACTGGACCGCTACCCGATGCGCAACCTCGGCAGCCAGGGACAGATGAAGACCTTCACCATAGCGCTGCGCATGGCCATCTTCGACTATGTGCGCTCCCGCACCGGCATCACTCCCCTGCTGCTGCTCGACGACATCTTCGACAAGCTCGATGCCGCGCGAGTAGCCAAAATAATACGGCTCGTGAGCGACGAAAGCCGCTTCGGCCAGATACTGATAACCGACACCAACCGCCGGCACCTGGACGAGACGGTGGCCAACATAGGGGGCCGCTACTCCATGTTCGAGGTCAGCGACGGTGTCATAACCCCCCTTGCGTCGTCATGAAGCGCTGTCACCCGCAGAGCATCCGCGAAGTGCTGGAGCAGGTAGTGGAGCAGTGCGACCTCAAGGAGGAGCTGCTGCGGCGCCGCGCAGTGGCGCAGTGGCCCAACATAGTGGGGCCGCAGCTCGCCGCCGCCACCGGCAAACCCTGGACACGCGGCTCCGTGATGATGGTGGCCGTCCACAACGCCCCGTTGCGCAACGAACTCGCCATGCACCGAACCCGGATGACCGCCGCAATAAACTCCCTGGTCGGAGCCAAAGTGATTTCCGACATCCGCTTCATTGGCGGAAACGCCACTCAACCCTGAATTTATTTGCCACATAAACACTGATGAAACCTGAACAGCTACCACCCCTCTCGCTCTTCCACCACCACTGCCCGGTGCAGGTGCGTTTCAACGACATCGACATCCTCGGGCATCTCAACAACACCGTCTATTTCTCATTCTTCGACACCGGGAAGGCCTACTATTTCCAGGCCGTGAAGCACGGCACCATGAACTGGCGCCATGTGGACACCGTCATCGCCAACGTGAACTGCGCGTACCTCAACCCCATCTTCTTCGGGCAGCACATAGAGGTCTACACGCGGTGCCTGTCGGTAAGCGAAAAGAGCTTCAAGCTCCAGCAGATGCTGGTCTGCGAGCCGGAGATGAAGGTAATGGCCGTCTGCGAGACCGTGATGGTGAGCTTCGACCCCGCGGAAGGAGTCTCCACTCCACTGTCGGAGGAATGGGTGGCCGCCCTCGAAGATTTCGAACATAAAAACCTGACACCATGCAAAGAGTAGAATCCCTGATGCGCGCCATCCTGGAGGCCGAATCGCGCGCCATCGCCTCGCTCCCCGTAACCGACGGCTACGACCGCGCCGTGGATCTGATAGTGGAACATGTGCACCGCCGCGGCGGAAAACTCGTGACCTCCGGCATGGGAAAGGCCGGACAGATAGCTATGAACATCGCCACCACTTTCTGCTCCACCGGCACACCGGCCGTGTTCCTCCACCCCGCCGAAGCACAGCACGGCGACCTCGGTATCATCCAGAAAAACGACCTGCTGCTCCTGCTCTCCAACTCGGGCAAGACACGCGAAATCCTGGAGCTCACCGACCTGGCCGACCACCTGAACCCAGGAATACCCAAGATTGTTATAACGGGAGACGCCGGCAGCGAGCTGGGACGCCGCGCCGACGTGACGCTGTGGACCGGCGGCGCGCCCGAAGTATGCCCGCTGGGACTCACTCCCACCACCTCCACCACGCTGATGACAGTGATGGGCGACGTCCTCGTGGTGGGCGCCATGGATGCCATAGGCTTCACCGCCGCACAGTATGCCAAGCGCCACCACGGCGGTTACCTCGGCAAGAAAAGCAAGGAAGACGCCGAGCGCCGCTGAATCCCGACGCCCCTTACTAATGAACCGAAACACCACAAAATATGACATTGATAGACATACCTCTCGACCTTAAGCAGTTCGGCGCAAACAGTGCCGACGCCGAAATCATCAACGCGGCGGAAAGCTGCCGCACCACGGCACGCCGCCTCATCACCGAAGAGCGCTACATGGACGCCCTGGAACGCACCGTGGAAGCCCTGCGCTCGCTGCGCGACTTCTCCGACTTCGAGAACACCGAGTTCCGCGCACTGCTCGTGGCACTGCTCTTCGACCTCAGCGAAATCCACTTCGCCCTCAAGGACTACAAGCAGAGCGAAAAAGACCTCGACATGCTCTTCAAGGTGCTTGACCGCCTCATGCACGAGGACAGCGACCGCTTCGGCCCCTTCCACATCCTGGCCATGGAGCTCTCCACCCGCACGCTGCGCTCGCGCAAAAAAGCCCTCGACTTGCTGGCCAAACAGCAGATGCACACGGGACAACTCTACGAGAAAGTGAACTCCGGCGTCGTGGCCGCCACCGAAAAGCTGGTAGAGTCGCTGCGCAAACTGGCACAGCTGCTGGCCTCGTCGGGCGAATACCGCGCCGCCATGAAGTTCTATGCCGAAGCCATAAAATACTCCAAGAAACGCACAGGCCGCGTCACCCGCCGCGAGATAAAGATGACCATCGAGATGGCCGAAATCATGATGCGCATACGCCAGATGCGCCCGCGCGCCAAACGCCTCCTCAACGCCATACTCCCCCACGCCGTCACCCTCGGCACCATCGAACTGGAGGAAGACATCCTCGCCCTCATCGAAATCATCGACCAGGACATCCTGGCCGAACCCAAATGGAAGGCCTTCCTGCACCGCCTTTCCCTCTCCGACAAGAAAGGGAAAGCCGAAATGCGCGCCAAAAAGGAGAAAGCTCGCCTCGCGACGGCCGTCGCCAAGGAGATAGTGGACGACGTGGTGGCCGACCACATAGAGGCCGAAGCCGCCAGAGAGGTGGGGGAAAAGGCCGAAAAGATAGCCAAGAAGGCCGCCCGCAAATCGCGCAAGAAAGCCGAAAAAGAGATAGTGGCCGAGGCCGAAGAAAAAGCCGAAGAATCTGAAAAAACTGAATCTTAATTATAGAAAAACATGTCAACAATCCTCAACACCGAAGGCCGCGAGCTGGACATCCCCATCCCCGTGCGCGGCCGTGAGTTCAAGGTAGCAGTTATCACCGCACAGTGGAACGGCGCCATCACCGGCGCGCTGCGCGACGGCGCCCTCGACGTGCTGCACCGCGCCGGGGTGGAATACGGCAACATCACGTTGCTCGAAGTCCCCGGGACAGTGGAGCTGGTAAACGCCGCCGCCGTTGCCATGAAGACGCTCTCCCCTGACGCCATCATAGTTATCGGCTGCGTGATACGCGGCGACACACCCCACTTCGACTACGTTTGCCAGGGCGTGACGCAAGGCGTGGCCGAACTCAACGCACGCGGCGACGCGCCGGTAATCTTCGGCGTGCTGACCGTCAACAAACTCGAAGAGGCGCAGGACCGCGCCGGTGGAAAACTCGGCAACAAAGGCGCCGAAGCAGCAGCCGCAGCCATCCAGATGTCCAATCTCCACGCCTCCCTCCTCAACAAGTAAAAAAAGTATTTAAGTAAGTGTTCAAATTAAAC
>DKVK01000097.1:7384-9197 GCA_002491165.1 Porphyromonadaceae bacterium UBA7180
GTTTAATTTGAACACTTACTTATTGCCCATAAGGGCATAGAAACAGCCATTCCCGGCGCCGCAGGGCGTTGGGAATGGTTTTATATTGTGCGGTTCGCGATACAGCGTCTGAGTCCGTGTTTTCAGAAATCGGTGAAACAATAGGGGAGTAGCGAGGCTACGGAGGGGAACTCGTAGACCTCGTCGGTGCCGTAGAGCAGCACGCGGATGGGGCCGTAAGCGTGTTCATACTCTATGAGCGCCTGTCGGCAGGCACCGCACGGCGAGATGGGACGGCGCTGGAACGTCTCCTCTGCGGGCGTTCCCTTGGGAAAATTGTCAGGGCAACGCGCCGCTATGGCGATGGTGTTCATCGCCACGCCGGGGTCGTTGGCCGACGCGTAATAAGCCGTGGTACGCTCGGCGCAGAGACCCGAAGGATATGCCGCATTCTCCTGGTTGGAGCCGGCGAAAGTCTTGCCATCAGCCATCTGTATGGCCGCCCCCACATGGAAATGGCTGTAAGGGACGTATGAGGTGAAAGTGGCGCGGCGTGCCTCCTCGACGAGGCGGCGGTCCGCCTCCCCAAGCTCGTCGAAGCTATAACTCTTTACAGGTATCTTAATCTCGAAGTTTTTCATATTCCAATTATCTATATAAGTATAAAACCACCGCGCCGAGGCATAAGTTCAATCAGGGCCACCCGGCGCTTAGCGACCGCAAAATTAGCAAAAACATCCCGAAAAGGTTGTACCGTTACAACCTTTTTCGCGGTATTTCGCATTATTTACAATGAGTGAAACAGAATCTGCTTCCTGTTTTTGAACATCCTCTATGGCAGGGCAAGAACAAAAGAGGGAAGATGGAGGTTGAAACTATGTCGGCGTGCCCAGGTTGCGGAGCGGCCGGCCCGTAAAATGCCCATGTTATGATAGAACAGATAGAATTCACGCTGCGTCCCCACGCGCGCGGCATACACCTTGTGACCGGCGACGTGCTGCGCAAACTGCCACCGTTGCCTGAAAAGGGATTGCTCAACCTGCTGATAAAACACACGTCGGCCGCACTGGCGCTCAACGAGAACGCCGACCCCGACGTGCGCCATGACCTTGCGCTCATCTTCGACCGACTCGTGCCGGAAAACGCCCCCTGTTACCTGCACACCGACGAAGGCCCGGACGACATGCCTTCGCACGCCAAATCGGTAATAGTAGGCTCCACACTGACGCTACCTGTTACCGGGGGCCGACTGAACCTCGGCATCTGGCAGGGCATCTACCTCTGCGAGTTCCGCGACCACGGCGGGCCGCGCCGCCTCGTCGCCACCGTCATCTCCTGACCGGACGAATAAAGAGACCCATAACTTGCAGCACATTTTCCGATGCAAGCGAATCACTCAACGGAACCGGTTTAGCAATCTCCGGGTAACCGGCCGTTCCAAATATATCCAGACCACATAAGAGATCGATACGGTGATTACAAAAACCACCGGGATAAACACCACATCCGACATCTCAAGATTCAATCTTCCTGAAATCCTGCGGGCCGTATCTATCACTAATACATGATGAAGGAAGATAAAAAAGCAACGATGCCTCGTAACGATTGTATTGATTTCAACATATACCCTGATAAATCTCAAACAAATTTAAGAGCTGTTTATGACAAAGAAGAGCCTTTATTCCTGTACCCCCATCGGGACTCGAACCTCGACCCGATGCCAATTAACAGGCACTGTGAGGCATTTGCTATACTTATAAAAAAAAGCGCCGGAATCGCAAGATTTCAGCGCTTTACCAGTGACCCCGGAGAGGTATGTCACTATATTTTTATA
>DKVK01000050.1 GCA_002491165.1 Porphyromonadaceae bacterium UBA7180
TCTCATGAAAAATTGCAACCGTCCGCGTGGGACGGTTGCAATACGGTTGCAGCTTTAAAATTGTTCTAAAAGTCGGATTCATATATGGAGCTGCGCTCCATATTAGCGCTTCAGTTCTTCGCGGAGGAAGCGGGCGGTGTGCGTGTCGGCTCCGGCAAGCTGCTCGGGTGTCCCCTCGGCTATTATGCGTCCGCCGGAACGTCCTCCTTCGGGTCCGAGGTCAATGAGCCAGTCGGCCGCCTTTATGACGTCCATGTTGTGCTCGATGACCACCACGGTGTTACCCTTGTCGGCGAGGCGGTTGATGACGTCGAGCAGCACGCGGATGTCCTCGAAGTGGAGTCCGGTGGTGGGCTCGTCGAGGATGAAGAGCGTGCGCCCGGTGTCCTTCTTGGCAAGCTCCGTGGCGAGTTTCACGCGCTGGTTCTCGCCGCCCGAGAGGGTGGAGGAGGGCTGGCCGAGCCTGATGTAGCCGAGGCCGATGTCCTGCAATACTTTTATCTTCTTGAGAATCACCGGTATTCCGGCGAAGAACTCGACCGCCTGGTCTACGGTCATTTCCAGCACGTCGGAGATGGATTTCCCCTTGAAACGCACTTCGAGCGTCTCGCGGTTGTAGCGCCGTCCGTGGCACTCCTCGCAGGGCACGAGCACATCGGGAAGGAAGTTCATCTCTATGGTGCGGTAGCCGTTCCCCTTGCACGTTTCGCAGCGTCCGCCGGAGACGTTGAAGGAGAATCGTCCCGGTTTGTAACCCCTCAGCTTGGCCTCCGGAAGCGCCACGAAGAGCTTGCGTATGTCGGCGAATACCCCGGTATAGGTGGCGGGATTGGAGCGCGGCGTGCGTCCCAAGGGGGACTGGTCCACGGTCACTATCTTGTCGATGTGTTCGAGCCCTTCCGCCTCTTTGTAAGGGAGGGGCTCGGTGAGGGAGCGGTAGAGCTTTTGGCTGAGGATGGGCTGCAGCGTGCCGTTGACCAGCGACGATTTGCCGGAGCCGCTGACGCCCGTGAAGCATACGAACTTGCCGAGCGGCAGGTGCAGCTCCACGTCCTTGAGGTTGTGCCCCGAGGCGCCGCGCAGCACTATCTCCTTGCCGTTGCCGGGGCGCCGCTTCCCCGGGACGGGAATGGAGCGCGTGCCGTTGAGGTAAGAGGCCGTCAGCGTGTCGGCTTTGAGCATTTCAGCCGGAGTGCCGGAGAATACCACCTCGCCGCCGCGGACGCCCGCTCCGGGACCGATGTCCACCACGTAGTCGGCGTCGAGCATTATGTCGCGGTCATGTTCCACCACGATGATTGAGTTGCCGTTGTCGCGCAGCTGTTTCAGCGAGTTTATGAGGCGCACGTTGTCGCGCTGGTGCAGGCCGATGGAGGGTTCGTCGAGCACGTATAGCACGTTTACGAGCTGCGAGCCTATCTGCGTGGCGAGGCGTATGCGCTGGCTCTCGCCGCCGGAGAGCGAGGCCGAGGCGCGGTTGAGCGAGAGGTAGTCGAGCCCTATGTCGAGCAGGAACCGCAGGCGCGTGCGTATCTCCTTGAGTATTTCTTCGGCCACGGTGCGGCGCGCGGGGTCGAGGCGGTCTTCGAGCCCCTGCGTCCATTCGTAGAGCGTGGCTATGTCCCATTGCGAGATTTCGGCTATGTTGCGGCCGTCGATGAAGAAGTGGAGGCTTTCGCGCTTGAGCCGCTGTCCGCCGCATTCGGGGCACGGCGCGGTGGCGTAGAAGCGGTTGCTCCAGCGGTTGGCCTTGGCGCCGGCCTCCTCGTCCTGCTGCATTTCTATGTACTTGACGAGGCCGTCGTAGCTGTGGGCGTAGATGCCGCTCTCGAGGCGCAGGCGTGCCGTTGTGCCGTTCAGGATGTCGTCCACGGCCTCGGGCGGTAACTCCGAGATTGGCGTCTTGAGCGTGGCGCCGTGGAGCTGGCAGATGGCGTCCACCTGCTGGAATATCAGCGTGTTGCGGTATTTGCCGAGTGGTTCTATGCCGCCTGCGTAGATGCTCTTCGAGGGGTCGGGGATAATCTTCTCGCGGTCCACGAGCGAGACGGTGCCGATGCCCTTGCAGCGCGGGCAGGCGCCTTGCGGCGAGTTGAAGGAGAAGTCGTGCGGCGCCGGTTCGGAGTATGAGATTCCGCTCTCGGGGTCCATCAGGAGCTGCGAATAGTGGCGCGTCTCGTCGGCCTCCACGTCGTATATCATAAGCTCCTTGCCCCCCTGGTGCAGGGCGTTCTCCACCGATTCCTTGAGGCGCTGCAGGTCGTCGGCACGTGCCCGCAGGCGGTCCACCACGAGCTCGATGGAGTGGTTGCGGTAGCGGTCCACCTTCATGCCGTAGGCCAGTTCCACGAGACGCCCGTCCACGCGCGCGTTGAGGTAACCTTTCTTGCGCAGCGACTCGAAGAGCTCCTTGTAGTGCCCCTTGCGGTTCTTTACCAGCGGCGCAAGGATGTATATCTTGCGTCCGGAGTAGCGTCCGAGGATGAGCGAGACTATCTGCTCGCGGGTGTACTTGACCATAGGCTGCCCCGAGATGTAGCTGCGTGCCTCGCCCATGCGCGCGTAGAGCAGGCGGAAGAAGTCGTAAATCTCCGTCGTGGTGCCGATGGTGCTCCGCGGGTTGCGGTTCACGGTCTTCTGCTCGATGCTGATGACGGGGCTGAGGCCGGTAATCTTGTCGACGTCGGGGCGTTCCAGCGAGCCGAGCATATTGCGGGCGTAAGAGGAGAAAGTCTCGATATAGCGGCGCTGGCCCTCGGCGAAGATGGTGTCGAAGGCGAGCGACGATTTGCCGCATCCGCTCAGGCCGGTGACTACGGAGAGGCGTCCGTGGGGGATGGCGACGTCTATGTTCTTGAGGTTATGTACGCGTGCGCCGTAGACTTCCACGGCATCGGTGGCGGATATATGTTTTTCCAATTTCTTTTTGCTGATGTTTTTTTTCACTCCACGGGGTTGGTGCCGGGGGTGGCGGTCTGCTTGTAGTTGATGATGTTGATGTCGCCGCTCTTCTTGTACTTCCTGCCGTCGGCGCCGCGTGCCTGGATGACGTAGTAGTAGACGCCGCTCTTCACGAGCTTCCCCTTGTATTTGCCGTCCCAGCCCTTTGACGGGTCGGTGAAGTGGAAGAGCTGGTGGCCGTAGCGGTCGAATATCCAGCACTCGAACTCCACGAGGGAGCGGTAAGAGACTTTCCACTCGTCGTTGACCCCCTCCGAGGCTCCGGGCGAGAATGCGTTGGGACAACGCAGCTCCGAGTCGCCTATCTGCACTTCATAGACGTCGCCGTAGGTCTGGCACGAGCCGTCGGCGTTGCTCCCTACGTAGCGCACGTAGGTCACGCCCTGTTCCATGAAGGTGAAGTCGAGGTCGCGCTCGTTGAAGCGGTAAGTGATGTTCTCGAAGTCGGGGTCCGTGGCCATCTGCCATTCGTGGTGGATGACGGCGTCGGTTGTGAACGAGCGGAAGGAGATGTCGGCCGGTGCCGAGCCGCCGAGTCCGGAGGTGTTGTCGCCGCCTGTCTGGTTCGACGGGTCTTTCTCTTCGCCCTCCCCGCCGGTGTCGCCGGAGCCTTGCTGCTCGGCGGTGGTGCGGCAGTCAACGGCCGTGGGCTGGAAGAAGTCGCTCTCGGCTCTCAGCGCTTCGCCCCAATGCTGCAGGAAGCGGTCGCCGGTTATTGTGAAGTAGGTGGAGCAATAGACCGGCGGTACGAGGTGTACGGTATGGACGAGTTCGGGTATGTAAAAGTTAATCAGCGATGTCTCGAAGTCCGTTGCGCCGTCGGGCCACGACTGCTGGTTGTACTCTATCGTTATTTGGCGTTCGAGGGTCTCCTGGCGGCCGTTGATGGTGAAGAAGTGTATCGCGTCGGCAGTTCCTGCGATGTCGAGCGCGGTGCGGTCGCAGTCGCTCTCCTCGGTGTTCACGGTGACGCCTGAGAGGGTCATGCGGTGGGCGGAATAGTCCGTGAGCCAAAAGTATGTGCGCCGGTCGCCGTCCTCTATTATGTAGCCGGTGTCGCCTTCGGGAGCGGTGAGCCGGAAGCCGGAGGCGGTTCGTTCCACACCCGGTGCCGCTTCTGCGAAACCGCCGCCGAGGTTGCTGTAACGCAGCCAGTTGACGGACGGCGACGAGGTGGCATAGTCGATGCTGACGCCGTCGAGCGAGTAGAGCACGTACACGGCGTCGAGGCCGGTGTTGCGCTCGGGAGTGACGGTGATGACGTCGCGGACGTTGCCGGAGAATGATATGTCGGTAGCCGCCGCCGAAGCCGTGAGGGGCGCCGCGGCGAGCAGTAGAGCTGAGATGTGAGCAAACTTGGCCATGCGTAGTCTGTGTGAAGGGGGTTGATGGTTTGTCCCTTCACTGTTAAACGCAGTTCGCGCCCGTTTTATTGTGTAATACAGCCGTGGGATAAAAGGGGTGGCCGGGATTACATTTTCTTGAGGCTGGCCTCGATGGAGTCGATGGCTTCGGCGAGTTCGCGGCTGTAGGGGATGCGGTCCTTGATGGTCTTGATGCCGTAGAGCACCGTGGCGTGGCGGCGGTTAAGCTTACCCCCTATGGCTGAGGAGGAGAGCTTGGTGTGCTTGCCGGCAAGGTACATGATGAGCTGGCGGGCGTCGGCTATGTCGCGCAGGCGGCTCTTGGTGAAGATTACGTCCGGGCTGAGCTTGTAGTACTCTGCCGTGGCCTCCACTATCATGTCGAAGTTTATGACGCGCTTCTCGTGGCGTATGCTGTGGCGCATCACTTCGAGGGCCATCTCCACGGTAATGGGCTGGTTGCGGGCGATGGAGTTGGTGAGGATTCCCATTACGATGCCTTCGAGCTGGCGCACGGAGCCGTCGGCCTTCTCGGCGATGATGTCTATGACCTCGGGCGGGATGCTGAGTCCGTTGCGTTCGGCCTTGAAGTTGAGTATGGCCTTGCGGAGCGCCAGGTCGGGCTTCGGGAGCTGTTCCACGACTCCCCATTTGAAACGGTCTATGAGGCGGTCGGTCATTCCGTCGAGCTCCACCGGCGGACGGTCGCAGGTGAACATCAGCTTCTTGCCGCGCTGGTGGAGGTGGTTGAAGATGGGGAAGAGGGCGTTGAGCGTACCGGCCTTGTATGAAATCTCCTGGAGGTCGTCGATGAGCAGCACGTCTATGCCTTCGTACCAGGTTATGAAGTCGGGGATGTTGCCCTTTATCTTGGCGGTGCTGTACTGGTTCTGGAACATGCGCGAGGAGACGTACAGCACCCTCATCTGGGGGTTGTTCTCCTTGAGACGCAGTCCCACGGCCTGGATGAGGTGGGTCTTTCCCACGCCCACGTCGCCGTAGAGGAAAAAGGGGTTGAAGTCGTTCTTCCGGGGATTCTGGGCTATGAACTCTGCTATGACGAAGGGGAGGTGGTTGCTTTCGCCCACACAGTAGTTCTCGAAGTTATAGACGGGGTTGAGCTGAGAGTCGATGTCTGAGAGGCGGGACTGTGCGAAAGGGGAGGCGGCGCCCTGTGCCGAGGTGACGGTCTTGTTCAGTGCGATGCTGCTCTGCCGCGAGGCAGACATGTGGACGTGGCTCTGGCGGTCGCCGCTGATGACGGGGACGTCGTATTTCCACTTGATGGTGTCGCCGAAGACACGGCGCAGCGATTTGCTGAGAATCTCGTGGAAGCGGGTTTCGTAGAGTTCCTGTATATATAGGGTGGGAAGTTCGAGCGTGAGAGTGTCGTCGGCATACGAGATGGGCTTGGAGCAGCTGAACCATGCGTCGAACTTCTCCTGGCCTATGTTGTCCCGTATGATTTCGAGACACTTGTTCCAAAGTAGCTTATATGTTTCGTCCATAACGTTATTCCCGGGTCGGACGGCAGGTCGGCGGCCGTTTTGGGGAGTACAAAATTCGGAAAATTTTTCGGATAAAAAAACTGTTAAATTTTTTGGAATTTACGAGTCGTTGATAACGGTATTGATTATCAGAGAGTTGGGCGCACGGGTGTGTACGCGTTTGTGCCCCGGAGTGTCATGGCGGTATAAGTGGGTTGATTGTCAGCGTGTTAGATGGCCGGCAGGAGTTTTACAAGTGTTAACACTGTGTGCCGTAAAGTGCTAAAACTCACGGTCGGGGCGACGGTGTGTTATTTTAAATATTTAAAATAAGCGCGGTCGTCATCGCTGTCGTGGTACGTATGGAGCGAGAGGGAGTGGCCGTCGTAGCGCGCGTAACTGAAATGTGTGAGCCAGTCGCCGAGTATTATCACGTGTGAGGAGGGGGGGACGGGGATGTCTTCGAGTATGTGGAGGTGACCGAAGATGAAGTACGGGATGTCGGGGTGGTCCCGGAGGTAACGGCGTGCGAAGGCCACGAGGCGGTCGGGCTTCGGGGCGGAGTCCTGCGAGTCGGCGGCGCGGCTGTGGCGGCTCCAGCCGAGGGCGAAGGGGATGGTCCAGCGCGGGTGGATGGCGGCGTAGAGGCGTTGGCAGAAACGGTTGCGGAAGAGGCGGCGCATCAGGCGGAAGGAACGCGAGGAGTCGTCCTGCGCGTCGCCGTGGGAGATGAAGAATTTGCTGCCGTCTATCTCGGTGAGCAGGTCGCCGTCCACCACGCGGATGCCGAGTTCGCGCGGGAGATAGTCGAAAATCCAGATGTCGTGGTTGCCTATGAGCCAGGTTATCTCCACTCCGGAGTCGGAGAGCTCGGCCAGCTTGCCGAAGAAGCGGACGAAACCGCGGGGCACCACGTAGCGGTATTCGTACCAGTAGTCGAGGACGTCGCCGACCAGGAAAATTCTACGGGCGGTAGGGGAGATGGCGTCGAGGAAACGGCACACGCGGCGCTCGGCGGCGTGGATGTCGCCGGCGTAACGGGCGCCGAGGTGCAGGTCGCTCAGGAAGTATGTGCAGGTTCTTGCCGTCACTTTTCTTTGTAGCCGCTCTTAGCTAAGCCGCTGATGCGGCTTGGGGCGGAGGCAGGAATGCCTCCGTTCCATAAAGTCAGAGGAAGCCGAGTTCGAGCTTGGCCTCTTCGCTCATCATGTCGTAGCACCACACGGGGTCGAAAACCAGCCGCAGGTCTACGGCTTCCGGGCCTTCGATGCTTACCAGCTTCTGGCGTACGTCCTCCATGATGAAGTCGGCCGCCGGGCAGCCCGGCGCGGTCAGCGTCATGTCTACGTGCAGGGTCTTGTCGCTGTCGGTATAGTCTATCTTATAAATGAGGCCAAGGTCGTAGACGTTGACCGGTATCTCGGGGTCGAACACAGTGCGGAGCATCTCGATGGCCTTTTCGGTGATGGCGAGGCTTTCGGGGCTCTGCGGCGCCTGTGCAGGCGTCGGCGCCGGTGTCGGTGTGTCGGGTTTCTTTTCTTCTTCCATATTATATATAATGTGTTGGCGGGGGAGGGTGTTCTCCGCAGACTGCAAATTTAAGAATAATTGCGCGAACGGCCAAAAGCGGCGCACTCTTTTTGCTGACGGGAGGTAAAAATGAAAATAGATTTGCGATATTCGGGAAAAGATATTACCTTTGCATCGACGTATACGCCTCCGCGGCGCTCAGTCTCCCCATTATGAACTTAAAGAACGCAAACGAAATAGCGATATGAAAACGATAAAGATACTTGCCGCAACGCTGCTGCTCGGCGCAACCGCCGCCGTTCCGGCACAGGCGCAGATACGCTTCGGTGTGAAAGCCGGCGCTAACTTTAACAAGCTGCATCTCTCCGACGTCAAGGATAACTTTACCTCCGACAACGGTGCCGGATTCACCGGCGGTGTGATGGTGGAAGGTGTTATCCCCATCATAGGACTGGGTCTCGACGCCTCGCTGATGTACACACGCATGAACTCGTCGGTAGATGTCCCCGTGATTCCGGACGGAACCACTTCGGGCGTGGTGGCGAACGGCACTTCGAGCAAGGCTAAGAACTTCTTCCAGATACCTATCAACGTTAAGTATAAGTTCTCTCTGCCGGTGGTAAGCAGTTTCCTCTCGCCCTACCTCTTCACGGGCCCGGACTTCGCCTTCAAGCTCGGCGGTAAGGACGACGTCTTCGAGACCAAGACATTCCAGTGTGCCTGGAACGTGGGCGTGGGCATAGAGCTTATCAACCACCTGCAGATACAGGGCAGCTACGGCTTCGGTATGAACAACGTGTTCGAGCACGTGGTGGGCGATGCCGCTACCACCACCTCCGACTTCAAGACGCGCAATAATTACTGGACCGTTACGGCCGCGTGGCTTTTCTGACGAGATAAAAGATGACGATATTGAAGAAACTGCTTGCCGCGGGGGTTGTGGCCGCCACGGCACTGACGGCCTCCGCCGAGTTCCGCTGGGGACCGACCGCCGGCGTCAGCTTCACTGATTATCACTTTAAGTCGCACCTCTTCGGCGTGACTCCCGGCGTGGGCGGCCATGGCGGACTCGTGGCCGAGTGGATGTTCCCCGGCATCGGCTTCGGCGTGGACTTCGGGCTTAATTACTCTAACCACGGGGCGAAGCTCGACCTCGGTTCGCAGAAAGTGTGGGCCGCCGACGGCTATGGTAACGAGAGCGTGCGCCTGCACACGCTGCAACTCCCCGTACACCTGCGCTTTAAATACACTAACCTCCATGGACTGGAACGCACCCTCGCCCCGTTCGCCTTTGCCGGCCCGGTGTTTACCTTCCATCTCGGCGACAACGGTGTCAAGGCACTCGAATATCCCGGCGGCACCGTGGCCATACAGTTCGGCCTCGGCGTGGAGCTGTTCGAGCGTCTGCAGATTTCCGGAAACTACGATCTGGGCGTGAGCTACGAGATGCGTACCCGCAAGCTTGACAATTATAGTGCCCGTCCGTCGACGTGGAACGTAAACGTCACCTGGCTCTTCGGGCGCTGACAGCCGCACTCTGACCGATGGAGAGATACGCCGACGTGCTGGTGCCCCTCCCCGTGGAGGGTACTTTCACCTACCGCGTTCCGGCCGAACTGGACGGGAAGCTGAAGGCGGGACACCGCGTGCTCGTGCCCTTCGGCAGCCGCAAGTTCTATACCGCCGTGGTGGTGGCCGTGCACTCCAAGGCGCCCGCCGGTTATGAGGTGAAGGAGATACTGCGTCTGCTCGACCCGGCGGAGGTGGTGCGCTTCCCGCAGGTCAAGTTCTGGAACTGGCTCGCCGACTATTATCTCTGCACTCCCGGCGAAGTGTATAAGGCCGCACTCCCCACCGGACTGCGTGTGGAGAGCGAAACCTACGTGCGCCTGAACCCCGACTTCGACCCCGAGAAACCGGTGAAGCTGACCGAACGGCAGTCGGAAGTCGTCGCTTTCCTCAAAGCCAAGGGACGCGCCACCGTCAAGGAACTTGACAAGATGTCGGACGCCGCCAACGTGATGCAGGTAGTGACGCCGCTGATGGCCCACGGGATAGTGGAGGTGGATGAACGTGCCGTGGAGAAATACCGTCCCGTGAGCAAGACGCTGGTGCGCCTGTGCTGCGACCGGTATGACGACGTGGCGCTGCACGAATATATGGAGAAAGTGAAACGTGCCGCCGCGCAGACCGACATACTGATGGCATACCTCACCGCGAGCGACTGGCTGAAGCGCGGAGAGCCGCTCCGCGATGTGGAGAAAGCAGCGCTCATAAAGAAGACCGGCTGCGCTCCCGGTACCTTCAACCGTCTGGTAGAGAAGGGGATAATGGAGGCGTACAAGAGTACCGTGAACCGGTTCAACGATGTCGGCGGCGCCGAAGGGGAGGTGACGCTGCCTAAACTCTCGGAAGCACAGGGACGCGCCCTGAAAGCTATCCTCGACGGTTGGCCGGAGAAGAAAGTGACGTTGCTACATGGCGTTACCGGCTCCGGAAAGACCGAAATTTACACTCATCTTATAAAACGCGTGTTGGGCGAGGGGATGAACGCCCTCTACCTCGTGCCCGAAATATCGCTTACCACCCAGCTTACGGACCGCCTGCGCCGTGTGTTCGGCGACCGTCTGTTGGTCTACCATAGCAAATTCTCCGACTCGGAGCGCGTGGACCTCTGGATGAAACTCTACGGCAGCGAAGAGCCGCTGGTGGTGCTCGGGGCACGCTCGGCCGTCTTCCTGCCTTTCCGCAGCCTCGGGCTCGTGGTGGTCGACGAGGAACATGAAAGCAGTTACAAGCAGTACGACCCGGCGCCGCGCTATAACGCCCGCGACGCCGCCATTGTGCTGGCCTCGATGCACGCCGCGCCCACCGTGCTCGGCTCCGCTACTCCCTCGGTTGAGACTTATTATAAGGCAGTTACGGGGAAATACGGCCTCGTGGAACTGCCGGAACGCTACTCCGGAGTGAGTCTGCCGGAGGTGGAAATCGTGGATATGAAGGCGCAGAGGAAAGGAAAACTCAACCGCGGGTCGCTCTCCTCGCCTCTGATGCAGAGACTGGCGAAAACCCTGGACGCCGGACGCCAGACCATCCTCTTCCAGAACCGCCGCGGCTTCGCCCCGATGGTGGTGTGCCGGGAGTGCGGCTGGGTGCCCAAATGCACGCATTGCGATGTCTCGCTCGTCTACCATAAGGCTACCAACCGGCTGCGCTGCCATTATTGCGGCCATAACATAGAACTCCCCGCCGTTTGTCCCGCCTGCGGCCAGAACGGCATAGAGACCTTCGGCTACGGCACGGAACGCATCGCGGAAGAGGTACATTCGCAGTTCCCCAAGGCGCTCGTGGCGCGCATGGACCTCGACACTACGCGTAACAAACATGCCTATCAGGAAATCATAGACAAGTTCGCCGCCGGGGAGACCGACGTACTCGTAGGCACGCAGATGGTGTCGAAAGGACTCGACTTCGAGCGCGTGGACGTCGTTGGTGTCATAAATGCCGACACGCTGCTCAACTATCCCGACTTCCGCAGCGACGAACGTGCCTTCAATATGCTGGAACAGGTGTCGGGACGCGCCGGGCGCCGCGAAGACACCGGAACCGTGGTGATACAGACCACGGACCCGCGCAACGACGTGCTGGAGCATGTGCGCCGCCACGATTTCTCCTCCTTCTACCGTGCGGAACTCGAAAACCGCCGCCGCTTCGCCTATCCTCCCTTTACCAAGATTATAAACATATACCTGCGGCACCGCGACCGTGCGCTGCTCGACGTGCTGGCGGTGGACTATACGCGCGAGTTGCAGCGGATATTCGGCACAAGAGTGTTGGGACCGGAGCGGCCATACGTCTCCAAGATAGCGAACATGAACATCCAGACGATAATGCTGAAGGTGGAGGCCGGTGCCTCGATGGCGAAGGTGAAGGCCATTCTGCGGAGCCTGTATGTACAGATGTCGCGAGACCCGCGCTTCCGCGGCATAATGCTGCACTATGACGTAGACCCGGTGTAAGCCTGCGGCGAAGCCTCCCCAAATATGGAGGGTAGACCTCCCGGCCTATCTGCCAATCACTCCGGATAATCGTAATGACCCTGCGGCAGAGAGGCTCTTTTAAAAATCGTAAGTAAGTGTTCAAATTAAACACATAT